>NZ_BAAGTX010000015.1:0-110616 GCF_054781695.1 Thalassiella azotivora
CGGGCTGGGCGCCCTGCCGGAGGGGGCCCGCGAGCAGCTCTACCTGCTGCTGCGCGACCTGCGCGCCGCCGCCGGCGACTTCCCTACCCCCTGACCCCCTCTTGCTCACCCCGGCGGGCTTTGCTCACCGGTTGCTCGGTTTCGGGGCCGGAAAGCGAGCAACCGGTGAGCAAGGGGTCAGCCGATGCGGCGCTGCGGCGACCGCCGCGCCAGCCGGTGCCGCAGGTCGGCCGCCCATCGCTCCGGCCGCGCCAGGTCGGCGGCGCCCCATCGGACGACCTCGATACCGAGCGCACGGAGCCGGTCCTCCCTGCGCTTCTCCTCCACCAGCGCGCGCTGGACCTCACCTGTCCCACGGGACACGTCGTACTTGACCAGACCGTCCGCCTCACCGGCGACCGCGACGTCGTCCCACCAGAAGTCCACCCGTGCGACGAAGTCGCCCCAGGCGTCACGGACGACGAACTGCGGCTCAGGAGCCGGCACACCGTGCACGTCCATCTCCCATGCCGACCAGGACTCCAGGGGCGACTCCCGGCGTCCGTCACCGAGCCGGACGACGCGGTGCGCTCTCGCGGAGTACGGCCAGATCTCGCAGTCAGCCAGGACGCGGCCGACGTCCTCCCGAAGATCGGGCGAGCGCGCGAGCGCCGCGTCCAGGACCGCGAGGCCGTCGCGGGGCGAGCAGTGCCGCAGGCAGTCGGCCACGGTCCGCCGGACCGACGTCACGGGCAGGCCGTGGGCCGTTCGCCGGTCCCCCGCGGGCACGGTGGCTACCTCGACCGTCACCCCGTCGAGGTAGCGCGCCGACCCGGGCGGTTGCCGGGTGAGGAAGACCCCCGGCTCGCGCCCCGGCACGGGCAGGCCGTGCAGGAGCGCTGCGCTGGCGTGGCTCACCCACAACGGCCCGGACAGCGCCGAGACGGCGGCGCGAACCGCCAGCTCGCGGCGCGACCGGTGACCCGCCGCCCGCCACGCGGCCTCGGTGCAGTAGACCCCTCGACGCAGCTGTCGCCACCGACCTGCGGCGACGCGCCGGCTCACCTGCGCGGACGTCATCCCGAGGGTCAGCGCCTGGGCACGCGTGAAGACCGCGGGCAGCTCAGGATCAGCGGGCACGGGCCGAGGGTGGTCGAGGAGCCGCGTGACGTCCGTCCAGACCCTCACCTCCTGTGGACGAAACGCGCGGAGTGCCGGCGTGTGGACGCCTCGCTGTGCACCCTTGCTCACCAGTTGCTCGCTTCTCGGCCCGAGAACCGAGCAGTCGGTGAGCAAACTGGGTGGAGGTGAGCAAACTGGGTGGAGGTGAGCAAAGGGGTGGGGTGGGCGGAGGAGCGGGGGCAAGTGGCATCGCGTGCCATACTCGGTGGCATCGCGTGCCGCGCCCGACGGCTGGTCCGTCCGCGGGATCCGGCCGGCAGCGCTTCCCCAGCAGCACCCGGCGACCGAGGATGAGCAGATGAGCGCCTTCGACCTGTACCGCCCCAGCGAGGACCACGAGGAGCTGCGGCAGGCGGTCCGCGCCGTCGCCGAGGACAAGATCGCCCCGCACGCCGCCGAGGTCGACGAGACCTCCCAGTTCCCCCAGCACGCCTACGACGCTCTGCGCGCCGCCGACTTCCACGCCCCGCACGTCGGCGAGGAGTACGGCGGTGTGGGCGCCGACGCCCTGGCCACCTGCATCGTCATCGAGGAGGTCGCCCGCGTCTGCGCGTCGTCCTCGCTCATCCCAGCGGTCAACAAGCTCGGCACGATGCCGGTGATCCTCGGCGCGAGCGACGACGTCAAGAAGCGGTACCTGCCCGAGGTCGCCAGCGGCGAGGCGATGTTCTCCTACGGCCTGTCCGAGCGGGAGGCCGGCAGCGACACCGCCAGCATGCGCACCCGGGCCCGGCAGGACGGCGACGAGTGGGTCCTCGACGGCCAGAAGTCGTGGATCACCAACGCCGGCATCAGCCGCTACTACACGGTCCTGGCGGTGACCGACCCCGACGGCCCGCGCGGCCGCAACGTGACCGCGTTCGTCCTGCACGCCGACGACGCCGGCTTCACGATGGGCGAGCCGGAGAAGAAGATGGGCATCAAGGGGTCCCCGACCCGCGAGCTGCACTTCGACGGCGTCCGGATCGGTGACGACCGGCGCGTCGGGGACGTCGGCGACGGTCTCAAGATCGCCCTGCGCACCCTCGACCACACCCGCGTGACGATCGGCGCGCAGGCCGTCGGCATCGCCCAGGGGGCCCTGGACAACGCCGTGTCGTACGTCAAGGAGCGCAGGCAGTTCGGCCAGCGCGTCGCCGACTTCCAGGGCGTGCAGTTCATGCTCGCCGACATGGCGATGGAGCTCGAGGCGGCCCGGCAGATGGTGTACGTCGCCGCGGCGAAGTCCGAGCGCGGGGACGCCGACCTGCCGTTCTTCGGTGCGGCCGCGAAGTGCTACGCCTCGGACGTCGCGATGAAGGTGACGACGGACGCGGTCCAGCTGCTCGGCGGCGCCGGGTACGTCAAGGACTTCCCGCTCGAGCGGATGATGCGTGATGCGAAGATCACGCAGATCTACGAGGGCACCAACCAGATCCAGCGCCTGGTGATGGCCCGCCAGCTGCTCCGGTGACGGCCGGTGGAGTCCGCGCTCCCGCTCCTGCGCGAGACTGACCTGACCTGACCTGCCCTCACCGACGGAGGTCCCCGTGCCGCTGTTCGCCGCCCGCTACCGCTACACCGACGACGCCGAGGCGCTGGCCGCGACGCGCCCCGCGCACCGCGCCTACCTGGCCGCCCAGCCGACGCTGATGGGCAGCGGCCCGACGGACGACAACGGGGCGATCCTCGTGTTCCGGGCCGACTCCGCGTCGGCGGTCGAGGCGGTCCTGGACGGCGACCCGTTCACCGCGGCCGGTGTCGTCGCCTCCCGGGAGGTCGTCGGCTGGGACCTGGTCCTCGGCCCCTGGGCCGACGGGGGCGCCTGACCCAGGCACCAGCGACGACGAACCGGACCGCCCCCGAGGGACCGGTCCGGTTCGTCGTGTCGTGCGTACCGTCAGAACGCCGGGATGACCGCCCCGGCGTAGGTGTCCTCGATGAACTGCCGGACCTCGTCGGAGTGCAGCAGCTCCTCGAGCTGCTGGATGCGCTCGTCGTCCTCGTCGCCGTCACGCACGACGACGAGGTTGGCGTTGGGGTTGCCCTCGGCGTCCTCGAGCGCGATGGCGTCCTCGGCGGGCGACAGGTCGGCGTCGATGGCGTAGTTGCCGTTGATGACGGCCAGGTCGACGTCCTCCAGCGAGCGCGGGAGCTGCGCCGCCTCGACCTCGACGACCTCCAGGCCGAGCGGGTTGTCCTCGACGTCGAGGGCGGTCGGCGAGCGGTCACCGGTGTCGGCGAGCGTCACGAGCCCCTCCGCGGCGAGCAGGCGCAGCGCTCGACCGGCGTTCGTGGGGTCGTTGGGGATCGCGACCTGGGCGCCCTGCGGGACGGCGTCCACGGACTCGATGCGCTGCGAGTAGATGCCGAGCGGCTCGACGTGCACGGGCTCCAGCGCGGTGAAGTCGTACCCGGCGCTGGCCTCCTGCTCCTCCAGGTACGGGATGGTCTGGAAGTAGTTGGCGTCCAGCGAGCCGTCGTCGAGGGCGACGTTCGGCTGGACGTAGTCGGTGAACTCGACGACGTCGAGCTCCAGCCCGGCGTCGGGCGCGAGCTCGGTGGCGACGAAGTCGAGGATCTCGGCGTGCGGCACGGGCGAGGCGCCGACGCGCAGCGGGGCGTCGGCGTCGCTGAGGGCCGCCTCCTCGCCGCCGCAGGCGGACAACGCGAGGGCGGTGGCGGCGGCGGTGGCGACGAGGGTCAGTCGGGTGCGCATGGTGGTGCGGTCACTTCCTGTCGGTGGTGCGGGTCGGGTGGTGCGGGTCTGCTGGTTCGCGCCGGTCAGCGGTGCGCGAGGGGACGGGCGAGCCGGTCGCCGGCGAGCTGGAGGGCCTGCACGACGGCGAGCAGGACGACGACGGTGGCGAGCGTGATGTCACCGCGGAACTGCTGGTAGCCGTAGCGGATCGCGAAGTCACCGAGCCCCCCGCCGCCGACGGCACCGGCCATGGCGGAGTAGCTGACCAGCGCGACGACGGTGACGGTGACGCCCGCGACGAGGGACGGCATCGCCTCGGGCAGCAGCACGGTGCGGACGACGTCGCGGCGCCGGGCGCCCATGGCCGCGGCGGCCTCGACCTTGCCGGGCGACACCTCCCGCAGCGACGTCTCGACGAGCCGGGCGAGGAACGGCACGGCGCCGAGCGTCAGCGGGACGATGGTGGCGGTCGACCCGATGGTGGTGCCGACCAGCGCCCGGGTCACCGGCGCGACGGCGACGAGCAGGATGATGAACGGCAGGGCGCGGCCGAGGTTGACGACCGCCCCGAGCACCCGTTGGAGGCCGGCGTGCGGTCGCAGGCCGTCGGCGGCGCTGGTCACGAGCAGCACCCCGAGCGGGACGCCGAGCAGCACGGTCAGCGTCGTGGCGACGCCGACCATGTAGAGCGTCTCGTACGTCGCGTCGAGCAGCTGCGGGGCGATCCGGTCCCAGCTCACGGCGTCACCCCCGCGAGCGCCGGGGCGCTGACGTGGGCGCCGCGCCGGGTGAGGTCGGTGGCCGCGCGGGCCACCACGGCCTCGTCGCCGGCGACGGCGAGCTGCAGGCGCCCGAAGCGCTGGCCGCCGACGGTCTCGACGCGGCCACCGGCGACGTCGACGTCGAGGCCGTGCTCGCGCACGAGCAGCGCGAGGACGGCGTCGGAGCCGACGTCCCCGGTGAGGGTGACCTCGACGAGGTGGCGGCCGGTCGCGACGGCGACCGGGGGCAGCGGTGGGACGAGGTGGTCGGCCAGCGCCGAGTCGGGCCGGGTGCTGACGTCGGCGAGGTGACCGGCGTCCACGACCCTGCCGTGCTCGAGCAGGACGGCGGAGTCGCAGACGGCCTTGACGACGTCCATCTCGTGCGTGATGAGCAGGACGGTGAGGTCGAGGTCGGCGCGCAGTCGCCGCAGCAGGGACAGCACGGACGCGGTGCTGACCGGGTCGAGCGCCGACGTGGCCTCGTCGCAGAGGAGCACGGCGGGCTCGGCGGCCAGGGCGCGGGCGATCGCGACGCGCTGCTTCTGCCCGCCGGACAGCTGGGCGGGGTGGACGTCGCGCTTGTCGGCCAGCCCGACCAGGTCGAGCAGCTCCTCGGCGCGGGCGCGGCGCCGGGCGCGCGGGACGCCGGCCAGCTGCAGCGGGTGCTCGACGTTGCCGGCGGCGGTGCGCGAGTCGAGGAGGTTGAAGTGCTGGAAGATCATGCCGATCCGGCGGCGGGCCAGACGGAGCTCGGGTTCGGCGAGCGCGGTGAGCTCGGCGCCGTCGACCGTGACCGTCCCGGACGTCGGCCGCTCGAGCAGGTTGACGCAGCGGGCGAGGGTGCTCTTGCCGGAGCCGCTCGGCCCGACCACGCCGAGCACCTCGCCGGCGGGGACGTGGACGGTGACGTCGTCGAGGGCGATGACCTGGCGGTCGGGGCGGCCGGGTGGTCGGAAGACCTTGCGGACCGAGTCGAGGCGAATCACGTCGAGGGTTCCTCACGGTGACGGGGCGCGCCGTCGCGTGCTGCCGGGTCGCGGCAGGCGCGGACGGTCGGGCCGGCGTGGTGCTGCTCCATCGGTCCTGGCGTTAGCACCGCCCCGGGGGCGCTCCGATGAGCCGTCCGCGGTGGTTGCTGCGACGTCGACGAGCCAGGTCTCTCAGTCGCTCTGGATGGTGATGGGATGAATCCTACGGCGCAGGGTCAGCACCCGCCGATGCGTCCGGCATGCGAGACGGCACGCGTGGTGGATAGCAGGTATCCGCGCGACCGCCCATTCCGCGCCCTCAGACCGGCTCGGAGCCCTCGCCGCGCAGCGCCTCGTCCGCCAGGGCCCGGATCCTGCGCAGGGTCTGCGCGGCGCCGACGTCCGCTCCCGCGGCGCGCCTGGGCGCGACCGGCCCCTCCGTGAGGGACCGCACGACCCAGCCGAGCGCCTCGTCGAGCCGCGCCGCGGCGTCCACGCCGGCGGGGTCGCGCAGCCACTGCCTGAGGACCCCGTTGTGCGCGGCGACGAGCGCGGCGGCGAGCACGTCGGGCAGCACGTCCGCCGGCGAGGCCGCCCCCGCCGGTGCCCCTGCGGGCGGGCCCTCCGTCCCGCGGGGCAGCCGGGCGCGCAGGAACGACGCGAACGCCCGCTCGTACCGGGTGACGACGGCGCGCTCGCGCTCCCGCAGCTCCGGCACCCGGGCGAGGACGCCGTACCGGGCCACCGCCACCTCCCGCTCGGCGAGGTAGGCGTCCAGGACGACGTGGGCCGCGGGCAGCAGGGCGTCGAGCGGGTCGCCGTCCCAGCCGTCGAGGACGGCCTGGACCCGTCCCAGCAGCGCCTCGTGGTCCGGGAGCACCGCGTCGTCCTTGGTGGCGAAGTGCCGGAAGAAGGTGCGCCGGGCCACCCCGGCCCGCTCGGCGACCGCGTCGACCGTGGTGCCGTCGTACCCCCGCTGCGCGAACAGCTCCAGGGCGGCGTCCGTCACGGCGGACCGCACCCTGGTCCGCGGGTCCGGCGTCGCGTCGGTCACGGCAGGCAGCGTAGGGCCGGCCGCGCCACGGTGCCGCCGGGTGCCGCCGGGTGCCGCCGGGTGCCCGCGGGACCTCCGGCCCTGCCCCGTCACCGCACGCCTCGGCAGGATCGACGTGACCGGTCGACCGGCCGGTCGCACGCGGGGGGCCGGGGCGTCAGGGGACGCGATGGCGACGACGACGACGCGGACGACAGCCACCGTCCGGCTGGACGATGCAGCGGCGCGAGACGCCGGGCTGGTCGGCGCGAAGGCCTCGTCACTGGCCCGCGCCGCTGGTGCCGGGCTGCCGGTCGTCGCCGGTTTCGCCGTGACCACCGACGTCCACCGGCGGTTCCTGGCCTGCGGCCGCGAGCTGCCGCCCGACGCCGCGGAGGCCCTGCGGCGTCCGTGGCGGGAGCTGGCCCGGGGCGGGGAGGTGCCGCTGGTCGTGCGCTCCTCCTCCACCGTCGAGGACGTCGCGGCCTCGTCGATGGCGGGGCAGTTCACCAGCGTCCTCGACGTCCGCGGCTGGGAGGCGTTCCTCGCGGCCGTCGAGCGCGTGCTGCGGTCCGCCGACCGCGTCGCCGGTCCGGACGACGTCGCGCCGATGGCCGTGCTCGTGCAGCCGATGCTCGCCGCGGACCGCGGCGGCGTGATGTTCGGCGTCGACCCCGTCACCGGCGACCCCGCCCACCTCGTCGTGGAGGCGGTGGCCGGGGGGCCGGACGCCCTGGTCAGCGGTCGCGTCGCCGCGCAGCGGTACGTGCTGACCCGGCGCGGCCGGCTCGTCCACGCCAACGGCAACGGCAGGCGGCGCACCGGGTCGTCGCTGCTCGACGGCGGCGACCTGCGCGCCCTGGCCCGGCTCGCCTCCCGCGTGGCCACGGTCTTCGGCGGGCCGCAGGACGTCGAGTGGGCCCTCGACCGCTCCGGCAGCCTGCTGCTGCTGCAGAGCCGACCGGTCACGGCGACCGGGACGGCATCGCTGGCGACCGGCCCGGTGCTCGGCCCCGGACCGGTCGCTGAGACCTTCCCGGACCCCCTGGCACCCCTGGAGGTCGAGCTGTGGCTGGTGCCGCTGCGCGACGGCGTCGTCAGCGCGCTGCGGGAGAGCCGCGCCGTCACCGCACGGCGCCTGTCCACGTCACCGGTCGTCACCACGGTGCACGGGCGGGTCGCGGCCGACCTCGAGCTCTTCGGGTACGTGCCGGCGCACCGCCACGGCCTGGCGCTGCTCGACCCGCGGCCGGGGGCGCGGCGGCTGCACGCGGCCTGGCGCGTCGGCCGGCTCCGGGCGGCCCTGCCGGCGCGGACGGCGGCCCTCGTCGCCGAGGTCGACGCGGTGCTCGCCGCCGCGGACCTCGACGCTCCGGACGACGAGCTCGTCGGTCTCCTGGCCACCGCGAGCGACCTGCTGCGGCGCCTGCACCGCGACGAGGTCCTCGCCGGGACGCTGCTCGCGCCGTCCCCGGTGACCGCGGCGCAGGTCGCGCTGGACGTCCTGGCCGGTGCGCACGACGGCGCACGGCCCGGGCTCCCCGACCAACGACCCGCCGACGGGCTGCTGCGGCGGCACCCGGTGCTCCTGGCGCTCGTCCCGCCGGTCGTCGGCGAGCCGCCGCGCCTGCCCCCCGCCCCGACGGGACCGACGTCAGGGCCGACGTCAGGGAAGCAGCTCGGCGACCTCGGCCCGCGCGAGCTGCTGCGCCTGCGCGCCCGATGGGTCCAGGAGCTCACCGCCCGCGTCGCGTGGGTGCTGGGACGACGGCTGGCCGACCGCGGGCTGGTGGACAGCCCCGCGTCCGTCGCCCTGCTCGACCTCGACGCCCTGGCGAGCGCCGTGCGCGACGGGACGCCTCCCGCGGACCTGCGCACCCGCCGCGCGGACGACGTCGCGTCCGCCCTGAGCACGCCCCTGCCCGCCAGGTTCCGGCTCACGCCCGACGGCGACGTCGTGCCCGCCGAGCGAGCCGGGGCGCACCGTGGTGGCGGCGTCGGCGCCGGGGGCGGACGCGGTAGCGGACCCGTAGCGCACGGTTCCGTACGCCACCCGCCGTCCCCCGGCGACGTGCTCGTCGTCCGCGAGCTGCACCCCGGGCTGGCGCCCTACCTGCCGGGGCTCGCCGGACTCGTCGCCGAGACGGGAGGCACCCTGTCGCACCTGGCGATCCTGGCCCGCGAGCACGGCGTCCCGACCGTCGTCGGCGTCCACGACGCGCTGACCCGGTTCCGTCCCGGCCACCGCGTCGTGGTGGACGGCACGACCGGCGCCGTCGACCTGGCCGACGGCCCGACCCCGGGAGGTGGCTCCGGTGCGTGAGCTGCTGCGGTGGGTGGCCCGGCTCGCCCTGCTCGGCACGGGCACGGTGGCCGCCGTCCACTTCGTCTACTACCTCTACCACTGGGAGTGGGTACGGGCGCAGGTCGCCGGGACGGCGTTCGTCGCCTGCCTCGTCGTCGGCGTCGCCGGCGTGGTGCTGGGTCGCCTCGACCGGCAGGAGCGTGCGGTGCTGCAGCGTCTCGACGAGCTGGGCGAACGGCTGCGGGCGCCCGCGCCGGCGGCGGCCCCGCAGCCACCGGCCCCGAGGGCGCCGGCCCCGCCCCCCGTGCGCCCACCGGACCGCTCCCCCGACCTGCCGTGGCTCGACGCCGCCTACGGCCCACCGCGGACCTGGGCGTTCACCCTCCTGGCGCTCCCCGCGCTGCCGGCCCTGGCTCCGTCGGCTCCGCTGACCACGTTGCCAGCCGTCCCGGTCGAGCCGAGCAGCGGCGTCTTCATCCCGGTCCTGCTGGGCGCGGGGCTGGCCCTGTCGCTGGTGGCCGGAGCGGTCGAACGGGTCGCCGGCCTCGTCGACCGGCGGCCAGGAGCGGCCGCGGTCCCGGCGACCAGGTCACCGGACCGGTCCACCGCCGTGACCGCCACCAACCCGGGGGCTCCTCGGGGACGCCCCTCGCCTCGGCGCCGGCTGCTGGCCGGCCTGGTGACCGCCGCCGTGGTGGCCGGCGCCGCCGTCGCGGGGATGTGGGAGGTGGCGCACTACCGGCCCGTCGCCCTGGGGGCGGGGCTGACCGGCCTGACCGTGCGGGTCGACACCCAGACGGCGCCCGCTCCCGCGGAGGAGACCGTCGACCTCGTGGCGCGGTGGTGCACGACGTCCGCGATCGACGGCGTGCAGGTGCGGCGGGTCGACCCGGTGTCGGCCGACACCGCCCACCTGGTGGTGGCGCCGCTGCTCGACGAGCAGGCGCTCCGGCGGTTCAGCGGCTGCCTCGAGGACGCGAACCTCGAGCGCCACCGGCTCGTCGTCACCGGCAGCCGGCACCTCGACGCCACCGCCCCGGCGGCACCAGGGCCGGCGGGCGACGACGTCCTGAGGGGAGGTCTGTGATGAGCACCCGGACCGATGCAGTGCGCCCCGACGCACCGGCCGCCACCCAGCCGCTGACCACGCCGACCCGGGCGCAGCGACGGCACGTCCTGGCCGCGGCGTCCGCCCTGCTGGGCGCCAGCGCCGTCACCGCGCTGGCGGCGACCACCACCCCGCCCGTCGACGCGGGGCTCCGCACGTGGGTGCGGGGCCTGCCGCTCGGCGGCGCCGTCACCTGGTTCGCCGGGGACGGCGCGCGCATCCTCCTCGTCCTCGCCGGGCTGCTCGTCGTCCTCGTCGCGTCCCTGGCGTCGCGGTGCCGCGCGCTGCCCGGCGCCGTCGTCCTGACCGTGGTGCTCGCGGCCCTGTCGGGCACCGCGCTCGGCGCGCTCGTCGACGTCCTGCGCCCCGCGACGTCCGAGGTGCCCACGGGCAGCTGGCCCAGCGACGCCGTCCTCGCCCTGACCGTCGTGACCGGGCTGCTCGGAGTCGTCACCGGACCGGTGGGTCTGAGGTCGCTCGAGCAGGCGCTCGTCGTCAGCGCCGGGGTCGTCGTCACCGCGCTGGTGGCGGTGTCCGAGGTACACGCGGGGACGAGCTGGCCGCTGGACGTCGTCGGCGCCGCCCTGCTGGGGACGCTGGTCGTCGCGGTGGTCCGGGTCGGGACGGAGGACCCGCGCCACCACCGCCGGTGCGCCGGGTGCCCGTGGCAGGTCAGCGCGGACAGCGCACCTGCTGCGCCCGTCGTCGACGTGCCCGAGTCGCGGGCGCACGTGCTGCGGCTCGGCGCGCTGGTGTGGGTCCTCGCCCTGGTCGCCGGGTTCGGGCTGCTGGCGGCGACGGTCGGGCTGCCGCGCTCCCCCGAGTCCGGGGTGATGGGCACGGGCCTGGAGGTCCCGCTGCAGTGGGGGCTCGTCGCCGTGCTCGTGCTGTCCGTGCTGGCGTCGTGGCGCTGGCACCTGACCGGCGCGATGGTCGCGGCGTTCGCGGGTGCGCTGCTCGGGTTCGCCGCCTCCGTGGAGTACCCGGCCACCGTGGCCCTCGCGATCGCCGTGGTCGCGTGGGTGCCGGCGTTCCTGCTGTGGTGGGGGTGGCAGCACCGGGCGAGCCTGCGCGCGGTCGTCGCCGTCGCCGCGGCTGCGTCCGTGGTCGTCGTCGGGGTCGTGTCGGCGGCCGCGCAGACGTACGCGTCGTACTGGGGCCCGACCCACCCGCGGTCGCTCACCGCGCCTCCCGCGACGGACGTCGTGTCCTGGATGTGGCTGGGGGCGTTGACGTCGAGCGGCGCGGACGTGCGACTGCGTACCGCGGACCCCTCGGACGAGGTCGCGGTCGTCGTGTCGACGTCGCCCGACCTGACGCCGCGAGTTGCCACGGCGACGGGCGACGTGGACGGCGACCGCGTGGCCGCCGTCCGGCTCGACGGGCTGGAGCCGGGGACGCGCTACTGGTACGCGGCGGAGGTCGACGGTGACCTCGTGGACGAGCGGGTGCAGTCGTTCACCACCGCACCGGAGGGGCCGGGGTCGTTCTCGTTCGTCGTCGGGTCGTGCCAGGTCGGCGGGTCGAACGGGCAGGTGTTCGACGTGATGCGGTCGCTGGACCCGTTGCTCGTCCTGTCCACCGGCGACTGGAACTACGGCAACGTCGAGCGCAACCGGCTGGCCCTGTTCCAGGACCAGTACGACCTGAACCTCACGGCACCGGCGCAGGCCGAGCTGTACGGGTCGACGGCGTTCGCGTACGCGTGGGGCGACCACGACTTCGGTGGCAACGACGCGGACCGGACGTCGCCGAGCCGCGAGGCGTCGATGGCGGCGTACCGGCAGCTCACCCCGCACTACGCGCTGCGCGGCGGGCCTGACGACACCATCGAGCAGGCGTTCACCGTCGGCCGGGTGCGGTTCCTGCTGCTGGACACCCGGTCCGCGCGCGACCCGGCCGGGGACGTGACGGGCGCGTTCCGGACGACGCTCGGTGACAGCCAGCGGGAGTGGCTGGTCGACGAGCTGTCCCGGGCCGGCGACTACGGCGCGGTCGTGCTCGTCAACCCCGACCCGTGGGTCGAGGAGGAGGACCCGGCCGGCGACGGGTGGGGCGGGTTCGCGCAGGAGCGGCGGGTCGTCGCGGACGCGGTCGCGGCGTCCGGGGCGGGCAACGTGCTGATGGTCGCGGGTGACGCGCACATGCTCGCGTGGGACGACGGCACGCACACCGACTACTCGACGTCCGGGGCGGGCGGGTTCCCGCTGCTGCACGCCGCGGCGGTCGACCGGCCCGGTTCGGTCAAGGGCGGTCCGTACACCGGGCCGGTGCTGCCCGGCGGCGGGCAGTTCGGGCACGTCGAGGTGCAGGACGACGGGACGACGGTGACGGTCACCGCGCACGGGGTCCGCTGGGACGGCGAGACCCTGTTCACACGGACGGTCACCTTCGGGCCGTGACACGGAGTGCGTCGGCCCCGCGAGGTTGACATCGATCGCGACCGGTCGGGACAATCGACCTCGTCGAGAGGACTGCCCACGCGGTTCGATCACAGGGTGGGACTGCACACGCGGTGCCCACACGTGACTCGACGCAGACCCTGGCGGGGCTCGGACACTGTCCGGGCCCCGCCGCTTGTTTCAAACTGCCCTAGGGGGAATGTGTACCTCTTGTTCGTCGATGAGTCGGGCACGCACGGCGGCATGCACCCCTTCGTGCTGGGGGCCTCGCCGTCCACGAGGACGACGCGCAGCCGCTCCAGCGCCAGGTCGACGAGCTCGTCATCCGACATCTCGGTCGGGCGCCCCTCAACCTCGACGAGTACGAGCTCCACGCCAGCGAGCTTCGCAATGCCAAGAAGCCCGAGAGCCAGGCCGCTCCTGGCGTGTGGGCCAGGATCCCCCGATCCGTCCGTCTCGCCCTCCTCGACGACGCATACGACCTCTTGGCCAGGTACACCACCTCCGACCCGACGCAACCGCTCTCGCTGTTCGCAGTGGCCATAGACCGCCGTTTCCGCGGCGTGGACTGGACCGCCGTAGAACGGGAGCGATTCGCCTACGAAGTGCTGCTGAACAAGTTCGACGTCATGCTCAAGCGAACGCTTCATCAGCACGACAAGCCGAATCGCGGACTCGTCATCCATGATCGACGTGTGGTCGCCGAGCGTGATATCCAACAGTGGGTATCCGAATGGCGGCTGGCTGCCGGCACGATCGGTCGCCTTCGCAACCTCGCCGACGTCCCGTTGTTCTCGGACAGCCGCGCCTCACGACTGCTGCAACTCGCGGACCTCGTCTCCTACGGCGTCTTCCGTCGATACAACCCGGACACGCGGGACAATCGGTATCTCAGCCGGATGTGGCCACGCTTCGACAGGGACGACGGGGCAGTTCACGGCTGCATCCACTACACACCCGAGTACGGAGCAGGCGTGTGCGACTGCGACTCTTGCCTGACCCGGCTCAACGCGCCCTGAGGTCACACCGCGAGCACCTGCGTGGAGGTCAGCGGGTGACGTGGGCCCTCCCGCTTCAGCCTGTCGGCCCGCTTGAGCTGCAGCAGCTGACCTCCTGACCACCGCCTCGCGCACCTCGTCACCTCGGCGCGGTGGCCCGGCACATCCCCGGCCGTGACAATCGGTAGCGTTGAAGGCTGGCAAACGGTAGCGCTGACTGCTGGCAACGACCGCGAGGCGCCACACGACCCGCCCCCCGCTTCGTGGCTCACACAACCCACCGCGCGCGCCGTATCGCCGTGCATCCGGCGTGCTTGAACCGCGTCCCTCACTGCGCTCACCAGCTGAGATCAGGTCATCGGACTCCCTCAGGCGGACCCGCAAGCGCTTGGCGATCTGGGTCTCGACCTGTGCGCATGTCCTACACGAGAAGTCGGTTCTAGGTGTGCAAGCCCTTGCAGATTTGTGGCCCACATCACTACGGTCCCCGGAACGCGCTCTTGACATCCGGGCAGGGGGTCCGGCGCGAGGCGCGAGTCGCCCGACCGTCACCGACGGCCAGCGGGCGGCGCCGATCAGGGACCGGGCGCGAGCGCGGTTCCCGGACAAGGGGTCCACCCGTGAGAGTCCAGGAGGCACCGGCGAGAGGTGGCCCGCGGGCCGCCAGCCGCCGGATCACCGCACTGCTGACCAGCGCGAGCCTCGCGCTGCTCGGCCTGGCCACTGCCCCACCCGCGCAGGCGGACATCGTCCCGGTCGGGGCGGGCAGCTACACGACCGACCAGGTGGGCCCCGCGCCGGCCGGCTGCCCGCCGCTGGACCGCGACGCCCGCGCCTTCCTCACCGAGGACGCCCCGCCCGGGCCCGTGCCCACCAACGACTGGTGGTCCTCCCTCGCCTTCAAGAAGTTCAACTGCTCGATGAGCGAGAACCTGCACGCCCACCCTGTCTCGTACAAGCCGGGCACCAACGGGCTCGGCATGTCCCACACGACCACCCCGACGCTGTACGGCACCCCGGGCGGCATCGGCGAGTTCCACTACCCGTACGAGGAGGACGTCGTCGTCGGCGTCGCCGGCCTCGGCGCCCCGGTGGTGAAGGTCGCCGACTGGAGCGACTGGACCGTCACACCGCACTGGACCGACGGCGCCCGCACGATGACCGCGACCATCGGACACGGCCTGCCGCTCACGTGGTTCGAGATGTCCGGCGGGGACGCCGTCCTCACCGCCCGCACGGACCTGCGCGTGTGGCTGGACGACGGCGAGCGGGTCGGCTTCAGCGCCGGCGGCGCCGACTACGTCGCCTTCGCACCGAGCGGGGCCACCTGGACGACGCAGGGCCTGACCCTGCGCAGCTCGCTCGCGGGCCAGGGCTACCTGTCCGTCGCGGTGCTGCCGACCACCGCCGCCGACGACGACTCCACCCGCCGTGACCTCGCGGACGAGATGACCCCCTACGCCTACAACGAGGTGACGGGGACCGTCGCGGACTACGTGTACGACGAGTCCGCGAGCGTCGTCCGGACGACGTACGCGTTCGAGACGCAGGCGCACGAGGGCGGGACGCCGGGCACGGTCGTCGCGCTCTACCCGCACCAGAGCGCGTACCTCGAGAGCACCGACGGCGACGTCTCCGAGGAGACGTACCCGTCGGCGCGAGGCGAGATGGACGTCGTCGTGGGCGCCACCGAGTTCACCACCGCCACGCCGTTCACCGGGGTGCTGCCGGAGGTGCCCGCGGTCGCGACGGGCGACGGGCCGGACCGCGAGCGCCTGGAGCAGCTGCTGGAGGCCGAGGCGGCCGACCCGATGAAGACCACGGCCACGGACACCTACTGGACCGGCAAGGGGCTGGGCCGCGCGACGCGGATCGCCGAGATCGCGGACCAGCTCGGCCGCGAGGACATCCGCGACGCCGCGCTCAGCCAGATCGAGGCCACCCTCACCGAGTGGTTCACCGCGCGACCGGGCAAGACGGAGAAGGTGTTCGCCTACAACGAGAACTGGGGCACGCTCGTCGGCTTCCCCGGGTCCTACGGCTCGGACCTCGAGCTCAACGACCACCACTTCCACTACGGCTACTACGTCGTGGCGGCGGCCACGCTCGCCCGCTTCGACCCCGAGTGGGCCGCCCGGTCGCAGTACGGGGGGATGGTCGAGGAGCTCATCGCCGACGCCAACAACCCCGACCGCGACAACACCCGGTACCCCTACCTGCGCGACTTCGACATCTACGCCGGCCACGACTGGGCGTCCGGTCACGGCGGGTTCGTCAACGGCAACAACCAGGAGTCCAGCTCCGAGGGGCAGAACTTCGCCAACGGCGTCATCCAGTGGGGCATCGCCACGGGCAACACCGAGCTGCGCGACGCCGGCATCTACCTGTACGCCACGCAGACGGCGGCGATCCAGCAGTACTGGTTCGACCAGGCAGAGGCGATGCCGGAGGGCTTCGGCCACTCGACGGTCGGCATGGTCTGGGGCTCGGGCGGCGCCTACGCCACCTGGTTCTCCGGCGAGGCCGAGATGATCCAGGGCATCAACCTGCTGCCCGTCACCGGCGGCCACCTCTACCTGGGCACCCGCCCGGACGACGTCGTCGAGAACTACGCCGAGATGGTGCGCGTCAACAAGGGCGAACCGAGCGTCTGGCAGGACATCCACTGGTCCTACCTCGCGCTCGGCGACGGTGACGACGCGCTCGCCAAGCTCGAGGGGAACCCGGGCTACCGCGTCGAGGAGGGCGAGAGCCGGGCGCACACGTACCACTGGATCGCCAACCTCGCGGCGCTGGGCACACTCGACACGTCGGTGACCGCCGACCACCCGAACGCCGCCGTGTTCACCGACGGCGGCGAGCGCACCTACGTCGCCGCGAACGTCACCGCCGAGACGCTCACTGTGCGGTTCTCCGACGGGACGACCCTGGAGGTCGAACCCGGGCGGACGACGACGACGGGTGCGCATACCTGGACCGGCGGGAACGGCGTCGGCGGGCCCAGCGACCCGGGCGACCCCGGCGACCCCGGCGACCCCGGCGACCCCGGCGACCCGGGCGACCCCGTCGCGGTCGACCGGTTCTACCTCACGGACGGCGACGAGCTCGCCGTGCGACCCGGCACTCAGGGACGCGCGACGCTCCGGCCGCGCGCCGGTGAGGTGGGCGTGGGCGACCCCGCCACCGGGCTGGTCCTCGTGGCGGACGGCCTCAGCGGCCAACCGTCGGGGCAGACGTCCTTCGACATCGGGCTGGACGCCGGCGGCGCCGTCGGCAACGGCACCCGCCTGCGCGTCTCGTTCGACCTCACCGGCGACGGGACGTGGGACCGCGTCGAGACCTACCAGTACTTCGCCACCGACCCCGTGGACGGGTGGGAGCGCTACACCCAGGACCGTGGCGTCGTCCGCACCGACGGCACGCTCGGTGCGCTGCGCGGGGGCCGCGTCCAGGTCGAGCTGTGGAACGTCCTCGGTGCCGCGCCGACGGACGTCGACCTGGCCGGGTCCGTCGTCCGGTTGCCGTTCACGGGGCTCACCCAGTCCACCGGGCCGGGTGACCCAGGCGATCCGGGCGACCCGGGTGACCCCGGGGACCCGAGCGACCCCGGGACGCCCGTCGCCGTCGACCGGCTGCACCTGACGCCCAGCGGCGCACTCGCGGTCGAGCCCGTCGAGCAGGACCGCGCACGGCTCGGGGCGCGGTCGGGGCCGGTCGCCGTCGGCGAGCCGTCCACCGGGCTCGTGCTCGTCGCGGAGGGCCTGACCGGGCAGCCGTCCGGGCAGACCACCTTCGACATCGGCCTGGACGCCGGGGACGCGGTCGCCAACGGCACCCGCCTGCGCGTCTCGTTCGACCTCACCGGCGACGGGACGTGGGACCGCGTGGAGACCTACCGGTACTTCGCGACGGACCCGGTGCCCGGCTGGGAGCGCTACACCGCGGCCGCGGGCCTGGACGGCGTCCAGGGTGACCTCGGTGCCCTGCGCGACGGCCGGGTCCAGGTCGAGCTGTGGAACGTGCTCGGCGCGGGTCCGACGGACGTCGACCTGCCCGGGTCCTGGCTGCGACTGCCGTTCACGGGGCTGACGCAGGCCGGCTGAGAGCCGACGGAGGGCTGTCGCCACCTGGCGGCAGCCCTCCGTCGTGCTCACATGCGGGCCGCGACCTCGGGCGGGAACCCGCCGGTCGCGATCGGGCCCCACCGCTCGATCGTGACCCGGATCAGCGACTTGCCCTGCCGGACCATCGCCTCGCGGTACTCGTCCCAGTCGGGGTGCTCACCGGAGATGGACCGGAAGTACTCGACCAGCGGCTCGACCGAGTCCGGCAGGTCGAGCACCTCGGCGGTCCCGTCGACCTGCACCCACTCGCCGTCCCAGTCCTCCCCCATGACGCACACCGAGACGCGCTCGTCGCGGCGGACGTTGCGGGCCTTCGCCCGCTGCGGGTACGTCGAGACGACGACCCGCCCCTCGGCGTCCACCCCGCACGCGACGGGCGACAGCTGGGGGCGCCCGTCCGCGCGGGTGGTGGCGAGGATCGCGCGGTGCCGCGGGCGCAGGAACTCGACGAGCTCCTCGCGGGACGGCGTCCGCTCGGTCGCGACCTTCGGCATGGGACCTCCTTCGTCGGCGGCCCGGGACGTGGGGCAGCATGCCCAGGGTGACGGCACCGGCGGTCCCCGGCGACCCCGCACGCCCGCGGGCGGCGGGGTTCGCGACGCTGGCCGCCGTCCTGCTCGTCGCGTTCAACCTGCGCAGCGCCATCGCCGTCGTCGGGCCGGTGCTCCCCCGGCTGCGCGACGACCTGGACCTGTCGGCGTCGGCCGCGGGCCTGCTGACGTCGCTGCCGGTGCTGTGCTTCGCCGTCGTCGCACCGGCCAGCGCCTGGCTGGGACGGCGGGTCGGGACGGACGCGGCGATGGTGCTCGGCGCCGTCCTGCTGGTCGTCGGGTCGGCCGGACGGGTCGTCGGCGGCCCGGAGCTGCTGCTGCTCGGCACGTTCGTCGCCGGGGCGGGGATGACCGTCGGCAACGTCCTGGTCCCGGTCGCCGTCAAGCGGGACTTCGGTCGCCGCGCCGGGCAGGTCACCGGGCTGTTCACCGCGTCCCTGGCCGTGGGCGCCACCCTGGCCACGGCCGCCGCTGCGCCGGTGGCCGACCTGTGGGGCTGGCGGGCCTCGTTGGCGGTGTGGTCCCTCCCTGCGGCAGCCGGGGCGCTCGCCTGGTGGCTCGTCACCCGCCGCCCCGCCCGCCCCGACCCCGCACCTTTCCACCAACCTGCGGGCACCGACCCCTCCGAGCCCGCACCTTTCCACCAAGGTGCGGGCATCGGCCCGCCCGGGACCGCACGTTTCCACCAAGGTGCGGCTCGAGGGGGCCGGGAAACCGCAGGTCGGTGGAAAGGTGTGGGAGGGGGCGTGAGCCGAGCGGTGTGGCGGCACCCGACGGCGTGGCTGGTCGCGGTGTTCCTGGCCGCCCAGTCCGTCGGGTACTACGTGGTCACGGCCTGGCTACCGACGTACCTCGTCGAGGACGGCGTCACCGACCTGATCACCGCCGGGGTCGCCGCGACCGTCTTCCAGGTCGTCGGCATCGCCGGGACCCTCCTCGTCCCCGCGCTGACCGGCGTCCGCCGCGACCAGGTGCTGCTCGGCGCCGGGGTCGGCGTCGTGTGGGTGGTGGCGGTCGGCGGGTTCCTGCTCGTGCCGTCGGCGTGGCTGGCGTGGACCGTCCTCGCGGGGATCGGCCAAGGGGCCGGGATCTCGTTCGCGTTCACCGCGGTCGTGCTGCGGGCGGACGACGCGGACGTCGCCACCGTGCTGTCCGGGATGTCGCAGCTCGTCGGGTACGCCCTCGCCGCGGCGGCACCGGTCGCGGCGGGCGTCGCGCGGGAGGTGACTGGGGGCTGGACGGTCCCGCTGCTCGGCCTGCTCGCCGTGGCCGTGGTGATCGGCGTCAGCGGAGCGCTCGCCGGCCGCGACCGGACCATCAGCGCAACGGGCAGAACTGCATGATCACGGGAGGGCCGGGGCGCGGGAAAGCAGGTGAGCGCCGGGTCCGGGCGGTGGCACCATCGACCCGTGGGTGACCTCGCGCCGCTGGTGCGGTCGCAGCGCACGGCGTTCATCGACCTGCTGGAGTCGCTGTCGGACGACGAGTGGGCCGCGCCGTCGCTGTGCCGCGGCTGGACCGTCCTGGACGTCGCCGCTCACCTGGCCGCGGCCCCGTCCACGTCCCTGCCCACGGCGGTCCGCACCGCCGTCGCGTGCGGCTTCCGCGTGAACGCGGTGAACGACCGGCTCGCCCGCGACTTCGCGCGCCGGGGACGCGGCGCCGTCCTGGACCGCCTGCGGGACAACCGCGACCGCGGCCGCCGGCCGCCCGGCGTCCCCGAGGTCGCCGCGCTCGCGGACGCGGTCTGCCACATGATCGACGTCCGCCACCCGCTGCGTCGCAGCGCGCCGCTCGACCCGGCGGCGTTCGCTCCCGTCGCCGACCTGCTGGCGACGATGCGGTGGCCCGCGACGCTCACGGTGGGTGGCGGCGGACGACGGGCGACGGCCGGTCTGCGGCTCGTCGCCGAGGACGTCGGGTGGTCCCGCGGCACCGGCCCCGAGGTGCGCGCGGACGGTGAGGCGATGCTGCGGGCGCTGGGCGGCCGTCCGGTCGGCCCCGCGGAGCTGTTTGGCGCGGGGGCCGCCGCGTTCGCCGACCGGGTCGCGTCCCGGTGACCACGCGACCGACCGTCCGCACCGTCCGCACGGCCGACCTGGACGACGCGACGACCACCGCCGCCCGCGCGCTGCTGTGGGCGGTGTTCGACGACATGACCGAACCGGACTGGGAGCACTGCCTCGGCGGCGTCCACGCCCTGGCGTACGACGGCGACGACCTCGTCGGTCACGCCGCCCTCGTCGAGCGGACCCTGCACCACCGGGGCCGGGCGCTGCGCACCGGCTACGTCGAGGGCGTGGCGGTGCGGCGGGACCGGCGCGGCCGCGGGATGGGGGCCGCGGTGATGGTCCCGCTGGAGGCCCACGCCCGCCGCACCTGCGACCTGGCCGCCCTCGCGTCGACGGACGAGGCGCTCGGCTTCTACCGGCACCGCGGGTGGCTGCCGTGGCGCGGTCCGACGTCGGTCCTGACCGCGGACGGTCCGAGGCGCACCCCGGACGACGACGACGCGGTCCTCGTCCTGCCGGTCGACGCGCGCGTCGTCCTCGACCTCGACGAGGAGCTCACCTGCGACGGGCGCCCGGGCGACCCGTGGTGACCTCGTGGACCGCGCCCGGAGCGCCCCTCGAGTGCGCCAGGTACGCGGACGGCGTGGTCCCCACGACCGCGCGGAAGTCGCGGCTGAAGTGCGCCTGGTCGAACCACCCCAGGGACGCCGCGAGCGCCGCGAGGTCGTCCACCTCGCCGGCGTCGATGCGGGCGACGGCGTCCTGCAGCCGGTAGCGGGCCAGCACGGCCTTCGGCCCGACCCCGACGTAGCGGGAGAAGAGCCGTTGCAGCCCGCGGACCGTCGTCCCGGCCCAGGCGGCGACCTGCTCGACGCGGACGAGGTCACGGTCGTCCACCATCACCGCGAGCAGCTCGACGAGCTCGAGGTACGCCGCGTCCGGCTCGCGGGCCGCCGGGGCCAGCGCCGCGTCCAGCGCGGCCGCGCGGTCGTCGTCCGCGTCTTGGGCCAGGACGTCCTCGAGCAACCGGCCGGCGTCGACGCCCAGCTCGTCACCCAGCGGGGCCACCGTGTCGCGTGCCGGTGGCGTCCCCGTCATGGCCGCGAACCCGCCCGGCCTGAACTTCACGGCCACGACGCTGCCCGCGCCGACGAGGTCGACGACGAACCGGCGGGTCACGACGGCGTGCACGAGGACGGCGGGCATCGGGAGGCCGAACCGGGGCTGCGTCCCCTGCTCGACGGACACGTTGACGCTGGGGTGGCTGAGGACCTCGGACCGGAAGGGCGGCTGACCCCTGCGGTCCCAGCGCACGGACCAGTAGCGCTCCACGAACGGCCTCAGCGGCTCGGACACGACGTGGTCGCGGCGCAGCCCGGCCACGTGCTCCGTCGCCCGCGGTCGCAGCACGCCCCTCGTCGTCGGGTCCGTCGTCGCGTCCGTCGTCGCGTTCGTCCAAGACGTCACGGCAGGAGCGTAGGCAGGCTGGGCGACATGACCATCGAGAACGGCCGTCCCGACGGCTTCACGACCCTGACGCCCTTCCTCGTCTGCTCGCCCGCGCGGGAGGCGATCACCTTCTACGAGGCCGTGTTCGGCGCGACCGCCGTCAGCGTGATGGACGGTCCGGGAGGCACCGTGATGCACGCCGAGCTCGACCTGGGGCTGGGGCGCCTGCAGCTGAGCGACCCGATGACCGAGTACGGCCTGACCGCACCCGACCCGGCGGCCGACACGGTGAGCGGGTCGACGTGCGTGTACGTGCCCGACGTCGACGCCACGTTCGCGCGCGCGGTGGAGCACGGCGCCCGGGTCCGGGAGGAGCCGTCGACGTTCGTCACCGGGGACCGGTTCGCCTCCGTCGTCGACCCGTTCGGCCACCGCTGGGCGATCATGACCCGCGTCGAGGACGTCGCCCCGGACGAGGCGGAGCGCCGGCTCGCGGAGTGGGCCGGCCAGCAGGCCTGACCGGGCGGCCCCGACGCGTAGGCCCCGACGCGTGGGGCCGGGCGCGTCGGGCCCGGCGGGCCGGCGCCCTACGCTGCGGGCCGTGCACCCCGGCCTCGTGACCCCGCACGACCCCCGGTCCGACGACGTCCGCGCGCTCCTGGCCCGGCACCACGCGTTCGCCCGTGAGCACAGCCCGCCCGAGGACGTGCACGCACTGGACGTGGACGCGCTCGCCGCGAGCGCCGTCGCGTTCGTCGGCTGCCGCCGCGACGGCGTCCTGCTGGGCGTCGGCGCGCTGACGGAGCTGGACCCGCGCCACGGCGAGCTCAAGTCCATGCACACCGCGGCCGAGGCGCGTGGCCAGGGCGTGGCTCGCGCCGTCCTGCACCACCTGCTCCGCGTGGCCCGCGACAGCGGCTACGTCCGCGTCAGCCTCGAGACGGGGACGCCGGCCGCGTTCGCGGCGGCACGCTCGCTCTACGCGGCAGCGGGTTTCGTGCCGTGCGGGCCGTTCGGGGCGTACCGGTCGAGCCCGTGGAGCACCTTCATGACCCTCCGCCTGGACCTGCCGGACGGCACGGGCGGTGCGACGATGCCCGGGTGATCCGCCTCGACCTGGCCCGCGAGCTGCAGCGGGCGGGCGTCCCGTGGGAGCCGGCGGCGGGCGACCGGTTCGTCGTCCCCGACAAGGACATGGACGACGAGGTCTTCTGGATCAGCGACATGACGATCGAGGTGCACGAGCGTCCCAGCGGGCGGGTGCTGGGGTTCAACGGCACGACCGAGTGGGCCCTGGACAGCCTGCGGGTCAGCAGCGTCCTGTGGCTGCCCCGCGAGGACCAGCTGCGCGACCTGCTGGCGGGTGACTTCCGCGCCCTGCGCCGCGACGCGGCGGGCTGGACGGTGGAGGTGGCGGTGGACGGCGACGTCCTGGGCTTCACCGACGCGGACGTCGAGAGCGCGTACGCCCGCGCGGTCCTGGCGACGCGCCACTGAGCGAGCAGCCCGACCGGGAGGGCGCACCGGGCGGGCTCACTGGTCGGCTCGCCGGCCGCGCGGCCTGGCCCGCACGTGCATCCGCTCCCCCTGCGGGCCGAACAGGCTGAGCAGCTCGGCGGTGCCCGGTCCGGGGTTGGCGAACCAGTGCGGGACCCGCGTGTCGAACTCGGCGACCTCGCCCTCGGTGAGGACGACGTCGTGCTCGCCGAGGACCAGCCGGATGCGGCCGGTCAGCACGTACAGCCACTCGTACCCCTCGTGGGTCTGCGGCTGGGGATCGACGTCGGCGCGCCCCGGCGGCAGGACGAGCTTGTAGGCGCGCATCCCCCCGGGCCTGTTGGTCAGGGGGACGAACGTGATGCCGTGGCGGGTCTCGGGACGACGTCGGACCCTCGGGTCACCGGTGGGTGGTGCGTCGACGAGCTCGTCGAGGGGGACGCCGTGCGCCCTGGCCAGCGGCAGGAGCAGCTCCAGGGTGGGTCGCCGCTGCCCCGACTCCAGCCGGGACAGCGTGCTCACCGAGATGCCGGTCTCCTGCGAGACCTGCGCCAGGGTGGCCTCCCGCTCCTGCCGCAGCGCCCGCAGCCGCGGTCCCACGCCCTCGAGGACGCTCACCAGCTCGTCGTCTGCCACGGACCCAGTTTGCCGTTGCCGCAACACCGCTTGTCAAGTCGGCACTGGAGCGCGCACCGTCGTGGTGCGGTCGAGGTGACCGCGTCGACGACGGGAGGGCAGGACGATGACCGAGCAGTACGACGTGGTGGTGGTCGGCGGCGGCGCCGCTGGGCTGAGCGGTGCGCTGACGCTGGCCCGGGCGCGGCGACGGGTGCTGGTGGTGGACGCCGGTCAGCCGCGCAACGCCCCGGCGCACGCGGTGCACGCCTACCTCGGCCTCGACGGGACGCCACCGGCGGAGCTGTCCGCGCGGGGGCGCGACGAGGTGACCCGGTACGGCGGCGTGCTCACCCCGGGCGAGGTCGTCGCCGCCCGTGCCACCGGGGACGTCACGACGCCCCGGTTCACCGTCACCCTGGACGACGGCCGGGAGGTCTCCAGCCGCCGCCTGCTGGTGACGACCGGGCTGGTCGACGAGCTGCCGGACGTCCCGGGCCTGCGGGAGCGGTGGGGCCACGACGTCCTGCACTGCCCGTACTGCCACGGGTGGGAGGTGCGGGACCAGCGCCTCGTCGTCCTGGCCGGCGGGCCGATGTCGGTGCACCAGGCGCTGCTGTTCCGGCAGTGGAGCGAGCACGTCACCCTGCTGCTGCACACCGCCGGCGCGCCCACCCCGGAGGAGGCGGAGCAGCTCGCCGCCCGTGGTGTGGACGTGGTGGACCGGACGGCCCGCGGACTCGTCGTGGACGGTGACGCGCTGCGCGGCGTCCTGCTGGACGACGGGACCACGCTGCCGTGCGACGCGCTCGTCGTCGGCCCGCGGTTCACGGCGCGCTCGGCGGTGCTCGAGTCGCTCGGCGTGACCCCGGAGCCATTCGGCCCGCCGGGGGCGGCGATGGGCACCCACGTGCCCGCGGACCCGAGCGGGGCGACGTCCGTCCCGGGCGTCCACGTCGCCGGCAACGTCACCGACCTGTCCGCGCAGGTCGTGCACGCGGCGGCCGCGGGCAACCGGGCGGCGGCGTTCCTCAACGCCGACCTCGTCACCGAGGACACCCGCGCGGCGGTCGCTCAGTAGGCGGCACGGCGCGCGGGGCAGCGGGCGGGCTCCGGCGCGTAGGGTCGGGGGGTGACGACGCCACCGACCCGCACCGGCTCCGGGCCGGGGTCCATCACCCCGGACGGGTGCGCCGTCGAGCTGTACGCGCTGCTGCAGCCGGCCGGCGAGCCGGAGCTCGTCCACGCGCACGCCCCCGTCGGCGGGTCCGTCCTGGACCTGGGCGCGGGGGCGGGCCGGGTCGCCGACCCCCTGGTGGGGCTCGGGCACCGCGTGGTCGCGGTCGACGAGTCCGCCGACATGCTCGACCGGGTCACCAGCGCCGAGACCGTGCTCGGCCGGATCGAGGACCTCGACCTCGCGGACCGGTTCGACGTCGTGCTCCTCGCGGGCCACCTCGTCAACACCGACGACGACCGGCAGCGCCACGAGCTGCTGGCCTCGGCTGCCCGGCACGTGGCCGACGACGGCGTGGTCCTGCTCCAGTGGCACCCGCCCGAGTGGTTCACGCGGTTGACCACGGGCGCCCACTTCACCCACAGCTCGCACGGGGTCACCACCGCCCTCGACGTGCTGACGCTGGACGACGACCACCTGACCGGGCAGCTGACGTACACCCACGGCGACTCGACGTGGACCCAGCGGTTCCGTGCCCGGCGGCTGTCGGAGGACGACCTCGCCGGCGCGCTGGCGTCCGCCGGGTTGCGGGCCGACGGCTTCGCCGACGACGACCGGCTGTGGGTACGGGCCCGACCGACCGGAGAGGACCTCGGATGACGTACGACGTGCAGGCCGTCCGCGCCGCGTTCCCCGCCCTGGCGGAGGGCGCGGCGCACTTCGACGGGCCCGGCGGCTCGCAGGTGCCCCGGGTGGTCGGTGACGCCGTGCGCGACACGCTGACCGCCGCGATCGCCAACCGCGGCACGGTCACCCCGGCCGAGCGCCGGGCCGAGGCCGTCGTCCGCGACGCCCGGGCCGCGATGGCGGACCTGCTCGGCGCCGACCCGCGCGGGGTGGTCTTCGGGCGGTCGATGACGCAGCTCACCTACGACGTCGCACGCACCCTGGCCAAGGGCTGGGGGTCGGGCGACGAGGTCGTCGTGACCCGGCTGGACCACGACGCGAACATCCGGCCGTGGGTGCAGGCCGCGCAGACCGTCGGCGCGACGGTCCGGTGGGTCGACTTCGACCCGGCCACGGGTGAGCTCGAGACCGGCGACGTCGCCGCCGTCCTGTCCGACCGGACGCGGCTCGTCGCCGTCACCGCCGCGTCCAACCTCATCGGCACCCGGCCCGACGTCGCCGCCGTCACCGCCGCGGCGCACGACGTCGGCGCGCTGGCGTACGTCGACGGCGTGCACGCGACGGCCCACGCCCCGGTGGACGTGACCGCCGACGGAGCGGACTTCTGGGCCTGCTCCCCGTACAAGCTGATGGGCCCGCACTGCGGCGTGGTGGTCGCCGACCCGGCGCTGTGGGAGACCCTGCACCCCGACAAGCTGCTGCCCTCCAGCGACGCCGTCCCGGAGCGGTTCGAGCTGGGCACGCTCCCCTACGAGCTGCTGGCCGGGTGCACCGCCGCCGTCGACTTCGTCGCCAGGCTCACGCCGGACGGCGCGGACGACGAGCACGGCGCCGACCGGCGGGGGCGCGTCGTCGCGTCGATGCGCGCCGTCGAGGAGCACGAGGACGCCCTCCTCACCCGGGTGGAGAAGGGCCTGGCCGAGCTCGACGGCGTCACCGTCCACTCCCGGGCCGGCCGTCGCACCCCCACCCTGCTGCTGACGTTCGGCGACGCGTCCGCCGCGGACGTCTCCCGGCACCTGGCGACGGTGGGTGTCAACGCACCCGCCAGCCACTTCTACGCGATCGAGGCGTCCCGGCACCTCGGGCTCGGTGACGCGGGCGGGTTGCGGGTCGGGCTGGCGCCGTACACCGACGACGCGGACGTCGACCGGCTGCTCGAGGGACTGGCGAGCCGCCCCCGATGACCGCCACCACCCCGACCGCGCCGCTCACCGAGGCGGCGAGCGCCACCGGCGACGACCCCGACGCGCTGTTCGAGGCGTTCTCGCAGTGGGCGTCCGGCACCGGCCTGTCGCTGTACCCGGCGCAGGAGGAGGCGCTCATCGAGCTCGTCTCCGGCTCGAACGTCGTCCTGGCCACCCCCACCGGCTCCGGCAAGTCCCTCGTCGCGCTCGGCGCGCACTTCGCCGCCCTGGCGCAGGGGCGGCGCAGCGTCTACACGGCACCCATCAAGGCCCTCGTCAGCGAGAAGTTCTTCGCGCTCTGCGCGGTGTTCGGCGCGGAGAACGTCGGCATGGCCACCGGCGACGCGTCCGTCAACGCCGGGGCGCCGATCATCTGCTGCACCGCGGAGGTGCTGGCGAACCAGGCGCTGCGCGAAGGCGCCGACGCCGACGTCGGCCTCGTCGTCATGGACGAGTTCCACTTCTACGGCGAACCCGACCGCGGCTGGGCGTGGCAGGTGCCGCTGCTCGAGCTGAACCGCGCCCAGTTCCTGCTGATGTCCGCCACCCTCGGCGACGTCACCTTCCTGCGCGAGGACCTCACCCGCCGCACCGGCCGGACGACGGCGCACGTGGCGTCCGCGGAACGCCCCGTCCCGCTGCACCACTACTACGCGACGACACCGCTGCACGAGACGATCTCCGAGCTGCTGGAGACGAAGCAGGCGCCCGTGTACGTCGTCCACTTCACCCAGGCCGCGGCGCTGGAGCGCGCGCAGGCGCTGATGAGCGTCAACGTCTGCACCCGCGAGGAGAAGGACCGGATCGCCGAGGCGATCGGCGGCTTCCGCTTCTCCGCGGGCTTCGGGCGGACCCTGTCGCGCCTGGTGCGGCACGGCATCGGGGTCCACCACGCCGGGATGCTGCCGAAGTACCGCCGGCTCGTCGAGCAGCTCGCCCAGGCGGGCCTGCTCAAGGTCATCTGCGGCACCGACACCCTCGGCGTCGGCATCAACGTCCCGATCCGCACGGTGCTGCTCACGGCGCTGAGCAAGTACGACGGCACCCGCACCCGGCACCTCAAGGCCCGCGAGTTCCACCAGATCGCCGGCCGCGCCGGCCGGGCCGGCTACGACACCGCCGGCACGGTCGTCGTCCAGGCGCCCGAGCACGAGGTGGAGAACCTCAAGGCACTCGCCAAGGCCGGGGACGACCCGAAGAAGCGCCGGAAGGTGGTGCGCAAGAAGGCCCCCGACGGCTTCGTGTCGTGGACGGAGAAGACGCACGAGCGCCTCGTCGCCGCGGAGCCGGAGCCGCTGACGTCGCACCTCGTCGTCACCCACTCGATGCTGCTCAACGTCGTCGCCCGACCCGGCGACGCGTTCACCGCCATGCGGTCGCTCCTCCTCGACAACCACGAACCACGGGCGGCGCAGGCCCGGCACGTCAAGCAGGCGATCGCCGCGTACCGCTCGCTGCTCGCCGCCGGGGTCGTCGAGCGGCTGGACGCACCGGACGAGCAGGGCCGCACGGTGCGGCTCACCGTCGACCTCCCGGCGAACTTCGCCCTCAACCAGCCGCTGTCGACGTTCGCCCTCGCCGCGATCGAGCTGCTCGACCCGGAGTCGGACACCTTCGCCCTCGACGTCGTGTCCGTCATCGAGTCGACCCTCGACGACCCCCGGCAGGTGCTGTCCGCCCAGCAGTTCAAGGCCCGGGGCGAGGCCGTCGCGCAGATGAAGGCCGACGGGATCGAGTACGACGAGCGGATGGAGCTCTTGGACGAGGTCACCCACCCGCGGCCCCTCGCGGACCTGCTCGCCGTCGCCTACGAGACGTACCGGCAGGGTCACCCCTGGGTCGGCGACCACGCGCTGTCACCGAAGTCCGTCGTCCGGGACATGTGGGAGCGGGCCATGACGTTCGGCGAGCTCGTCTCGTTCTACGGACTGGCCCGGTCCGAGGGCCTGGTGCTGCGGTACCTCGCCGACGCCTACCGGGCCCTGCGCGCCGGCGTACCCGCGGCGGCCCGGACCGAGGAGGTGGAGGACCTCGTCGAGTGGCTCGGCGAGACGGTCCGGCAGGTCGACTCCAGCCTGCTCGACGAGTGGGAGCAGCTCACGAACCCCGCCGAGGACGCCGCGGCGCAGCCGGGTGCGCTGGCCGTCGCGTCCCGTCCCCGGCCGGTCACCGCGAACGAGCGGGCGTTCCGCGCGCTGGTGCGCAACGCCCTGTTCCGGCGGGTCGAGCTCGCCGCGCTGGAGCGGTACGACGACCTCGGCGACCTCGACGCGGCGTCCGGGTGGGACGCCGACGCCTGGGCCGACGCCCTCGAGCCGTACTGGCAGGACCACGACGCGATCGGCACCGGCGCCGACGCGCGCGGCCCCAGGCTGCTCCTGGTCACCGTCGAACCCGGGCGCTGGCTGGTGCGGCAGGTCCTGGACGACCCCGCCGGCGACCACGACTGGGGCATCAGCGCCGAGGTCGACCTCGAGGCCAGCGACGAGGCCGGCACGGCCGTCGTCCGGGTCACCGGCGTCGACCGGCTGTGAGCCGACCGCGATGACTTCCCGCGGCCTCCGCGGTCGTACGGGCGGCACGTCCACCCCCCACGACCCGGAGGTCCCGTGAAGCTCCTGCTCACCTCGGGCGGCGTCACCAACCCCAGCATCCACGCGGCGCTCGAACGCCTTCTCGGCAAGCCGGTCGCCGAGTCCCACGCCCTGTGCGTCCCGACGGCCCAGTGGGGCCACCCCGCGTGCGGGCCGGCGTCGGTGCGCGGCCTCCTCGCCGCCGAACCGGCGTGGCGGCACCTGTCCGGGCTGGGATGGGCGTCGGTCGGCGCCCTCGAGCTGACGGCGCTGGCGAGCATCGGCCCGGAGCGCTGGGTGCCCTGGGTCCGGGAGGCCGACGTGCTCCTGGTCGACGGGGGTGACGCGACCTACCTGTGCCACTGGGTGCGGGAGTCCGGGCTCGCCGACCTGCTGCCCTCCCTGCACGACACGGTGTGGGTGGGGGTCAGCGCCGGGAGCATGGTGATGACCCCCCGGATCGGGAGCTACTTCGTCGAGTGGCCGTCCGCCCCCGACGACAGCACCCTCGGCGTCGTCGACTTCTCGATCTTCCCCCACCTCGACGCGTTCCCGACGAACACCATGGCCCACGCGGAACGGTGGGCCGCCGACGTCGGCGTCCCGGCGTACGCCATCGACGAGCAGACGGCCATCACGGTCGTCGACGGCGCCGTCGAGGTCGTCTCCGAGGGGCGGTGGACGTCGTTCGGCCACGCGAGGTCCGCGGACGCGGCACGATCGGCACCGTGACCAAGCCCTTCACCTTCCTCGCCGGGACGTCCGGCGCCTGGACCGCCCGCGAGGTCGGGGAGCGCGCGCGAGCCGCCGAGGCGCTCGGCGTGACGACCTTCGTGCTGCCGGACCACCTGGTGGACCAGCCGGCGCCCGTCCCCTACCTGGCCGCCGTCGCGGCGCAGACGGAGCGGATCCGCATCAGCGCCTTCGTGCACAACAACGACCTGCGCCACCCGGCGGTCCTGGCGCAGGAGCTGGCGACGCTCGACCGGCTGTCGCAGGGGCGTCTGGACGTCGCGATCGGCGCCGGGTGGAACCGGGCCGAGTACGACGCCATCGGGCTGCGCTTCGACCCGATCCGCGTGCGGCAGGCCCGGCTGGCGGAGGCCGTCGCCGTGCTCAAGGGGTGCTTCGCCCCCGGCCCGTTCTCGTTCGCCGGCGAGCACTACACGCTCACCGACCACACCGGCCTGCCCGAGCCCGCCCAGCGGCCGCACCCGCCGTTCCTCATCGGCGGCGGTGGCCGGACGACCCTCAGCCTCGCGGCCCGCGAGGCGCAGACGGTGGGCCTGGCGCCGCGCATCCTGCCCGGGGGCCGCCCGGACGCGCGCTCGTTCACGTGGGCGGCGACGGAGGAGAAGGTCGCCTGGGTGCGCGAGGCCGCCGGCGACCGGTTCGACGAGCTGACGCTCAACGCCTACCCGTCGTTCTGGCCCGTCACCGTCACCGACGACGTCGAGGCCGAGGCGCAGCGGGTGGCCGACGCGCTGGAGCAACGCAGCGGCACGCGCCTGAGCACCGACGAGGTGATCGGGTCACCGCACCTGCTCATCGGCTCGCACGACCACCTCGTCGCCAAGCTGACCGACCTGCGGGACCGGCTGGGCATCTCCTCGTTCATGCTGGGTGACGTCGACGCCCTCGCCCCGGTCGTCCGGCGGCTCGCCGGGACGTGACCGGGTCCGCGGGGAGCGGCAACCCCTGCGGAGGGGTGTCCGCCGGTGCGGTCAGGGGCGCGCGGGCCACGCCCACGGCGTGCAGCCCTGCAGCCCGTACGTCTGCTGGAGCATCACCGGCGCGGGCTGCCCCGGCGTCGTGCAGTCCACGTGCTTCTGCCCGAGTCCGTGACCCACCTCGTGGTTGACCAGGTACTGCCGGTACAGGGCGAGGTCGCCGCCGTAGTGCTCGACGCCCAGGACCCACCGCTTCGCGTTGAGGACGGCGCGCGAGCCGTTCCAGCAGGACACCTCGCCGGCCGTGTCGAGGGGCGCGCACAGCTCGTCGGTCAGCCCCGGACTGGCCAGGGTGACCCGCACGTCGACGGCCGCCCCCGCGGCCACGTCGGCGGCGGGCACCGGTCGCAGGGACACCCCGAGCACGCCCTGCCAGCCGCGGGCGTCGGCGAGCGTCGCGGTCACCACGCGGGCCAGCTCGGCGGTGTCGACGCCGAGCCCGCCCTCGGCCTCGATGCTGTAGGTGACGACCCTGCCGTCGGCGGCGGGCTGGACGCCGTCCGGGACCGGGACGGCCGTGACCACCCCGTCGCCGCGCTCCGGGACGGACGGCAGGGGGCTGGCGGTCGGCGTCGGGGTCACGGTGGGGCTGGGCGTCGGGGCGGTGGGCGGCGTCGGGGCCGTCGGGGTGGGCGCGGGTGCCAGCAGGTCGCCGAGGTCCACGGTGGGCAGCGGCGCGGGCTCACGGTCGAGGTGGCGCGAGACGGACGCCTCCTCACGGGACAGCGGGCTCCACCCCTGGGCGGCGGCGGGGAGGTTCGTCATGACCACCACCGAGGTGCCCCCGGTCAGGACGCGCTCGACCTCCGCGACCCCCGCACCGACCACGGTGGCGCTGAGCAGGTACGCCGTGACGCGGGCGGCACGACGCCGACGGGACTGCTTGCGATGCTTCGAGCGCAGAGCGTGACGGTCCCGTCGCGGGGTCTCGGACGTCGGCAGCTCGTGCCGGCCGTCCATCGACCACCTCCTGCGCAGCACCCCCGCGCCGACGGCGCGAGGCACCGCCCGTCGAACGCTGATCGGGCACCATACCCCGCGGCGCGCGGGCGGTCAGCCTCCGACCGACCACCCGCGCACCGCCGTGCGGGGCGTGCCCCGTCGTCAGGCGCCCTTCTGGTCGCGGTACCCCTCGACCCGCTGCTGCATCGGGTCCGCGCCGGTGGCACCCGACGGCTGGGTGGGGGTGACGTCGTCGCCCGACGACCCCGAGCCGCCGGAGACGGAGTCCTTGGCCGAGGACACGGCCTGCCGGCCCGCGTCAGCCAGCTTGTGCTGCACCTCGGGGGCCTTCTGCTTGACGCTGTCGGCGGCCTCGTGGACCTTCTCCTGCACCGCGGGGTCGTTCCACTTGCCCTTCGCCCAGGACCGCATCTGCTCGTACTGCTGCCGCCCGGCTCGCGTTCCGAGCACGTACCCGGCCGCGAGTCCGAGCAGCAGTCCGCCCTTGCCCTTCATCTGTGCCTCCCGTGCGTCGTCGACCGGGTCGGTCGGGGGTCCGGACGGACTCCCGACCCCGGCGTCGGCTCCACCGTCCGCGACTCACGACGGGTCCGCAACCGGACGTCGCCCACCCCGCAGGCGGAACACTCTTGTGACGGACGTCAGGAATCTGACACTCTCTGCGGACACGGCGCGGACGAGGAGGACGGCCATGGGGACGACCGCAGGACGCGACAACACCCGCGCCCTCGAGGACGGCGTGCAGCGAGACTTCCGTCGCTCGATGTCGTACGGCGACTACCTCGGCCTGGACCGGCTGCTGTCGGCCCAGCACCCGCTCAGCGACCAGCACGACGAGCTGCTGTTCATCATCCAGCACCAGACCTCCGAGCTGTGGCTCAAGCTCGTGCTGCACGAGCTCGGCTCGGCCATCGAGCTGCTGCGCGCCGACGACCTCGCGCCCGCGCTCAAGCGCCTGGCCCGGGTCAAGCACGTGCAGCACCAGCTCGCCGAGCAGTGGTCCGTGCTGGCCACGCTCACCCCCAGCGAGTACGCCCTCATCCGCGGTCACCTGGCGGCGTCGTCCGGCTTCCAGTCCTGGCAGTACCGGGCGGTGGAGTTCGTGCTCGGCAACAAGAACGCGGACATGGTCGGGGTCTTCGCGCACGACCCGCCGGCGCAGCAGCTCCTGCGGGACCTGCTGGACCGACCCGGCCTCTACGACGAGTTCCTGGCGTACCTGCACCGCCACGGCCACGACGTCCCCGCCGGGAGGCTCGAGCGCGACTGGTCGCAGCCGTACGCGCTCGACCCCGACCTCGTCCCCGTGTTCCAGCGCATCTACTCCGACCCACACGGCCACTGGCGCGAGTACGAGGCGTGCGAGGAGCTCGTCGACATCGAGGACAACTTCCAGCTCTGGCGGTTCCGGCACCTCAAGACCGTCGAGCGGATCATCGGCTCCAAGCCCGGCACCGGCGGCTCGTCCGGCGTGCCCTTCCTGCGGCGGGCGCTGGACCTCACCTTCTTCCCCGAGCTGTACGCCGTCCGCTCCGAGATCTCCGAGGTGATCCCGTGACGACCACCGACCCGACGACCGGCCCGACGGCTACCGGGTTCGCCGAGCGCGCCGCCGCCCTGGACGCCGCCGACCCGCTGGCCGCGTTCCGCTCCCGCTTCCACGACGCCGACGGCGTCCTGGCCTACCTGGACGGCAACTCCCTCGGCCGCCCGCCGCGCGAGACCGCGACCCGCCTGCAGGAGCTCGTCACCGGCGCCTGGGGCACCCGGCTGATCCGCGGCTGGACCGACGAGTGGATGACCTGGCCCGAGGAGGTCGGGGACCTGCTGGGACGGGCCGCGCTCGGCGCCGCCGCCGGCCAGACCGTGGTCGCCGACTCCACGACGGTGATGCTCTACAAGCTGGCGCGCGCCGCGGTCGACGCCGCCGTCGCCGCCGACCCGCAGCGGCGGGAGGTGGTGCTCGACACCGACAACTTCCCCACCGACCGGTACGTGCTCGAGGGGATCGCCGCCGAGCGCGGCCTGACGCTGCGCTGGGTCGAGACCGACCCCGCCGCCGGGATCGAGCCCGAGCAGGTCGAGCGGGTCGTCGGCGACGGCACCGCGCTCGTCGTCCTCAGCCACGTCGCGTACCGGTCCGGCCACCTCGCCGACGCCCGGGTCATCACCCGGATCGCCCACGCAGCAGGCGCTCTGGTGCTGTGGGACTGCTCGCACTCCGTCGGCTCCGTGCCGATCCACCTCGACGAGTGGGACGTCGACCTGGCCGTCGGGTGCTCCTACAAGTACCTCAACGGCGGGCCGGGCGCCCCGGCCTGGGGGTACGTGGCCGAGCGTCACCAGTCGACGCTGCGCCAGCCGGTCCAGGGGTGGATGGGCCGGCGCGACCCGTTCACGATGGGCCCGGGCTACGAGCCGGCGGACGGCGTCCGGGCGGTCGTCAGCGGCACCCCGCCGATCCTGGGGATGCTGCCCGTGCGGGTCGGCGTCGAGATGGTGGCCGAGGCGGGGATCGAGGCGATCCGCGCGAAGTCGCTGCTGCTCACGCAGCTCGCGCTGGACGTCGTGGACTCCTGGCCCACCGAGCTGGGGGTCACCGTCGCCACCCCGCGCGAGCCCGGGCGACGCGGCGGGCACGTGACGATCCGCCGTCCGGACTTCCGCGAGGTCACCGACGAGCTGTGGGAGCGGGGGGTGGTCCCCGACTTCCGCGCCCCCGACGGTATCCGGCTCGGGCTCGCCCCGTTGACCACGTCGTTCGCCGAGGTCGTCGCGGGCCTGGACGTCCTGCGCGCGCTGCTCGAGGCACGCCCCCGGCCGTGAGCGCGACGCTCGAGGAGCACCGCGCCGGGACGACGGACAGCTCGCTCGCGCGCACCCTCGTCGGGTTGTGGTGGCGCGAGCTGGGCGGGTGGGTCCCGACGTCCGCGGCCGTGACGCTGCTGCGGGACGCCGGCGTCGCGGCCCCGAGCGCGCGGACGAGCCTGTCGAGGCTGCGGACCAGGGGCCTGCTGGCGGCGGAGCGGCGGGACGGCGTGGCCGGGTACCGGCTGGTCGACGAGGCGCACCCGATGCTCGCGCGCGGTGACCGACGCATCTACGGGTACCGGCCGATGGCGCCGGGCGACCCCTACATGCTCGTCGTCTTCAGCGTCCCCGAGGCCCAGCGCTCCCTGCGGCACCGGCTGCGCACGCACCTGACCTGGCTGGGCTGCGGCTCCGTCGCCCCCGGGACGTGGATCGGCCCGGGGCACCTCGTCGAGGAGACCCTGCAGGTGCTCGGTGAGGTCGAGCTCGCCGAGTACGTCACCGTCTTCCGCGCCGACCCCCCGGTGGTCGCCGGCACCCTCGCGGACGCCGTCGCCCGGTGGTGGGAGCTCGACGTGATCGCCGGGCACCACGCCGCCTTCCTCGCCGTGGCCCACCCCCTCGACGAGCGCTGGCACGCCACCGCCGACGGCCCGGCCGACGGCCCGACCGGCAGCGACGCGCAGGCGTACGCCGACCACCTGCGCGTCGTGGACGCGTGGCGCTCCATCCCCTACCTGGACCCCGGTCTGCCCGCGGACCTCCTGCCACCCGACTGGCCGGGCGCGGAGGGCGTGCGCGTGTTCGCGTCGCTGAGCGCCCGGCTCCGGGACCGGGCCGCGCGCCACGTCCACGAGGTGGCGCTAGGCCGGCCGTGAGCCGGCTGGGTGGGCCCCGGCGGGGTTGACGTGCACGGTCGCGTGGTCGAGGTGCGGGACCCGGCGGCGGAGGGCCTCGTGGACGTCGTGGGCGATCCGGTGACCGTCGACGACGCTGAGCGAGGCGTCCACGCGGACGTCGAGGTCGGCCTCCAACCGGTGACCGCTCCACCGGGCCCGGGTGCGGTCGACCCCGAGGACGCCGGGCACCGCTGCCGCGGAGCGCCCGACGCGGTCCAGCACCTCCTCGTCGACGCCGTCCATCAGGCGCCGGACGACGACGCGCAGGGTGGCGACCAGCACGGCGACGACCACCGCGGCGATGAGCAGACCGGCCGCCGCGTCGAGCCAGGGCATCCCGGCCCAGGCGCCGCCGACACCGACGACCACCGCCAGCGAGGTGAGCGCGTCCGTCCGGGCGTGCTGGCCCTCGGCGACCAGGGCGGCCGACCCGATCCGTCGACCTGCCCGGATGCGGTACCGGGCGACGGCCTCGTTGCCCGCCGCTCCCACGACCGCCGCTGCCAGCACCCAGCCGAGGTGCGTCAGCTCCCGCGGGTGGACCAGGGCGCGGACCGACTCCCAGATGATCAGCGCCGCCGACAGGGCGATCACCCCCGAGATGAGCAGCCCGACCAGGTCCTCGGCCCGCCGGTACCCGTACGCGTACCGGCGGGTCGCCGGGCGTCGCCCCATCCGGAAGGCGATGAGCAGCGGGATCGTGGTCGCCAGGTGCCCGACGTTGTGGACGGTGTCGGCGAGCAGCGCCACCGAGCCGCTGAGAGCCACGATCACGAGCTGGAGCACCGCGGTCGCCCCCATCCCCACCAGGCTCACCCAGGCGGCGCGGATCCCCACCCGGCTCGACTCCTCCGCGGTCTGGATCACCTCGCCGTGGTCGTGCGCGTGGGGTACCAGGGCGTGCCGGACCCGGCGCCGGCGACCGCCGGCGTGGTCGTGGTCCTGGTGGTCGTCGTGGTGGACCGGCGACGGGCCGTCGTCGTGCCGGTGCCCCGGTGCCGGGGGGACGCGAGTGCTCACGCCTTCGAGTCTACTTGCGTAATCATGCAAGCAGTCACGCACGGGTAGCCTGACGGGGTGCACGCGGACCCCGTCCTGCCCGTACCCGACGACAGGCACGCCCGCGTCGCCGCGGACTCGTTCCGGATGCTCGCCGACCCGACACGCGTCAAGATCCTCTGGGCGCTGCTCCAGGGCGAGTCCAGCGTCGGCGCCCTGGCGGAGCTGGTCCAGTCCTCCACGACGGCGGTCAGCCAGCACCTGTCCAAGCTGCGGCTCGCCGGCCTCGTCGACCACCGTCGCGAGGGGACGTTCGTCTACTACTCGGCGACCGACCCGCACGTCCACCGCCTGCTCGCGGAGGCCCTGTCGCACGCCGAGCACAGCACCGGCGTCGCCGAGGGCGCCGACCGGCACGCCTACCGCGCCTGACGACCCCCGGCGCCTCGCGGCCCGGCCGTCGCAGGAGGCGCCTGCGACGCAGCGGCAGACGACGCGTCAGCCGGTGCGCACGGCGGCGTGCTCGGCGGCCAGCGCCAGGGCGCCGATCACCTCGGCCCGCTCCCGCAGCTCGCCGACGACGACGGTGACCCGCTCGGCCGCGGACGGGATCGCGAGCCGGCGGACGACGTCCCGCAGGGGGTCGAGGAGGAGGTCGCCCGCGGCCGCGAGCCCGCCGCCCACGACGACCCGCTCGGGGTTGAGCAGGTTGCAGACGCTGGCGGCGGCCACACCGATGTGACGTCCGGCGTCGGCGACGACGCGGGCGCAGCCGGCGTCCCCGGCGCGGGCGCGCTTGGTGACCTCCGCCAGCGACATGCTGCCGTGGGTCGTCCGCAGCGACTCCAGCAGGACCGGTGCGCGCACGAACGTCTCCAGGCAGCCGCGGTTGCCGCAGCGGCAGACCGCGCCGTTCTCGTCGATGGTCACGTGGCCGATCTCCCCGGCGGTGCCACCGTGGCCGCGGAACACCCGACCGCCGAGGACCAGGCCGGAGCCGACCCCGTGGGAGACCTTGATGTAGGCGGCGTCCGAGCAGCCGCGGGCCGCACCGTGCTGGACCTCCCCCAGCGCCCCGAGGTTGGCGTCGTTGTCGACGTGCACGGGCGCCTGCAGCCGGTCCGCGAGCTGGTCGGCGAGCCGGATGCCGCCCCACCCCGGCAGGATCGTCGCGGACCCCACCTCGCCGGTGACGACGTCCACGGGGGCGGGCACCCCCATGCCCACGCTGACCACCTCGTCGTGCGAGGAGTCGACGCGCTCGAGCAGCTCGCCGACGAGCAGCGCGGCCCGGTCGAGTCCCTCGTCGGCCTTGTGGTCGGCCGGCAGCGGCAGCCGCTGCTCGGCGAGGACCTGCTGCGACAGGTCCGCGACGGCGACCCGCAGGTGCCGGTAGCCGAAGTCCACGCCCACGCAGACCCCGACGGTGCGGGCCAGCGAGACCTGCTGGGCGCGGCGTCCGCTGCGGGAGGTCCGGGTGACGTCGACGACCTCCGCGGCAACGAGGTCCCGGACGATGTTGCTGACGGTGGCCGGCGACAGGCCCGTCGCCGTCGCCACCTCCACCTGCGTGAGCGCGCCGTAGCGCCGCAGCACGTCGACGACCCGTGCGCGGTTGGCTTCACGCAGTGAAGTCTGGGAGCCGGGGGCCGTCGGTGGCGTCACCGACATGGGGCACACCATAGCCGGACGCGGGAGAGCCGCCGCAGCCCCGACCGACATGTCCATTCTCGCAGGTAAGCGCCACCTCAGCCCGCTAGCGGACGGCTCTGCGCGACGTCCCGGACGTGCGTTACCGATTCGTTGCGTTCAGGTCTTGACTCCAACACTTGAAGCCAATTCACTACCCGACACGCGAGCGCAGTCGGCGTCTCGTCTCATCCGGGAGGTTCAGTCGTGCGCACCACCATCCTCCGGCGGTCGCTGACCGTCGCGCTCGCCGGCGTCGTCGCCGCGAGCATGGCCGCCTGCGGGGCCAACGAGGCCGCCGACGGCGGCGGCGAGGGCTCTGCCGAGGGCGGCGAGACCCTGAAGATCGCCTTCCTGCTGCCCGAGTCCAAGACGACGCGGTACGAGGCGTTCGACCGGCCGCTGTTCGAGGCGAAGGTCGCCGAGCTCTGCGAGGAGTGCGAGGTCGTCTACTCCAACGCCGACCAGGACGAGGCCAAGCAGCTGCAGCAGGCCGAGGCCGCTCTCACCGAGGGCGTCGACGTCATGGTCCTCGACCCTGTCGACTCCAACGCGGCCGCCAGCATCGTCAACGAGGCCAAGGGCCAGGACGTGCCGGTCATCGCGTACGACCGGTTCATCAACGACGCCCCGATCGACTACTACATCTCGTTCGACAACGAGCGGGTCGGCCAGCTCCAGGGCCAGGCGCTCGTGGACGAGCTGGCGGCGAACGGCGTGACCAGCGGCAACCTCGTCATGATCAACGGCTCGCCCACGGACAACAACGCCACGCTGTTCAAGGCCGGTGCCCACTCGGTCCTGGACAGCAGCGGCTACACCATCGCCGCCGAGTACGACACCCCCGACTGGAGCCCGGACCAGGCGCAGGCCTGGATGGAGGGCCAGCTCGCCCAGTCGACCGACCTCGTCGGCGTGTACGCCGCCAACGACGGCACCGCCGGCGGAGCCATCGCCGCGATGAAGGGCGCCGGCATCACCCCGCTGCCGCCCGTCACCGGACAGGACGCCGAGCTGTCCGCCATCCAGCGCATCGTCGCGGGCGACCAGTTCATGACCGTCTACAAGGCGATCAAGCCCGAGGCCGAGACGGCCGCCGAGATGGCCGTGGCGCTCGCCCGCGGCGAGTCGTACGAGGCGGACGACGAGGTCAACGGCATCCCCTCGGTGCTGCTCGACCCGGTCGCCGTCACGGTCGACAACATCGCGGACACGATCGTCGCCGACGAGTTCTACTCGGTCGAGGAGATCTGCACCGCCGAGTACGCCGACGCGTGCGCGGCCGCCGGGCTCTCCTGAGCGACCGGTCCTGAGCCGGACGTCCGGGGGAGCGGGGCCCGCCCCCTCCCCCGGACGCCGCGGCAGCGACAGGCTGTCCTCGGCACACCACAGCAGTCCCCGCGACCCGGAGAGGCACATGACCACCACGACGACCGAGGCCGGCCCGGCGCCCACCGGGCGCGGTGAGCCGGTCCTGTCCCTGCGAGGCGTCTCCAAGCGCTTCGGCGCCGTGCAGGCGCTCAGCGACGTCTCCCTCGACGTCCACGCCGGCGAGGTCGTCGCGCTCGTCGGGGACAACGGCGCCGGCAAGTCGACGCTGGTCAAGGTGATCGCCGGCGTGCACCCGCCCGACGCGGGCCAGGTCCGCTTCGCCGGGCGACCCGTCACCATCGACGGTCCCGCGGCGGCCCAGCGCACCGGCATCGCCACCGTCTTCCAGGACCTCGCCCTGTGCGACAACCTGGACGTCGTCGCGAACCTCTTCCTCGGCAACGAGTCCCTCACCGGCGGGCTGCTCGACGAGGTGGAGATGGAGCGCCGGTCGTGGGAGCTGCTGCGCCGGCTGTCGGCGAAGATCCCGTCGGTCCGCATCCCCGTCGCCAGCCTGTCCGGCGGTCAGCGGCAGACGGTCGCGATCGCCCGCTCCCTGCTCGGCGCCCCCAAGGTCGTCATGCTCGACGAGCCGACCGCCGCGCTCGGCGTCGCGCAGACCGCCGAGGTGCTCAACCTCGTCGAGACGCTGCGGGACCAGGGTCTGGCCGTCATCCTCATCAGCCACAACATGGCCGACGTGATGGCCGTCGCCGACCGGATCAGCGTCCTGCGGCTCGGGCGCAACAACGGTGACTTCGACGTCAACACCACGACCCACGAGCAGGTCGTCGCCGCCATCACCGGGGCCACCACGAACGCGGTGACCCAGCGCGCGGCCCGGGGACGCCGACCCGAGGACGTCCCCGGCGCACGAGGTGGCGACCCCACCGCGTCCAGCGCCAGCGCGACCACCGGCACGACCGCCCCGACGGAGGAGACCCCGTGAGCACCACGAGCACCCCCACCGCCGCGGCGCTCCCCGCGGACCTGCAGGACGACCGGCTCGTGCACGAGCAGGGCCTGCGCGGGCACGTCACCCGGTTCGTCGGGCGACTGCGCTCCGGGGACCTCGGCGCCGTCCCCGTCGTCGTCGGACTGGCCGTCATCTGGCTGGTGTTCTACGCCCTGAACCCGGTCTTCCTGTCCAGCCGCAACCTCGTCAACCTGACGCTCCAGTCGGCGGCGATCGGCACCATCGCCCTCGGGGTCGTGCTGGTGCTCCTCGTCGCCGAGATCGACCTGTCCGTCGGGTCGGTCAGCGGCGTCTCGGCGGCCGTCCTCGCCGTCGCCTTCGTCCAGAACAGCCTCCCGCTGGCCCTGGCGCTCGTCCTGGCCGTCGCGGCCGGGACCGTCGTCGGGCTGCTGTACGGGCTGCTGTACGTGCGCTTCGGCGTCCCGAGCTTCGTCATCACCCTGGCGGGCCTGCTCGGCTTCCTCGGCGTCCAGCTGTACGTGCTGGGCGACACCGGGTCCATCAACCTGCCGTTCGACTCCGCCGTCGTCCGCTTCGCCCAGCAGGCGTTCCTGCCCGACCCCGTGGCGTACGCCCTGGCGGTGCTGATCCCGGCCGCGTACGCCGCCACGCGGGTCGTGGGCGGACGGCGCCGCGCCGCCGCGGGACTGTCGACGCCGCCGCTGTCCGGGGTCGCCGTCCGCGCCGGCCTGCTCGCCGCCGTCCTGCTGCTCGGCGTCTGGTACCTGCAGATCGACCGGGGCGTGTCCATGATGTTCGCCCTGTTCGCGCTGCTCGTCGTGCTGGTGGACGTCGCGCTGCGCCGCACCCGGTGGGGCCGTGCGGTCTTCGCCGTCGGCGGCAACGTGGAGGCGGCCCGGCGCGCCGGCATCGCGGTCAACCGGGTCTACGTCAGCGTGTTCATGCTGACGTCGACGCTCGCGGCGGTCGGCGGCATCTTCGCCGCCAGCCGCGTCGCGGCCGCGAACCAGAGCTCCGGCGGGGCGGACACGAACCTCAACGCCATCGCCGCCGCGGTCATCGGCGGGACCAGCCTCTTCGGCGGACGGGGCAGCGCCTACTCCGCGCTGCTCGGCGTGCTCGTCATCATGTCGATCTCCAGCGGCCTGACGCTGCTGAACCTCGACTCGTCCGTGCGGTACATGGTGACCGGCGCGGTGCTGCTGCTCGCGGTCACCGTCGACTCGCTCTCGCGCCGCAGCCGCCGCTCCCACGGCCGCGCCTGACCCGCCGCAGCCCCCACTGCTGACCGAACCCCGCTGACCGCACTGATCGTCAGACCGAGATGGGGGTGATCACCCCCATCTCGGTCTGACGATCAGCACGGGAGGGGGGCCGGGCGGGTCAACGCTGGGGGCGCCAGACGACCAGCGCGGAGCCGGGGCCGAACGCCGAGCGGTCGGGACGACGTCCGGGCCGCACGGCGACCACCTCGCCAGCGGGGCCGGCGGCGAAGACGCGGCGCGCGTGCCCGGCGGCGGCGCGGGCGTGCTCGAGCTCGTCGAGCAGGTCGGCGACCTGCTCGCGCAGCACCTCGACCTGCCGCTCGAGATCGAGGATGCGCTTGATGCCCGCGAGGTTGACACCCTCCTCCTGGGAGAGCCGCTGCACCTCGCGCAGGGTCACGACGTCGCGGGCCGAGTAGCGACGGCCCCGACCGCGGGTGCGGGTCGGTGAGACCAGGCCCAGCCGGTCGTACTGCCTCAGGGTCTGCGGGTGCATCCCGGCGAGCTGCGCGGCGACGGAGATGACGAACACCGGCGCGTCCTCGTCGAGGCCCCCACCCGCGCCGGGCCCCAGGCCGGGCACGCGGACGGCCATCAACCCTCACCCGCCCGTGCGGTGAGCCCCTCCCTGGGGTCCCACCCCGTCGTCGCGTCGCGGAACGCCTCGACGGCCTCGCGCGCCGCGCCGTCCAGGCGCTGCGGCACCGCCACCTGGACGGTGACGAGCAGGTCACCGGTGCCCTTGGACGTCACGACGCCCCGGCCCTTCACCCGCATCGTTCGGCCGGACGGCGTCCCCGCGGGGACCTTGAGCCGGACCGTGCCGCCGCCGGGCGTCGGCACCTGGATCTCCGCACCGAGGGCGGCCTCGGGGAACGTCACCGGCACGGTGATCCGCAGGTTGTCGCCGTCCCGCGACCACACGGGGTGCGGCCGCACCGCGACGGTGATCACCAGGTCGCCGTTCGGTGCCCCCGGGTCGCCCGGGCGGCCCTTTCCGCGCAGACGGATCTTCTGCCCGTCCCGGACGCCCGGCGGGATGCGCGCGGTGACCTGCTGGCCGTCCCCGGAGCGCAACGTCACCGTCGAGCCCTCGACGGCCTGCAGGAACCCGAGGGTCGTGGTGGCCTGGACGTCGGCACCGGGCTGCGGTCCGCGCGTCCCGCCGAAGCGGTCGAACCCGCCGGCGCCGCCGGCTCCGAACATCCCGCCGATGAGGTCCTCGAACCCGGGCGGGACGCCGCCGGCCTGGCCGCGCCCCCCGCCGCCGGTGGTGAAGCGGACCCGCTGCCCACCGGCGCCGCCGCCGGTGGCGTCGAACAGGCCACCGAACAGGTCCTCGAAGCCGCCCGCTCCGCCACCGGGGCCGCCGGCGGTGAACCGGGCGCCGCCCGCCATGGCGCGCACGGCGTCGTACTGCTTGCGCTTCTCGGGGTCCGACAGGACCGAGTACGCCTCGCCCACGTCCTTGAAGCGCGCCTCGGCGGCCTCGTCACCCGGGTTCGCGTCCGGGTGCAGCGTCCGCGCGAGCTTGCGGTACGCCTTCTTGACCTCGGCCGCCGAGGCGTCCTTGGAGACGCCGAGCGCGGCGTAGTAGTCCTTCTCGAACCAGTCCTGCCCGGTCACCGGCGCCTCCCTCCCGTCGTGCTCGTGATCGTGGTCGTGCTCAGCCCTCGGGGTCGCTGACCCCGACGCGGGCCGGGCGCAGGACCTTCTCCCCCACCCGGTACCCGGGCTGCATCACCTGGGTCACGGTGGTGACCGTGACGTCCGCCGAGTGCTGGTGCATCAGCGCCTCGTGGACGGCGGGGTCGAACTCCTCGCCCACCTCCCCGTACCGCTCGACGCCGTAGCGCGCCAGGACGCCCTCGAGCTTCTCCGCGATGGCGGCGAACGGCCCGTCGGTCAGGTCGCCGTGCACGCGGGCGAAGTAGACGTCGTCCAGGACCGGGAGCAGCGACTCGACGACCCCGGCGACGGCGCTGTCGCGCGCCACGTCGCGGTCGCGCTCGACCCGCCGCCGGTAGTTGACGTACTCGGCCTGCAGCCGCTGGAGGTCCGCGAGCCGCTCGGCGGCCAGCGTGGCCGCCTCACCGCCCAGCGCCTCGGCGTCGGCCGCGGTGGTGGGCGCCGCCTCCTCCTCGGGGGCCTCGTGCCGCCCGTGGTGCGTGGAGGTGTCGCGGACGGCGCCGGTGTCGGGGTCGATCCGCCGCCGGTCGCGGACGACGGGCTCCTGGTGGGGGGCCTCGTCGTCCGCGCCGGGGTGCGGACCCGACCCGTGGGTCGGCTCGTGCGCTTCGGTCACTTCTTCTCGTCCTCGTCGACGATCTCGGCGTCCACGACGTCGTCGTCGGCGCCGGCGGAGGCGCCGTCGGAACCGGTCGAGCCGGCGTCCGCACCGGTGCCGGCGCCCGCGGCGCCCTCACCCTCGGCCGCCTGCGCGGCCGCGTACATCGCGGTGCCCATCTTCTGGCTGACCTCGGCGACCTTCGCCTGGGACGTCCTGATGGCCTCGACGTCGTCGCCGTCCAGCGCCTTCTTCAGCTCGTCGACCGCGTCCTTGACCTCGGTCTTGTTCTCCTCCGGGAGCTTGTCCTCGTTGTCGGTGAGGAACTTCTCGGTGGAGTAGACGAGCTGCTCGGCGCCGTTGCGGACCTCGGCCTCCTCGCGGCGCTTCTTGTCCTCCTCGGCGTGGGCCTCGGCGTCGCGGACCATGCGGTCGATCTCCTCCTTCGGCAGCGCGCTGCCACCGGAGATCGTCATGGACTGCTCCTTGCCGGTGCCGCGGTCCTTGGCGGACACGTGCACGATGCCGTTGGCGTCGATGTCGAAGGTGACCTCGATCTGCGGGACGCCGCGGGGCGCCGGCGCGATGCCGGTCAGCTCGAAGTTGCCGAGCGGCTTGTTGTGCTGTGCCAGCTCGCGCTCGCCCTGGAACACCTGGATCTGCACGCTCGGCTGGTTGTCGTCGGCCGTGGTGAAGACCTCGGAGCGCTTGGTCGGGATGGCCGTGTTGCGCTCGATGAGCTTGGTCATGATCCCGCCCTTGGTCTCGATGCCCAGGGACAGCGGGGTGACGTCGATGAGCAGGACGTCCTTGCGCTCGCCCTTGAGGACACCGGCCTGCAGCGCGGCGCCGACGGCGACGACCTCGTCGGGGTTGACGCCCTTGTTGGGCTCCTTGCCGCCGGTGAGCTCGCGGACCACCTCGGCGACTGCGGGCATCCGGGTGGAGCCGCCGACCAGCACGATGTGGTCGATGTCGCCGATGGAGACGTCGGCGTCCTTGATGACGTTGCGGAACGGCTGCTTGGTGCGCTCCAGCAGGTCCTTGGTCATCTGCTCGAACTGCGCCCGGGTCAGCTTCTCGTCCAGGTGGACCGGGCCGTTGTCGGTCATCGACAGGTACTGCAGCGAGATCGTCGTGCTGGTCGCCGAGGACAGCTCCTTCTTGGCCTGCTCGGCGGCCTCGCGCAGGCGCTGCATGGCGATCTTGTCCTTGGACAGGTCCACGCCGCTGCTGTTCTTCACCGTGGTGACCAGGTGGTCGACGACGCGCTGGTCCCAGTCGTCGCCGCCGAGGTGGTTGTCGCCGCTGGTGGCGCGCACCTGGATGGTGGAGAAGCCGTCCTCGGCGTCCTTGCCGACCTCGAGCAGCGACACGTCGTACGTGCCGCCGCCGAGGTCGAAGACGAGGATGAGCTCGTCCTCCTTGCCCTTGTCCAGGCCGTACGCGAGGGCCGCCGCGGTGGGCTCGTTGATGATGCGGAGCACGTTCATGCCGGCGATCTCGCCGGCCTCCTTCGTGCTCTGGCGCTGGTGGTCGTCGAAGTACGCCGGGACGGTGATGACGGCGTCGGTGACCGGCTCGCCCAGGTACTCCTCGGCGTCCCGCTTGAGCTTCTGCAGCACGCGCGCGGAGATCTCCTGCGGCGTGTACTTCTTGTCGTCGATCTCGACGGTCCAGTCGGTGCCCATGTGGCGCTTGACGGACCGGATGGTGCGGTCGACGTTGGTGACGGCCTGCCGCTTGGCGATCTCGCCGACGAGCGGCTCGCCGGACTTGGCGAAGGCGACGACGGACGGCGTGGTGCGCCCGCCCTCGGCGTTCGCGATGACGGTGGGCTCGCCACCCTCCAGGACGGACACCACGGAGTTGGTGGTGCCCAGGTCGATACCGACCGCTCGTGCCATGTCTGCATTCCTCCGCTGGTGCTCGGTTCGGGGACGCCGACCTCGACGGCCTTGCGTCTGCTGGGCTCAACTGTTCGTCCTCGCGCCCGCTCTGTCAAACCGAGGCTGAGGAGAACTGAGTCCACCTGACTCAACCCTGCGGAGGTGATGCCTGTTCCCACGGACGACGGCGCGGTCGGGTGACGCCTGCGCGTCACCCGACCTGGCGCTCGCGCCTCAGCAGACGACCCCGACACACTGGGGGGTCCGGCCGTTGCCCCAGGCCCGGTTCCCACCCAGGTCCACCGCGCCGGGCGCGTACAGGCCCCAGCCGCTGTTGCGGACCGCGGTGTTGCCGCCGAGCTCCGCACCCGGGTCCTCGACCAGGACGCCGTCCCCGTTGTCGTGGAAGCGGCTGTCGCGCACCGTGTCGGTCGCCGGGTCGGACGCCGGGTCGGACGCGGTCGCGAGCCCGCCCGCCGGTCGCGGCGCCGATGACCCCACCGCCGCGGCGGAAGGGACGTGGAAGCCGGTTCCGTTGCCCACGAGGACCCCGCGGTCGAGCGTCACCCCCTGGCCGAGTCCGCTGCGCACCCCCGTCCCGTTGCCGCGGAACGTGGCGTCGGTGACCCGGGCCGTCCCGAAGCTGCCGGAGAAGCCCGTGCCGTTGTCCGCCAGCAGGGTCCGGTCCAGGGTGACGTGGCCCTCGTACTGGAACACGCCCTCCTCCGCGCTCGACCGGACGGAGCCGCCGCGGACCTCGCAGGTCATCTCGCTGCACAGCAGGCCGGTCGAGCCGCCCTCGATCAGGCTGTCCTCCAGCAGCGCCCCACCCGAACCGCGCTCGACGTCCACGCCCCAGTGGTTGTCCACGAAGGCGGAGTCACGGACCTCGACCCGTCCGAAGTCGCCGCCGCGGATCCCCGTCGTGTTGGACTCGAACCGGGAGCCGTGCACGCGCACGACCCCGTCCCACGGCTCGACGACCCACCCGGCGCTCAGCAGGCCCGTCGAGGTGCTGGTGACGGTGACCCGCTCGACCGTGGCGGTCCCCACCGCCCCTGCGCTGATGCCGGTGTGGAAGCCGGTGACCACCCCCCGGCGGACGGTGGAGCCGGCACCGAGGACGACGCCGAGCGAGGAGCTCGCGGGCCCTGCCCCGCTCAGGGTGCGGCCGCGCAGGTCGAGGGTGACGCCGTCGCCGACGCGGATGGCGACGCCGTCGCCGCACGCCAGGTCCGCCACGAGGTAGGCGTCGGCGGTGAGGACGGCACCGCAGCCGGGGACCGGGACGGCGTCCCCGGCGCCCGCCGCCGCGGTGGACGGCGGCGCCAGGCCGACGGCGGTGACCAGGGCCGAGGTCAGGACGGTGCAGGCGGTGGTGGCGAGACGCAGGCGCACGGTGGTTCCCCCCGATGTGGACGACCCGCCCCGGCGGCGGGTGACGGCCCATGCTGGCGAGCCGCGGGCCCGCGGAACCGGTGGTCGCGGGCGGCCTGCACCTTCGGGCAGACCTGCGGACCCCGTGCCTCGCCTCGGCACGCGCCCCCACGACGACTGCGCGGACGTCTACCCACTCCTATAGCAGTTGTGCTACATATTGACCTCGACCTACGACGGAGGTGGGCGGTGGACGTCCTCGACCAGGCAGGCGACCCGGTCGTCCGGGTCCGCGACCTGCGGATGCGCTACGGCGACGTGGACGTGCTCCACGGCGTCTCCTTCGAGGTCCACCGCGGGGAGGTCGTGGCGCTCCTCGGGCCCAACGGCGCGGGCAAGACCACGACCATCGAGATCCTCGAGGGCTTCCGCGCACGCTCCGCCGGCGACGTCACGGTGCTGGGGTCCGACCCCGTCCACGGCGACGAGACCTGGCGCGCCGGCGTGGGCGTCGTCCTGCAGTCGTGGCGCGACCACGGCCGCTGGCGGGTCGGCGAGCTGCTCGGCCACCTCGGCTCCTACTACCGGCCGTTCAGCCGGCCGGAGCGCCCACGCCCCTACCCCACCGACGAGCTGCTCGACCGCGTCGGGCTCGCAGCGCAGGCCGGCACCCCGGTCAAGAAGCTCTCCGGCGGCCAGCGACGGCGGCTCGACGTCGCCGTGGGCATCGTGGGCCGGCCGGAGCTGCTCTTCCTCGACGAGCCCACCGCCGGGTTCGACCCCGTCGCCCGCCGCGACTTCCACGACCTCGTGCACCGGCTGTCCGACCTCGAGGACACCACCGTGCTCCTGACCACGCACGACCTGTCCGAGGCGGAGCGGCTCGCCGACCGCATCCTCATCCTCGACCGCGGCCGGATCGTCGCGAACGGCAGCGCCGACGAGCTCGCCCGGCAGGTGGCAGGCGCCACCGAGGTCCGCTGGCTCGAGGACGGCCACCGCCACGTGCACGCCACGGACGACGGCACGGCGTTCGTGCGCGACCTGCTCGCCCACCACGACGACGTCAGCGAGCTGGAGGTGCGCCGCACCACCCTGGAGGACACCTACCTGGCGATGGTCGTCCGCAGCGAACCCGGTGGGTCGGCGGCCCCGGGGACCGCCGACGGCGTGCCCCCCGTGGCTGCCGCGGCCCCCCAGGGCCCCGGGGAGCAGCCCGCCCAGCAACCGTCCCCGCGGGCGACGGGGGTCCGGTCGTGAGCCCCCTGCGGAACGCCGTCCTGTCCGGCTCGCGGCGGGGCCGCCTGGAGTTCGGCAAGAGCCTGCGCGCCCCCGAGGACATCGGCTACTACGTGATCGGCAACGCCGTCTACGCCACGGTGCTGTGGGCCAACCGGGACAACGAGATCGCCGGCACCGGGATGCCGCTGGCGCTGTTCATGGTCCCCGGTGTGCTGGCGTTCATCATCCTCTTCACCGCCGCGTACGGGCTGGCGACCGCCGTGACCACGGAGCGCGAGGACGGCACGCTGCTGCGGATGAAGTCCGTCCCGCACGGCATGACCGGGTACGTCGCGGGCCAGGTCACCCGCACGGCCGTCGAGGCCCTCTTCGGCGTCGTCCTCACGCTCGTCATCGCCACCGTGGTCGTGCCCGGCCTGTGGGGCGGCGGTGGCGCCCAGGTGGCCGGCACCGTCCTGGCCGTGACGGGGCTCGTCCTGCTGGCGCTGCTGGCCTGCATCCCGCTGGGCCTGGCGATCGGCTCCGTCTTCACCAACCCGCGCAGCGTCGGCGGGTGGGGCTTCCTGGTCATGGGCGGGCTGGTCGCGGTCAGCGGGCTCTTCATCCCGTTCGACGCGCTGCCGGGCTGGGCCCAGGCCGTCGGGCGGGTCACGCCGCTGTACTGGCTCGGGGTCGGCATGCGGGAGGCGGTCCTGCCGGCCGAGGCGCTCACCGCGATCGGGGAAGGCGACCGGACGCCGCTGGCGGTCGCCGTGCTCGTCGTGTGGGCCGTCGTCGGCCTCGCCCTGGCCCCGACGCTGCTGCGCCGCATGGCCCGCCGGGAGTCCGGTGCGACCGTGGCCGCGCGCCAGCAGAAGGTCCTGCAGCGTGTCTGAGCGCACCGGCCAGCGGTCCGCGCCGCGGGACGCGCCGCCGTCCGACGAGCCCGCCGACGGTCGGACGGGCACCGGCCCGCAGGCCACACCGGACGCCGTGCACAACCGGATCGCGATGCTGAGGGTGGAGCGCGGGGTCACCCGTCGCCAGCTCGCCGAGGCGCTCGGGGTGCACTACCAGACGGTCGGCTACCTCGAGCGGGGCGAGTACGCGCCGAGCCTGCACCTAGCGCTTCGCATCGCCCGGTACTTCGAGGTACCGGTCGAGTTCGTCTTCGCGCTGGACCCCTTCCCGCTGATCGGCCCCGGGCCCCGCTGACCCGCGCCTCGTGGCCCGGTCGGAGGGCATCCCGGAGCGGGTGGCGGCCAGCCCGACCAGCACCAGGGCAGCCACCGCGAGCACGACGTCCCCCACCAGGTCGACTCTCGGGTCCACCGGCACGGCCGAGGGCTGGACGAAGGAGTGCCAGACGTAGGTGAGCACCCCGGCGGCGGCGAGCGCGAGCACGTGCCGGTCACCCCACCCCGGTCGGCGGGACCAACGGACCACGGCGACGGCGGCGGTCGACGGGAGCAGCACGTAGAGCGCCACGGTGCCCCACTCGCCGACGAGTCGCACGACGTCGTCGAGCGCAGCCGCCGACGCCCAGAAGACCGACCCCGCCGTCAGCGCCAGGAGCCCGACCAGCACCGGCGCCGGCGCGCGGCCACCACCCCGCGCGAGCGGACGGGTCGGCGTGGCGCGGCGCCGCAGCCCGACCACCGCGAGGCCACCGGCGACCGCGAGCACCGCCGCCGACTGCGGCCCGCTGGGTGCGCGTCCCGCCTCGGCGAACGCGCTCGCCCCCACGCCGCCGAGCAGCGTGACCACCGCGCAGGAGACCACGCCCGACCGGCCCAGCCACGCCGCGTCCCGCGGCGGGCTGCTGAGCGACTCGACCAGCGCGACAGGCAGGGCGACGCTCCACACCGCGTGCACCACCAGGACGAACACCGTCCACCACGCGCCCACGCCAAGGGCCGGCACGTGCGCGATCTCCAGGAGGCCCAACCCGGCGTAGTCCCGGTCGGTCAGGGTGCGGGTGACGAACGCCTCCTGGACGAGGCCGAAGGCCACGCCGAGCAGCAGGATCCCCGGCCAGCCGGAGTCCCGGCGCCGCGACAGCTCGCGGACGAGCAGGGCGCCGCCCCCGTAGAGCGGGGCGAGGGTCACCAGGGCGGGCAGCATGGTCAGCGGCAGGTTCCCGAGGAGGAACTCGGCGACGAGCGGTGCGAGGACGAACAGGCCGGCTGCGGGGGTGAGGTGTCTGGACACGGTCCCAGCGTCGGTCGACGCCCGATCCGTCCGGTAGTGCGAAACCTCCTGCAGCCGGCCGTCTCACAGCCAGCCGTTGTCGGCGGCGACGCGCACGGCCTCGGCGCGGGTGGCCGCACCCGTCTTGGCCATCGCCCCGGACAGGTAGTTGCGCACGGTGCCCTCGGCGAGGAAGAGACGGCGCGCGACCACAGCGACGGGCGCGCCGCTCGCCGCGACCCTCAGCACGTCGACCTCCCGAGGTGTCAGGGGGCTGGCCCCGACACCGCGCGCCGCCTCGGCGAGCGCGGGGTCGAGGACGACCTCCCCGCCGTCGACCCGTCGGATCGCCTCCGCCAGCTCGCCTCCCCGCGCGTCCTTGCCGAGGAAGCCCGCGGCTCCGGCGCCGAGGGCGCGGTGCAGGTACCCCGGCCGCGCGAAGGTCGTCAGCACCACGACGCGCGGCCCGTGCGGGACGGCGCGCAGGTCCTCCGCCACCCGCAGACCGTCCCTGCCCGGCATCTCGATGTCGAGGAGGACGACGTCGGGACGGTGGCGGTGGACGGCGGGGACGACGTCGTCCCCGCGGGCCACCTGGGCCACCACCTCGAGGTCCGGTTCGAGACCCAGGAGGGCGGCCAGCGCCTCGCGGACCAGGTGCTGGTCGTCGGCGAGCAGGAGCGTGATCACGTCAGCGGCAGCGTCGCCCGGAGCCGGAAGCCCCCACCACCGGCCCCGCCGCTGGTCAGCCGGCCGCCGGCGGCCTCCACGCGCTCGGCCAGCCCCAGCAGCCCCGTCCCCGGCCGCGCGCGGGGGTCCGGTCGCCCGTCGTCCCGCACCTCGGCGTACGCGTGGTCGCGACCGGTCCCGCACGCCAGCCTGCAGCGCGTCGCGCCGCTGTGCCGGACCACGTTGGTCACCCCCTCCCTGACCACCCAGGCCAGGACCTCCCCCGCCCGGGCCGGGACGTCGTGCACCTCGACCTCGGCGACGACCCCGGCCGCACCGAGGGCCTCGCGCGCCTGGTCGACGGCGTCCTCGAGGCTGAGCCGTCGGTAGCCGGTGACGGCCTGGCGCATCTGGACGAGCGCGGACCGCGACAGCTCCTCCACCTCCTGCATCTGCGTCGCCGCGCGGCCCGGCGACGTGGGGACCAGGCGCCGGGCCAGCTCGCTCTTGATCGCCATCACGGACAGGCTGTGCCCCAGCACGTCGTGCAGGTCGCGCGAGAAACGCAGCCGCTCGTTCTCCACCGCCAGGCGCTCGCCCAGGGCGCGGGAGCGCAGCAGGTTCTCCTGCGCCCGCTGCGAGCGCAGGTAGCCCGAGACGGCCCCGGCGAAGAGCACGGTCTGCAGCGGCAGCCACCAGAGCTCGCTCGCCGGCGCCCGTGAGAGGAGCGCGTGCACGACCTGGAGGACGACCACGACCCCGACGCCGGCCACGGCCGCACGCGAGGCGAGGCTGGTGACCAGTGCGGTGACGACGAAGAACATGCTCACCAGCAGCCACGGCTCACGCAGGGGCACGGCCAGGGCCGCCCCCAGGACCATCAGCAGGGCGAGCTCCCCGCGGCGCCGGCCGGCACGAGGGCTGTCCAGCGCCGTCCACACGACCCGCAGGTACAGGCCGGCGAACGCCAGGGCCCCCGCGAGCACGACGGCGGCCTCGGGACCGCCGGGCCGGGTCTCGAGGTGGACCAGCACCGGCCAGGCGAGGAAGACGAGGTACACGCCGCTCCAGAACCGGGCACCCATAGCCGGATTGTGCTCCCGCCGGAGCGCTCGCGGACCCGACGGGAACGGTCTCCTGACAGATGTCACGCGCCACGGCTCGGCACGGGCGTCCCGGCCGCGACGGTGACCGCGTCCTGACGGTGACCGCGTCCTGACGGCATCCGGACCGGCGAGGGGCAGCGACGTGGGCGTTCACCCACCGACAGGGGCACAACCTGGGCAAAGCGGGACGTTTCATTGCCTCCGGCCGCGCCGGGGGAGTCTCATCCGTGGGGTCGCCAACCCCTCACCTGGAGGTCCCCGTGCACCGCAGCAGACTCACCAGCAGGGCCCAGCTCGTCGCGGTCACCACCACGGCGGCCATGGCCGTCGTCGGTGCCCTCGCGGTCGGCAGCACCGCGGGCGCCGCGCCGCCGGCGGACGCCGACGTGGCGTTCCCGCAAGCCGTCGAGCCCGCTCCGGAGGAGATCCCTGAGCAGGGGGTCGGCGCACCGGACAAGACCGCGCTCGACGCTCCCGTCAAGGCCGACGGGCCCGCCGCGCAGGCCCCCGCCCAGGCCGTGGACGACGGCCCGCTCACCGGCTTCGAGCAGCGGGGCGGCGCCGACTGGACCACCCTCGAGGAGGAACGCCAGTTCCTGCGCCAGGTGGACCAGGGCAGCGACCGCATGAGCCTCGGTCGGATCGGGACGACGCTGCAGGGTCGCCCCATCTGGATGGCGCAGCTCGGTGCCGAGCCGCGGACGCCCGAGCAGGTGGCTGCGGGCAGCACGATCCTGTTCGCGTGCTCCCAGCACGGCAACGAGCCGGCGGGTCGCGAGTCGTGCCTGCAGCTGATCCGCGACCTGGCGTACGACGACACCCCCGCGACCGGCCGGCTGCTGCAGCGCACCACCGTCCTGGTCGTCCCGACCGCCAACCCCGACGGCCGGGCCGCCGACACCCGCGGCAACAGCCAGGGCATCGACGTCAACCGCGACCACCTCGTGCTGGAGACCAACGAGGGACAGGCGCTCGCCAGGGTCCTGCGTGACTACCGGCCCCAGGTCGTCCTCGACGCCCACGAGTACGGCGGCCGCCCCGACGTCTACGACCGCGACCTCATCAGGCTGTGGCCGCGCAACCTCAACGTGGACGAGGACGTGCGCGCCGTCGCCCAGTCGCTGGCCAGGGACTACATCGACCCCACCGTCCAGTACGAGGGGTACACGACCGGCGACTACGGCATCTGGTACGGCCCCGACGGCCGCCCGATCGCCCAGGTCGCGGGCAACGAGGACGAGCGCATCATGCGCAACATGATGGGCCTCAAGCACAAGGTGGGGCAGCTCACCGAGAGCCGGGTCAACGACTTCGACGACGACGAGACCGAGACCGAGAACAAGATCCGGCGTGTGCGCACGCACGTCCTCGCCAACCAGGCGACGCTGGACCTCATGCTCGAGCAGGGGGCGCAGATCCTCGCGACCACCCGCGAGGCGGCACAGCAGGCGGTCGAGGAGGGCGCCAGCGGCGAGCTGCCGTTCTTCTTCGCCGGAGCCGACAACATGCTGCCGTCGCCGAGCGCCGTCGACCTCGACCCGCCGTGCGCGTACGAGCTCACCGTCGAGCAGCTGCGCGAGGTGCGGCGCACGATGAACCTGCACGGCATCGAGTTCACCCGCGAGGGTCGCACGGTCACCGTGTCGATGGCCCAGGAGCGCCAGCCGATCATCCCGCTGCTGCTCGACGAGCGGGCCAACTTCAACCTGGTGGACGCCGTGCCGGTCGAGTGCGGCTGACCAGCGTCGGGCCGGCTGCCACCGCCGGCTGACGTGCACGTGGCCGCGGCGGGACCCACCCGCCGCGGCCACGGCGCCGTGCGGGCCGCCTCACCCGACGGTGGCCTCGGCCTCCTGGCCGGCGAGCAGCAGCCGGGCGACGTCCCGCAGCGACAGCACCCCGACCACCTCGTCCCCCTCCACCACGGGCAGGTGCCGCACACCCGCGTCCAGCATCGCGTGCGCGGCGTCCGAGAGCGTGTCGGTGGCCGCGACCGTCACCGGTGCGTACGTGACCATCTCGTCGGCCCGGACGAGGTCCGGGTCGGTGCAGACGCTGACCTGGGTGGTGACGTCCCGCTCGGTGACGACCCCGACGAAGCGGCCACCGGCCAGCACGGCCACGGCGCTGATCTCGTTGGACGTCAGGAGGTCCGCGATCTCACGCATGCTGGCGGTGACGTCGACCCCGGCGACGGGACGGCTCATCACCTGACGGACCTGGCTCTGCAGAGCTGCTGCGGTGACCACGGCCGGCTCCTCTCACTGGTGCTGGTGAGGCCACTGTCCCCCCGCGGCACCCGGCCGGTGAGGGTCCAAGGTCCCCACCGCCCGGTCGGCAGGCTCACCCTGCGGGAGCGAGCGCCCCCGGCCCCTGGAGCTGGATCCGCGTGGTCAGCACGGTGCAGCGGTGCTCGTCCAGCCCCGACCGCGTCTCACCCACCTGCTCCATCACGCGGAGCAGCGGGACGGACGCCGACGCCGAGCGCGTCGTCAGCTGCACGGCACCCCGGGCGCGCAGCCAGACCGCGAGGTGGCGGGCCAGCGCCGTGCCGACACCGCGACCCTGCCAGGCGTCCTCGACGAGCAGACCGACCTCCGACACCCAGCCGTCGTCCGAGCCGACGTCGGCGGTGGCCAGGGCGACCGCGTGCCCGGGCGCGGCGAACGCCGCGAGGACGAGCGGTTCGCGGAGCGTCGCCGCGAGCGTCAGCAGGCTCGGTGCGCGGCCGCCGGTGCGGTAGCGCTGCAGCAGCGTCTGCCGGCTGCACCGCGCGTGCAGGGTGGCCAGCGCCGCCAGGTCCGCGGGCTCCACGCCGCGCACCGACAGCGGCGCGCCGGTGCGCGGCCCGAGCGCCCAGGGCCGCCTCGCCAGCCGGACGGCGGGGTCGGTGGCACCGGGGCGGTGGCCGTGCGCTGGCACGACGGGCGGGGTGGCGGCCCGCTGCCGCGGGACGGGCCGGTGGGGTGCGGGGGCGGTGGTGGGTGCCATCGGGACCTCCCTGCGACGGGGCGGCGCGGTCGGCGCCACCGGACGAGGTGGCCACCGTCCCCCGGTCCCGTTCCGGGGAGGTCACGGCGTGTTTCCGGCGCGTGACGCGGACGTCCGGCCCCCTCCCCGCCGGTCCCGCGCCGTCCCGTCCGGCCCCCGGTCGCACCGGGACGGGCAGACGCGCCGTCCGCCGGACGGGATCGACGGCGCGTCCGTCCGACTCGCGGGTCGGCACGAGCGGCGAGCGGTCGTAGGCTCGGCGGATGGCGCGACGTCACCAGCAGCAGGAGCCGGAACCGGGGCACCGCGCGCCGAAGCGGCTGCGGCGCAAGGTCTACGAGCAGGAGCTCTACCGGCTGCAGGCCGAGCTGGTGACCATGCAGGAGTGGGTGCGGACCTCCGGTGCGCGCCTCGTCGTGGTCTTCGAGGGACGGGACGCCGCCGGCAAGGGCAGCACCATCAAGCGCGTCACCCAGTACCTCAACCCCCGCGTCGCGCGGATCGTCGCCCTCCCCGCCCCGACCGAGCGCGAGCGCAGCCAGTGGTACTTCCAGCGGTACGTCGAGCAGCTGCCCGCCGCCGGCGAGATCGTGCTGTTCGACCGGTCCTGGTACAACCGCGCCGGCGTCGAGCGGGTGATGGGGTTCTGCACCGACGACGAGTACCGGCGCTTCCTGCACCAGTGCCCGATCGTCGAGCGGCTGCTCGTCGAGGACGGCGTCCTGCTGCGCAAGTACTGGTTCTCCGTCAGCGACGCCGAGCAGGAGGCACGGTTCCGGTCCCGGCTCGAGGACCCGATGCGGCAGTGGAAGCTGTCGCCGATGGACCTGGAGTCGATCGCCCGCTGGGAGGACTACTCCCGGGCCAAGGACCAGATGCTCGTCCACACCGACGTCCCGGAGGCGCCCTGGTACGTCGTGGAGAGCGACGACAAGCGGCGCGCGCGGATCAACATGATCGCCCACCTGCTGTCCACCGTCCCCTACGAGCAGGTGCCGCCGCCGTCCCTGACGCTGCCGGACCGGCCGGCGCCCACCGGGTACGTGCGCCCGCCCCGGGACACCCAGCGCTACGTGCCGGACCACGCCGCCACCCTGGGGACCTGAGCCGGCGCCGGGGCGGCTGGTCGCCACGGGACGCAGCGGGGAGACTGTGCGCGTGACCGCGCCCGCTGACGCCGACCGCGCTGACGCCGCCCGTGCAGACGCCACGGCCCGCGCCGTCCTCGACCGGCTGCGCTCCCGGGGCCACCGGGTCACGCGGGCCCGGCAGGTCGTCGTCGAGGCGCTCGCCGCGCAGACCGGCCACCCGTCGGTGGACGAGCTGTGCGCAGCCGTCGAGCAGCGTGACCCGTCGGTGCACCGGGCCACCGTCTACCGGACCCTGGAGCGGCTCACCGACCTCGGCGCGGCCACGCACGTGCACCTGGGGACGGCGGGGACGGTCTACCACCTCGTCGTCCCGGGGGGCGTCGGGCAGCACCTGCACGCCCGGTGCCGGCTGTGCGGTCGCGTCGTCGACCTGCCGGGCGACCTGCTCGACCCGGTCCGGACCCGGCTGGCCGAGCAGGGCGAGTTCGTCCTGGACCCGCAGCACGTCGCCCTGTCGGGGACGTGCCGTGACTGCGCCGGCGCCTGAGCGGCCGGACGAGGCGCGCTAGCCGACGCGCACCCAGGCCGTGGTGTCCGGGCGGAGCGTGAGCCCGTCGCCCACGGGGTCGCTGGACAGCAGCAGCTCGCCGGAGGGCAACCCGACCGGTGCGGCGCCGAGGTTGGTGACGCTGTGCCACCCGCCGGGGCGCGCGAGGTGCAGCACGTCGGGATCGTCGCCGACCCAGGTGAGCGACTCGTCGGTGAGCAGCCGCCGCCGCAGGGCCAGAGCCGTCCGGTACAGGCTGAGGGTCGACCACGGGTCCAGCTCCTGCCGCTGCACCGACACGTCGGCGAACCAGGGCGGCTGCGGCAGCCACGTCGGGGACCCGCCGAAGCCGAAGGACGGCGGGTCGGGCGTCCACGGCAGCGGCACGCGGCACCCGTCCCGGCCCTTCTCCCGGCCGCCGGACCGTCGGGCCAGCGGGTCCCGCAGCACCTCGGCGGGCAGGTCGGCGACCTCGTGCAGGCCGAGCTCCTCCCCCTGGTACAGGTACGTCGCGCCCGGCAGGGCGAGCTCCAGCAGGACGGCGGCGCGGGCGCGCCGCAGCCCCAGCTCCCAGTCGACCACCGGGTGCGTGCCGTCCGTCGTCACCCAGGCCTTGGCCCCCACCTGCGAGGACAGGCCCTCCTGCGGGGGCAGGCCGAACCGGGTGGCGTGCCGCACCGAGTCGTGGTTGGACAGCGTCCACGTCGCCGACGACCCGCGTCGCGCCTGCTCCAGACCGCGGTCGATCGCGGCCCGCACGGCCGCCGCGTCCCAGGCCGCCTCGAAGAGGTCGAAGTTGAACGCCTGGTCCAGGCTGCGCGGGTTGGCGTACATCGAACGGCGCTCGGGGTGGACGGCGGCCTCCGCGACAGCCGACCGCGGCGGGTCGTAGGCGTCGAGGACCTGCCGCCACTCGGCGTACACGTGCTGGAGGTCGTCACGGTCCCAGAACGGGTGGCTGCCGTCGGACCGGGGCGGCTCGGCGGGGTCCAGCTCCACCTCGAGGTGGCCGTCGACGTCCTTGACGAGGCCGTGCGCGACGTCGACGCGGAACCCGTCCACGCCCCGGTCGGCCCAGAAGCGCAGGGTCTGCAGCAGGTCCTCGCGCACGTCCGGGTCGGCCCAGTTCAGGTCGGGCTGCTCGGGGGCGAAGAGGTGCAGGTACCACTGCCCGTCGGCCACGCGCTCCCAGGCCGGCCCGCCGAACACCGACTGCCAGCCGGACGGTGGGAGGGCGCCGTCCGGGCCGCGGCCGTCGCGGAAGACGTACCGGTCGCGCTCGGGCGAGCCGCGCCCGGCGGCGAGCGCGTCGCGGAACCAGCGGTGGCGGTCGGAGGTGTGGTTGGGGACGACGTCCACGACGACCTTGATCCCTGCCGCGTGCAGGGCGGCGACCATCGCGTCGAGGTCGGCGAGGGTGCCCAGCCGGGGGTCCACGGCGCGGTGGTCGTCGACGTCGTACCCGCCGTCCGCGAGGGCGGAGGGGTAGAACGGGCTGAGCCACACGGCGTCGACGCCGAGCGACCGCAGGTAGGGCACCCGCGAGGTCACCCCGGCGAGGTCGCCGACGCCGTCGCCGTCGGCGTCCGCGAAGCTGCGCGGGTACACCTGGTAGACGACCGCCTGCCGCCACCAGGGAGCCGTCCCGCCCGCCGCGCCCGTCACTTGATCGCACCCCTCGTGACGCCGGACAGGATCCACCGCTGCGCCAGGACGTAGACGACCAGCGTCGGCGCCATCGCCATGAGGTACGACGCGAACGCGACGTTGTAGTTGGTGGAGAACGCCAGCTGGAAGACGTTCTGGATCACCGGCAGCGTCTGCAGCGACGGGTCGGCGGTGATGAGCGACGGCATCATGAAGTCGTTCCAGGACGCCAGGAACGCGAAGATGCCGATGGTCGCGTTCATGGGCGCCAGCAGCGGGAAGATGAGCTTCCAGAACGTCTGCCAGGTCGAGGCGCCGTCGATCCGGGCGCTCTCCTCCAGCTCGTGCGGGATGGAGCGCAGGAACGCCGAGTAGAGCAGCACGCTGAACGAGAGCTGGAACATCACGTGCAGCACGGTGACGCCGACCGGGTTGTCCATCGACAGGAACGCGGTCAGCTTCACCTGCGGCAGGGCGACCACCGGGAACGGCAGGAACATCGCGCCGAGCAGGTAGAAGTAGGAGTACCGGAACAGCTTGCGGTCCCAGTTGCGGGCGATGGCGTACGACGCCCAGGACGCCAGCACCAGGGTGCCGGCCACCGTGCCGGCGGCGACGAGGAACGAGATGGTGAACGACCGCGGGAAGCTGGTCAGGGTCCAGGCCTCGGAGAAGCTCGACCAGTTCATCGGCCACGGCCAGTCGAAGCCCGCGCCCGCGACCGCCTGCTCGCTGGTCTTGAAGGCCATCGCGACCGTGAAGTACAGCGGGACGAGGACGGTGAGGGAGCAGACGGCGAGGACGAGGGTCAGCGCCCACGAGCGGCGCTGGCCGCGGTCGTGCCAGCTGCCGCGGCGGCGGGTGGGCCGCGTGCTCGCGGCGACGGCGGGGGCATCGGCGGCGACGGCCATCAGAGCGACACTCCTCGGCGGCGGATGATCTGCAGCTGCAGGACGGAGACGACCACCGTGACGACGAAGAACAGCACGGCGTTGGCCATCTGGTAGGCGTAGTCACCGCTGCTGAAGCCGGTGAAGATCGTCATCGCGACGCTCATCGTCGCGGTGCCCGGACCCCCGTTGGTCAGGCCGACGATGATGTCGTAGGCGTTGAGGAAGTTCTTCACGCCGAGGACCGTGTTGATGACGACGTACCCGAACAGCAGCGGCAGCGTGATCGACGTCAGCTGCCGCCACGCGGACGCGCCGTCGAGGGACGACGCCTCGTACACCTCCTCGGGGATGGACAGCAGCCCCGCGAGGTAGATGATCAGTGCGCTCGGGACGGCCTGCCAGGCGGTGACCAGGACGATGGCCAGCCAGGCGAGGTCCTCGTTGGCCAGGATGCTCGTCTGCAACGACTCCAGCCCGAGGCCGGACGCGAGGGTCGGCAGGGACGTCGAGAACAGGTAGTTGAAGACGTAGGCGATGACGATGCCGGAGACGACCATCGGCAGGAAGAACACCCCGCGCAGCGCCGTCTTGGCCTTGATCCGGGAGTTCAGGCCGATCGCGATGAAGAGGGCGACGACGTTGACCAGGAGCACCGTCGCGACGGCGAAGCCGATGGTGAACGTGTACGCGGACAGGATCCGCGGGTCGGTGAACATCACCCGGTAGTTCGACAGGCCGACGAACTCCCACTCCCCGAACCCGACGAAGTTGGTCAGGCTGAAGAACGCCCCGGCGATCGCGGGTGCCGTGATGAACAGCGTGAACAGCAGCATCGCCGGCAGCAGGAACAGGTAGTAGACGGGGTCCACGCCGCGTCGGCGGCGACGCGGGCCGGTCCGTCCGGCGTCCCCGGCGGTCGGCTGGACGGTGGTGGGGGGACTGGTCGCGGTCACGGTCGCTCCTCGCGCGGGGCTGGGGCCGGGTTCGCTCAGGCCGAGCGCAGCGCCAGGCGCTGCCAGTCGGCGTCCAGGGTCTCCAGGAACGCCTCGCCGTCACCGGACAGCACGGCCTCCTGGAGGTAGTTGCCCAGGGGGACGGTCGGGGGGATGTACGTGCCCGCGCCCTGGTAGAAGCGACCGGCGTCGACGTACGGCTGCAGCCCGGCGACGCGGGGGTCCGGCTGGTCCGGGGCGTCGACGAGCGGCGAGTAGGCCTGGTTCTCGGTGTTGTAGGTGTTGACGATCTCCGGGGACATCAGGTGCTCGAGGAACGTGCGGGCGGCGTCGGGCGACGGTGTCGACCTCGGGATCCACAGGGCCAGGTCGAGGTTGACCCGCACGCGCCGCTCGTCGGGGTCATCGGTCATCGGCAGCGCGAACGTGCCGACGGGCAGGTCCGGGTCCACCTTGGCGATCTCGCCCAGCGCCCACGGCCCCTGCAGGTACATCGCCGCCCGCCCCTGGCCGAACGCGAGGTTGCCGTCGTAGTAGGTGCGTGAGGCGGCGTCGTCGTTGCTCCAGGCGGCGAGCTCGAGCATCCGGTCCACGGCCGGTCCCATGACCTGCGTGAACGACTGCGGACCACCGGGCTCGAAGTCGGTGCCGACCTCCTGCAGGTCGGCGTAGAAGCCGGCGACGTCCACCATGCCGCCGGTGCAGTAGTCGAACAGCCCCTGCTGGATCGTCCAGGTCTCCCGGTAGGTGCTGTACAGCGGCGTGACGCCGGCGGCGGCGAAGGTCTCGCAGGCAGCGAGCAGCTCGGCCCACGTCGTCGGGATCTCGACGCCCACCTGGTCGAACAGCGCCTGGTTGTAGATGACTCCCGCGGCGGTCACCGAGAACGGCAGGACGCTGGTCTGGTCGCCGCTGCCGGCGAACTGCCCGACCAGCTCCTGCACGTCGGGGGCGATCTGCTGCGCCGCGGGGACGTCGGCCAGGTCGGTCAGGACGTCGCGGCGCACGAAGTTCGCGGCCTCGAGGTTGTAGTTGTAGCAGGCCAGGTCGGGTGGGGCCTCGCGGACGAACTGCGCGGTGATCGAGGTGGGCGTGGTGTCCAGGACGACGCGCACGTCCTGCTGGGAGGCGTTGAAGTCGTCGACCAGCTGACGGAAGTAGCCGACGACCTCGGGCTTGTTCATCAGGAAGCGGATCTCCGAGCCCCCGCCGGCGGAGCAGCCGGCGAGCGGGACGCCGCAGGCCGCGCCCACGCCGAGCAGCGCGGCCTTCAGCGCGGACCGGCGGGTGGGCCCGTGAGGCGCCGGCGCGGTGACGGACGCGGTGCGTGCTCCCGGCGGTCGCGTGCCCACTGCTGCCCCTCCCTCACCTGTCAGGCCGAGGACCGGACGAAGCGGGATAGATGGGATGATCAGGAGACTAAATAAACACCTGGTGAGAAGGTAGGCTCGCCGACCGGGAGGGTCAAGACCTTGGACCACGCCATCTCCTCGCCCCGCCGCCTGCGCGAGGTCAACGCCCGCGCCGTGCTGCGCGTCGCCTGGGACGTCGAAGCCGTCACCGCGGCCGACCTCATGGGCACGACCGGCCTGTCGCGGGCGACGGTGCACGACGTCTGCGACGAGCTGCTGCGTCGCGGCTGGCTGCTGGAGGCCGCCGACCAGCGCCAGCACGGCGGCTACCGCCTCGGCAGGCCCGCCCGGCGCTGGAGCCTGGCCTCGGACGCCGGCGTGGTCGTGGGCGTGGACGCGGGGGTGCACCGTGTCACCGCGGTCGCCGCCGACCTCCGCGGGAACGAGCTCGCCCGGCACGCGGAGACCGTCGGCCCGACGACCGCTGCCCCCCGCCGCCGGCAGGTGGTCGAGCGCAGCGTCCGGTCCGCGGTCGAGCGGGCCGCACCCGCCCACGACGGCCCGCTCTCGGTGGTCGTCGGCGTGCCGGCGCCCGTCGACGCCGACGGGCTGACCACGTTCCGCGGCAACCCGTTCTGGCGCGCCGTCAACCCCTCGCTCGCGTCCCACCTGCGCGCCCGGGGGTGGTCGGTCGTCGTCGACAACGACGCCAACCTGGCGGCGACGGGCGAGGCGACGCGCGGGCTCGGCGTCGGCGTCGCGGACCACGTCACGCTCCTGGTCGACGAGGGCTTCGGCGCGGGGGTCGTCGTCGACGGGCGCCTGCTGCGCGGTGCGCACGGCGGGGTGGGCGAGATGCGCTTCCTCGACCACGTCGACGGGGTCGGCTCGCCGGCCGGGGTGGCCGCGCAGGCCCGGCACCTGGCCCTGGAGGCCCTGGACGCGCCCGGCGGGCCGGGCTCGGTCCTGGCGACGCTGCCACCGCGGGCCGTGGACGCGGTCGCCGTCCTGGCCGCCGCGCAGGACGGGGACGCCGTCGCGGCGCGCGTGGTGGCCGAGCTGGCCGCGCGGCTGACGCGGGTCGTCGCCGTGCTCGCGACGACGTTCGACCCGTCGGTCGTCGTGCTCGCCGGCCACCTCGCCGAGCACTGCGGACCGCTCGCCGAGGCCGTCAGGCGCGGCCTGCCCGCCTACCTGGACCCGCCGCGCCCGGTGGTCGCGATCTCCTCGTTCGGCGGGGACGGTGTCGTCCGGGGCGCCGTCGAGCGGGCGGTCGCGGACGTCCGGGAGCGCGCCCTGTCGATCGACCTGCCGGGGGCTGCGGCGGCGACCGGGACCTGAGTCCCGTACTGCCCGTCAGGCCAGCGTCAGCGACCACGTCCCGGCCAGCACCCCGGCGGTCGTGGCGACCGCCGCGACCGCGATCCCACCGAGGACGACGAGCACGTCGTGGCCGGTGAACCGGCTGCGGCGCGCCCAGGTCCGCTCCGTGGACGCCCCGAACCCGCGCGCCTCCATCGCCGTCGCCAGCGTGGTGGCGCGCCGGACGGCGAGCACGAGCAGCGCGAAGGTCTGCCCCGCGGTGGTCCTCAGCCGTCCCACCGGACCGTCGTCGCCGATCCCTCGGGCCCGGCGGGCCAGGGACAGCAGCTGCCACTCCTCGGCGAGCACCCCGAACAGGCGCGTCGCCGCCAGGGCGGCCAGGACGAACCGGTGCGGCAGGCGCAGCACCTGGGCGAGCGAGTCGGCGAGGTCGGTCGGGTCGGTGGTCGCCAGCAGGACGACGCCGGGCAGGCCGATCGCGAGCACCCGCAGCGCGATCGCGGCGCCGGCGGTCGCGGACCCCTCCGTGACGGTGACCGGCCCCAGGCCGAGCAGCACCGCACCGGAGTCGACGCCCAGCCAGGTGGTGGCGACCCCGGCGGACGCTGCGGCCAGGACGACGATCCAGGCCCGCCGCCACAGCGCCCGGGGCCCCAGGCCGGCCCAGGGCAGCAGCACCAGCTCGAGCAGCAGCGCGACACCGGCGGTGACGACGTCCACCGTCAGCAGCAGCGCCAGCGACAGCACCACGGACACGGCGAGCTTCGCGACGGGGTTGGCCCGGGCCAGCGGCGCCCCCCGGTCGGCGTCGGCCGCGCCGGCCAGCAGGTCGACGGCGGTCACCGGGCCACCTGCCGGACGTCGGCCCGCCCGCCGCCCACGGTCACGACCTCGTCCGCGAGCGCGTGCACGAGCGCGCCGTCGTGGGTGGCGGCGACGACCGCGGAGCCGCCGGCGAGCAGCTCGGCGAGCAGCTCCGCCAGCTCGGCCCAGGTCAGCGCGTCCTGGCCGAACGTCGGCTCGTCGAGGACCAGCACCCGCGGCCGGGTGGCGAGCGCGGTCGCGACCGACAGCCGCCGCTGCTCACCGCCCGACAGCGTGAACGGGTTGGCGCGAGCGAGGTGCGCCAGCCGCAGCCGCTCCATCAGCTCGGCGGCCCGGGCGGCGGCCTCGCCCTCGGACCGGCCGGTGCGCAGCGGGCCGACGGCGAGCTCGTCGGCGACGGTGGCGGCGACGAACTGGTGGCGGGGGTCCTGGAACACCGAGCCGATCCGCCCGACGAGCTGCCGAGGTCGCCAGCCGGACGGGTCGGCGGCCAGCCGCGCCCCGGCGCGGAGCGCGGCGGAGGCGGTGAGGTCACCCGCGGTGTGACGTGCGAGGCCGCCGAGGGCGAGCGCGAGCGTCGACTTGCCGGCACCGTTCGCGCCGACGAGGGCGGTGGCGTGACCGGCCCGGACGTCGAGGTCGACGCCGCCGAGGACGGCCCGCTCGAGCCCGCGGCGCGACACCTCCAGGCCCCGCGCGGTCAGCAGCGGCTCGGCGGCGTGCGGCGCGGCCGGCCGGGTGGGGCCGCCCGGCAGGTGCCCCGGCACCCACACGCCGCGGGCCGCGAGCCGCGCCCCCTCGCGCTGGAGCACGGCCGCAGGGGCGCCGTCGGCCACGACGCCGCCGCCGGGTTCGAGGACGACGACGCGGTCGACGACGTCCCACCAGGTGGCGACGCGGTGCTCGACGAGCACGCAGGTGGCCGACGTCCCGTCGAGCAGCTCGCGGACGGTCCTCGCGAGCGCGCGTCCGGCGTCCGGGTCGAGCATGGACGTCGGCTCGTCGAGGAGCAGGACGTCGGGCCGCAGGGCCAGGACGCCGGCCAGGGCGAGGCGCTGCCGCTGCCCGCCGGACAGCCGCGACGTCGGGTGGTCGCGCGGCAGGTCGAGCCCGACGTCGGCGAGCGCGGCGTCGACCCGGGGCCAGATCCGGTCGGCGGGGACCGCGTGGTTCTCCAGGCCGAAGGCGACGTCGTCCCCGCAGCGGGCGAGCACGGTCTGCGCCTCGGGGTCCTGCAGGAGGAGGCCGGTCCGGGCGCGGCCCACCGCCTCCTCGACGGCCCGCAGCCGTGCCTGGTGGGCGGGGACGCCGTCGAGCAGCACCTCGCCCTCCTGCTGGCCGCTGCCGTCCGGGCCGGGGTCGAGCAGCCCGGCGACGGCGGCGAGGAGGGTGGACTTGCCGGCGCCGCTGGGGCCGAGCAGCAGCACCCGCTCACCGGGGCCGACGTCCAGGTCGACGCCGCGCAGCGCCCACGCCCGGCGGCCGTGGTGCCGCCACCCCCACCCGCGCAGGCTGAGGGTGGTCACGGTCCTCCCGCCGGGGCGTGGGTCATCGTGACGGCGCGGCTCAGACGCGTTCGGCGTCGCGGCCGGAGGCGAGGGGCGCCAGGGCACCGGTCGCCGCCAGGGCGCGGGTCAGGGCCCACGAGCCGATGCCGGCGACGACCACGCCGGAGAGGACCGCCAGGGCGACGTAGACGGTCTTGTAGACGGGCTCGAACTCCGGGTAGTAGACGAAGGTGTCCAGCAGCCCGACGACGACGCCCGCCCCGGCGCCGGCCGCCGCGGCGGCCCAGATCCCGAACCGGCGGTACAGCAGGAGGGCGAGCACGACCTCGGCGCCGAGTCCCTCGAGGAGGCCGTACCAGACCGTCGCGAAGCCCCACTGGTTGCCGACGAGGGCGCTGACGGTGGCGGCGACCACCTCGACGTAGACGGCGGCGCCGGGGCGGCGGATCACGAGCCCACCGAGGACGCCGGGCAGCAGCCAGACGCCGACGCCGATCGCGCTGGCCGGCGGGAACGCGGCGAGCCCGGCCGACAGCGGCTCCCAGCCGATGTTCCAGGCGACGAAGAGGAACCCGCCGGCGACGCCGAGGACGCTGGCGACGACGACGTCGACCACCCGCCAGCGGGGCCGGGTGGTCGACGTCCAGCCGGCGAGCCACAACCCGGCGAGGGCGAGCAGCAGCGCCGCGGGGACGGTGAGGTCGACCAGCGGGGTGCCGAACAGCGTGGGCTCCTGCGGCAGGCCGACCGCCCAGGTGACGGCGCCGGCGACGAGCCCGGCACCGGCGAGCGCGAGCGACAGCGGCCGGAGCCGGTGCCCGCTGGCCGTGGGGTGCTGGCCGTGACCGGCGGCGGTGGTCCGTGCGTCCTGCGTGGTGGGGCTCGACGCGTCGTCCCGGGTGCTGCTCATCGTGTGTCCTCCTGCGCGGTGCGCTCCAGGAGGGGCACCGCGCCCCGGGCCGCGGCGGACGCCGCGGTCGGGTGCGCGGTGGGAGGTCCCGACTCCCTACACCGGTGCTAACCGGATCAGGTTCGAGGGTCTGCGGCTGCCCGCACTCTCAGCGCCCTGGTGGCGCTCCCCTGTCGCTGCGGCCACGGTACACCCGCCGGGGTCGGGGCTCGGACGAGTTGCCGCGCTCCCCGGCGTGCGCGAGCGTGAGGCAGCGCAGTCGACGTCGCCGCCGGACCGGCGGCCCGAGGAGCTGGAGGCCCCGGCGTGAGCAGTGACAGCAGCAAGGTCTGGACGATCATGGGCACCGGCTCGGCCGTGCTCGCCGGCATCGCGGCGAAGAAGGTCATCACGCTGGCGTGGACGAAGGGCACCGGCAACGCACCGCCGGCCAACCCCGAGTCGCCCGACACCTCCTGGAAGGAGGCCCTCGGCTGGGCGCTGTTCTCCGGGGCGCTGGTCGGCGTCGCGCGCATGCTGGCGGCGCGCAAGGCCGCCGACTACTACCGCAAGAGCACCGGCCACCTGCCGAAGGGCCTGGAGCAGGTCGGCTGACCTGCCGCCGCCCGGGGACGCGGCGGGAGGTGGCTGCGGCACCGGCCCGCCGTCTGTGACACTGGGCGCGTGCTGAGGTCGTTGCGCGAACCGGGGACGGGCCGTCCCTCGCCGCTGGCGAGGCTGCTCGCGGTGCTCGTCGTGCTCGGGATGCTGGCGGTGAGCGCACCGGTCGCGATGCCGGTGCTGCGCTGGCTGTCGTCCCTGTTCTGAGGTCGCGCGCAGTGGACGGCGCAGTGGACGGCGGCACGGACGGCCGCGCGGACGGCGGGGCAGCGTCCGGCGAGGACCTCCCACGGGTGAGCCCGCAGGACCGGGCGCTGGCCGCGGTGCGTGCCAGCGGCATCGACCACCGCGTCGTGCGGCACGGCCGGGTGTCGAGCCTGGCCGAGGCGGCCGCCGTCCGGGGCGTCGAGCCGTCGCAGGTGCTCAAGACCATCGTGGTGCGGCGCGCCGCGGACGACTACCTGGTGGTGCTCGTCCCCGGTGACCGGGAGATCGCCTGGCCCAGGCTGCGGGCCCTGCTGGGCGTCAACCGACTGTCGATGCCGGACGCCGAGGACGCGCGCCGGGTCACGGGGTACGAGCGGGGCACCATCACCCCGTTCGGGTCGCTCACGCCGTTGCCGGTGGTCGCGGACGTGCGGGTGCCCCGCGGCGAGGTGTCCCTGGGCGCGGGCGCGCACGGGGTCGCGGTCGTCGCCGACGGGGCGGACGTCGTCACCGCGCTCGGCGCGCAGGTCGCGGACGTCACCGACCCCGCCCGCTGAGCGGTCGCGGGCCGGTCAGTCGTCGATCGCGGGCAGCGTCCAGGGCCGGACGCCGGCGAGCAGCACGACCGAGGCGAGTGCCGTCGTCCCGGCCATGACGAGGCCCATCGGCACCGCGGACGCCGTCCCGAGCACCCCGACGAGGGGCGCGGACGCGGCCGCGACCCCGAACTGGGTGGCCCCCATGATCGCCGCGGCGGTCCCGGCGGACTCGCCGTGCCGGGACAGGGCCAGCGCCGGCGCGTTCGGGAAGGAGTACCCCACCGAGGAGACGGCGACGAACAGCGGGACGAGGAGCAGGGGCAGCGGCGCCTGGAGCGCCGCGAGCACGAGCAGGCCCAGCGACCCGGTGGTGGCGCCGACGACGCCCGCGACGAGCATCTGCTGGGGGGTGAACCGGCGCAGCAGCAGCGGGTTGGTCTGGCTGGCCAGCACGATCCCGAGGGCGTTGGCCCCGAACACCAGCCCGTAGCTCTGCTCGTCGAGGCCGTACACCTCCTGCAGGACGAACGGCGAGCCGGACACGTACGCGAACAGCGTGGCCATCATCAGCCCGCCGACGAGCACGAGCCCCACGAACGGCAGGTCGCGCAGCAGCCGCCGGTAGGTGCGCAGCGTCGCGCCGACCCGGGCGGGCTGCCGGCGGGCCGGGGGCAGGGTCTCGCGCAGCCCGACCGCGGCCAGGCCGACGAGCAGGACGGCGACCGCGGCGAGCACCCAGAAGATCCCCCGCCAGTCGGTGAAGGTCAGCAGGTACCCGCCGAGGCTCGGGGCGAGGACGGGGGCGATGCCGATGACGAGCATCAGGTGCGACAGCAGCGTCGCGGCACGGCGGCCGCTGAACAGGTCCCGGACGACGGCCATCGCCACGACCGACACCGCCGCGCCGGCGAAGCCCTGGAGCACCCGCACCCCGGACAGGACGCCGATGCTCGGGGCGAGCGAGCACGCCACCGACGCCAGGCCGTGGGCGGCGACACCGACGAGCAGCGGCCTGCGCCGACCGACCGCGTCGGACACCGGGCCGATGAGCAGCTGGCCGACGGCCAGCCCGAGCATGATCCCGGTCAGGGTGAACTGGACCGCGGCGTCCGTGGTCCGCAGGTCCGCGGCGACGGCGGGCAGCGCCGGCAGGTACAGGTCGATCGTGAGCGGGCCGAGGGCCACGAGCAGGCCGAGCACCAGGACGAGCTGCAGGTAGCGGCCGCCGGTCGGTGCGGGCTCGGGGCCCGTGCTGGGCGCCACCGCCTCCGGGGCCGGCGCCGGGACCTGCGGCGCGGCGGGGACGACGTCCACGGGGGCGTCGGCGGTCCGGGGCAGGGTCGGCTCGCACGCGGTGGCGTGCGGCGGTGGCGTCACAGGGGTCTCCCGTCAGGTGCTGGGGTGGTCGGTCGGCGCTCCCGGCCCCGTGCGCGCACGCGGGCCCGAAAGCGCAGCAAAATCATCCCACGACGTGTTCCCGGTGCCGAACCGCTTTTCACCCGGCGAGCACGAGGGCCGGCGCACGTCACACGGGTCGACGCTTGACCGCGGGGCCGTACCTGCCGATGAGGTGACGTGACCCGTGTCGACCGCGCCCTGGTCGCAGCCGTGCTGCTGCTGGGGACGGGTGCCGTGGCCTACTCGCTGGCCCCTGGCGCGCTCGGGTGGCTCTACTACGTCGTGGCGGTCGGTGCGGTCGCCGTCGGCTGGGCCGCGCGGGTGGCCCGGCGCCCGGCCGACGGTCGCGCCTGGTCCTGGGTGCTCGGTGGGCTGACCGCCTGGGTGGTGGCCGACCTGGTCTGGCTGCTCGAGCAGCTCGCCGGCACCGCCCCCTTCCCGGCGCCGTCCGACGCCGTGTACCTCAGCGCCTACGTCCTCGCCGGTACCGGGCTCGTGTCGATCGTGCGCTCACGCCGCGACGCCGGCGGTGTGGCGATCGTGCTGGACGCCGCGATCGTCACCGCCGGCGTCGCCGTGCTCGTCGTGGTGCTGCTGCTCGAGCCGCTCGCGGAGGACGCCTCGCTGTCCGTCCCGGCCCGGGTGGTCGCCTCCGCCTACCCGGTCGGCGACCTCCTGCTGCTCGCGGTCGCCGCACGGATGTGGGCCTCCCCCGGTGCGCGGACGGCGTCCTACCGCCTCCTCGTCGCCGCCCTGCTCACCATGGGCGCCGGGGACATCGCCTGGAACGTCCTGGTGCTCACCACCAGCGACACGACGGTCGCCAGCATCGCGGACAGCCTGTGGCTCGCGAGCTACCTCCTGCTCGCGTCGGCGGCGGCGCACCCGACGATGCACGTCGTCGCCCAGCCCGGCCCGTCACGGCCCGTCCCCACGCTGACCCGTGGCCGGATCGGCGCGCTGACGGCCGGCCTGCAGCTGCCTGCTGTCGTGCTGATCCTCGACGGGACGATCGGGGACGACGTCTCCTGGGTGACCGTCGGCGTCGGGATGCTCCTGCTGTCGGGGCTCGTCGTGGCCCGGCTCAACGGCCTGCTGCACGTCGTCCAGCAGCAGGCCGTCCAGCTGGCCGCGCTGGCCCGCTCCGACGCCCTGACCGGGGCGCCCAACCGCCGCACCTGGGACCACGAGCTGTCCCGGGCCTGCCAGGTCTCGCACGACACCGGCCAGCCGCTCAGCGTCGCCCTGCTCGACCTCGACCACTTCAAGGCGTACAACGACCGGCACGGGCACCAGCGCGGTGACCGGCTGCTCAAGGACGCCGTGCGCGCGTGGACCGCGGCCCTGGGCGACGGTGCGACCCTCGCCCGGTACGGCGGCGAGGAGTTCGCCGTGCTGCTGCCGGGCCGCACGGTGACCGAGGCGGTCGCCGAGCTCGAGGTGCTGCGCTCGCTCGTCCCGGACGGGCAGACGGCGTCCATCGGCGTCGCCCCGTGGCACCCGGACACCGACCCGGCGACGGCCGTCGCGCACGCCGACGAGGCGCTGTACGCCGCCAAGCACCGCGGACGCGACCGGGTGGTGTCGCGGACCAGCCTGGTCGAGGGGGCGCTCGGCCAGCTGCTGCCGGACTTCCACGTGGTGGTCCAGCCGATCATGGAGCTCACCAGCGGCGCCGTCGTGGGCCACGAGGCCCTGTCGCGGTTCCCCGACCAGCGGGCGGACGTCGCGACCGTCTTCCGCCGCGCCCACGTCGACGGGCACGGGGACCTGCTCGAGGCGGCCGCCGTGCGTGCGGCCGTGGAGCACCCCGGTCGGCCCGCCCACCAGGAGCTCTTCGTCAACGTCTCCTCCCGGGCGCTGGCCTCGGACCGGTTCTGGGAGCGCCTGCCCGACCGGCTCGACGGCGTGGTCGTCGAGCTCACCGAGGAGGTCGAGCACCTCGACATGCCGGTGGTGTCGGCCAGCCTGGACCGGCTGCGGGAGCGGGGGGCGCGGGTGGCCCTCGACGACCTCGGGGCCGGCTCGGCCGAGCTGATGCGGCTGGCGTCCCTGCGGCCCGACGTGGTGAAGGTGGACCGCTCACTGGTCGACGGGTGCGCCCGCGACCCCGAGCGCAGCGCCGTGCTGCGCGGGATCGTCGCCTACGCCCAGGCCCTCGACGTACAGGTGTGCGCCGAGGGCGTCGAGGACGCCGACGACCTCACCCACCTGCGCGGTCTGGGCATCTCCTTCGCCCAGGGCTACCTGCTGGGTCGCCCCGGCGCGCAGTGGCGCACGACCGAGGCCGCCGGCGTCTGAGCCGCCGCTCAGGACGCCCGTTTCTGGCGGGGGGCGTTAGGCAGCCCGGCCGTGGAGACCCGTTCGAGCAGCTCGACGAGCGGGACCTGCCGGTCGCCCAGCCACCAGCTGCGCCACTCGCACCGGCCGCAGCGTCGCATCCTGGCCGTCCCGCCGTCCTTGAGCCGGAAGTCCATGGCGACGAGCGTCGTCCCCCGGCAACCGGGGCACGACTCGGCGAGCCGGCGCTCCCCGGCGGGACGCATCGCCGGTTCGACGTGCCGCCGCGGCAGGCGCGCTCCCGGTCCTGCGTCGTGGCCGTTCGGGCCGCTGGAGCCGCGGGCGCCGCCCGGCCCGACGGACCGGCTGCTGACGTGCGCGGACGATCGGTTGCCCCCCTGAGGCATGTCCCACTCCCCTGGTCGACGTGATGACCGGACATGTCCACCCCTGAACTGTCAGTAATCACCCTGTCGCACTCAGTGAGTGATGTCGACCCGAGACGGGTGGTCACCCCTCGGCGGTGATCTCCACCCGCCGGTTCGCCGCTCGGGCCGCGTCCACGTCCGGGGCCTGCGACTCGTCCACGACCGGCTCCCGCTCACCCCTGCCCTCCGCGGAGACGGCCACCTCCGGCAGCGCCCCGGTCAGGGCCGCGGCCACCGCCTGGGCACGACGAAGGGACAGGTCGTCGTTGTACGCGTCGTCCCCGACCGAGTCGGTGTGGCCGGTCACCAGCAGGGACGTCGTCCCGTTCTCGCGGACCTGGGCGACCACCCGCTGCAGGTCCTCGGCGGCCCGCGGCTGGAGGTCCGCCGAGTCGAAGGCGAAGTACACGTCCGCCGCGAGCACGAACTCCTCACCCTCCGCCACGGAGGTCAGGGCGCCGTCCGGGGTCCCGATGCGCCCCAGGACGCGCTCCACCCGCGGAGCCAGATCCTGCGGCTCCGGACCGAGGGCGTGCACGGCCCCCTCGGCACCGGCCGCTTCACCGGGGTCGACCTGCCACGGCACGCCCACGACCTCAGGGGTCGCCGGTGTGGTGGTCGCGCTGTCGCTCGCGACGGCCGGACCGGCGGCGCCGACGAGCACCGACGCCACCAGCAGCGGGCCCGCCGTCACCGCGACGCGCCGGGCAGCGGCACGGCGGACCGTCATCGGGTGACCGGCACGTCCGTGAACGCACCGGCCAGCGGGATGGTCACCGTGACCGTCTCCACGTCCTCCGGGACGGCGGTGAACGTCGTCGTCAGCACCGCGTGGGCGTCCGGCGGGAGGACCACGGCCTGCAGCTCCCCGCTGCACACGCACGTGTCGTCCTCGGTCATCGCGGCCTGGTGCAGGTTGCCGTTCACCCCGTCGAGCACCGTGACGGCGGCGGTCGTGAAGTGGTTGCCCGACGTGACGCTGCCACCGAAGGCCGAGGAGATCTGGACGTCCTCGTCCGCGCTGTCGTTGACGACCGTGAACAGGACGGACATCAGCTCGCCCTGCACGACGACCCCGTTGACGGCGATGGTCACGGGCTGCTCGTCCAGGGTGGTGCTGCGCTCGGCGACGACCGGCAGCTCGGTTTCGACCGGGACCGCCTCCGCGTCCTGGCCCCCCTCGGAGGACAGCGTCCCCGCCGTGTCGGACAGCGCCTCCTGCTCCTGCTCGGTAGCGCCGTCCGCCCGCTCGGCGTCCTCACCGCCTCCCGTGCACCCGACGAGGAGCACCGCCCCCACGGCCGCGCCGGCGACGGCGCGCACCCTCCGGCTCCTCCACGCGGTCCGGCTCATCCCATCCCCCTCGCCGCCCGGGCGGGCGCGCTGTACGACTCGGTCCTGCTCGGTCGTGCGCACCGTACCCGCGCGGACCCGACGGCGGTCGAGGTCGTCCCCAGGACAGCCGGACGGGATGACCGAGGGCGACCACGCGTGACGTCGCGGCGCCCCGGGCGGCTCGCCGCTCAGACCTCCAGGGCCCGGGCCAACGGCACCCCCGGCCGGTAGGCCAGGTGCCGGTACGACGGGGCGTCCAGGACGGCGAGGTCGGCGCGGGCCCCGACCCGCAGCACCCCGACGTCGTCGCGCCGCAGCGCCGCGGCGCCGCCCGCGGTCGCCGCCCACAGGGCCTCGGCCGGGGTCATCCCCATCTCCCGGACCGCGAGCGCGACGCAGAACGGCATCGACGAGGTGAACGACGTGCCCGGGTTGCAGTCCGTCGCCAGCGCGACCGTCACTCCGGCGTCGAGCAGCCGGCGGGCGTCCGGGTACGGCGAGCGGGTGGAGAACTCCACGCCGGGCAGCAGCGTGGCGACGGTCGTCCCCGCCGCGAGCGCGTCGACGTCCGCGTCGTCCAGGTACGTGCAGTGGTCGACGCTGGCCGCCCCGAGCTCGACCGCCAGCCGCGCACCCGGCCCGGGGGCGAGCTGGTTGCCGTGCACCCGCAGGCCGAGACCGCGCGCCGCCCCGGCCTCGAGGACGGTGCGCGCGGCGTCGGCGTCGAACGCGTGCGGGGACGCCGGCTCGCAGAACACGTCGACCCACCGGGCGTGCGGCGCGCACGCGTCGAGCATCGGCCCGGTCACGAGCGCGACGTAGTCGTCGACGCGACCGGCGTACTCCGGCGGGACGACGTGGGCACCGAGGAACGTGGTCTCGTCGGTGACCTCGCGCGCCAGCCGCAGGGCCCGCTCCTCGTCGGCGACGGTCAGCCCGTACCCGGACTTCACCTCGACGGTCGTGGTCCCCTGGGCCCGCATCTCGGCGACGAACCCGACGAGCCGCGCCTGCAGCACGTCGTCCGGGGCGGCCCGCGTGGCCTGCACGGTCGACGCGATCCCGCCCCCGTCGTACGGGACGCCGCTCATCCGGGCCTCGAACTCCGCCGACCGGTCCCCGGCGAACACCAGGTGCGCGTGCGCGTCGACGAAGCCGGGCACGACGGCCCGCCCGCCGAGGTCCACGCGCCGGTCGGCGGCCGGTGCCGACGCCTGCTCCCCGATCCAGACGACCGTCCCCTCGTCCGCGACGAGCGCGGCACCGGCCACCCGTCCCAGCGGCCCGCTCCCCAGTGACGGGTCGTTGGTGACGAGCTCGGTGATACCCGTGACGAGCGTGGTCATGCGTCCCTCTTCCCGGTCGTCGAGTGTCGCGACGCCACGGCGGCCCAGACGTCCCGGACGGCGTCCCGCAGCAGCGCCCCGACGTCCCCGAGGGTGTGCCGGCCGTCGTCGACGACGACCCGGCCGTCGACGACGACGGCGTGGACGTCGTCCGCGGCGGCGACCACGGGGACCTGGTCGAGGGCGGCACCGGCGGTGCGCGGGCCGTCGAGCCGCACCGCCACCAGGTCCGCGTGGGCACCCGGCCGCAGCTCGCCGCCGTCCCACCCGAGCGCGCGGTGGCCGTCTCGGGTCAGGACGCCGACGAGGTCGGCCGGCGCGAACGTGCCGCGTCGGCCGGTGGCGAGCCGCTCGTACCCCTCGACGAGCTGGGCCTCCCTCAGCAGGTCGGTGGCGACGTGCTGGTCGCTGCCGACGCACACCGGGCTGCCGGCGTCCCGCAGCGCGCCGAACGGTCCGATGCCGTCGGCGAGGTCGGCCTCGGTCGTGGGGCACGCGCACACGGTCGTCCCGGTGGCGGCCAGGGTCTGGACGTCCAGGCGGGTCAGGTGGGTGGCGTGCACGGCGGTGGTCCGCGGACCGAGCACCTCGTGCTCGGCGAGCAGACCCGTCGGGGTCAGCCCGTACCGGGCGTGGCACGCCTCGTTCTCGGCGGGCTGCTCGGACAGGTGCACGTGCAGCGGACGGCCCGCGGCGGCGTCCCGGACGACGTGCAGGTGCTCGGCCGGGACGGCGCGCACCGAGTGGGCGGCGACGCCGTGCCGGACGTGGCGGTGCCCGGGGTCCTGCACCGACCGCGCCGCCTGCCGCTCCGCCCAGGCGTCGGCGTCCGCGTCCGCGAACCGGCGCTGGACGTCGTCCAGGGGGCGGTGGCCACCGGCGTCGAGCCCGCCGGCGAGGTAGCAGGTGTCGAGCAGCGTCAGCCGGATCCCGGCGTCGGCGGCGGCCTCGACGAGCGCCGCGCCCATCACGTTCGGGTCGGCGTACGGCTGCCCCCCGGAACCGTGGTGCAGGTAGTGGAACTCCCCCACCGCGCTCACCCCGGACAGGGCCATCTCCGCGTAGGTGGCCCGCGCGAGGGCCAGGTACAGGTCGGGGTCGAGGACGGCGGCGACCTCGTACATCCGCCGTCGCCAGGTCCAGAAGGACCCGTGCTCGCCCGGGGCGTGCGGGTCGTCGCCGTGGGTGCGTCCACGCAGCGCCCGGTGGAAGGCGTGCGAGTGGGCGTTCGCGAAGCCCGGCAGGACGAGCCCGGCGAGCCGGTGGTCGCCCGGCTCCGGGCTCGCGCCCGGGCTCACGAACCCGATGCGCTCGCCGTCCACGACGACGCGCACGGACGCGACGGGGCCGGCGGTCGCGCCGGGGGTCTGCGCGGGCAGCCAGGCGTGCTCGCACCAGTACGCCCGCCCGCCACCGTGGTCCGTCACGCCAGCTCCTCCACCACCCGCACCAGCGCGTCGACCCCCGCCAGGCAGTCGTCCCGCTCCGCGTGCTCGTCGGGCGAGTGGGAGACGCCGGTCGGGTTGCGCACGAACAGCATGGCGGTCGGCACCCCGGCGGCGGCGAGGATCCCGGCGTCGTGCCCGGCGCCGGTGGCCAGGACCGGCGCTGGCCCGCGGTCGTCCGCGAGCAGCGTCGAGAGCCGGTCCCGCAGGTCGGCGGCGAACGGCGTGGACGCCGTCCACGACTCCTCGACCGCCTCGGCACCCGCCGCAGCGGCGACGTCGGCGACGACGGCCCGGACGTCGTCCGGGTCGGGCCCGCGGGAGTCCAGCCAGGCGGTGACGGACGACGGGATCGCGTTGACGCCGTTGGGTTCGACGGCCACCTTGCCGACGGTGGCGACCGCGGCGCGCGCCGCCGCCGCGCTGCGGGCGGTGGTGATCGCCGCGGCCAGCCGCAGCATCGGGTCGTCGCGGTCCTCCAGCCGGGTGGTGCCGGCGTGGTCGGCACGGCCGGGCAGGTCCAGCCGCCAGCGGCCGTGCGGCCAGATCGACGACGCGACGCCGACCGCCGCGCCCGCGCCGTCGTGGGCGTCGACGAGCGCCCGGCCCTGCTCGACGTGCAGCTCGACGAACGTCCCGACCCGGCGCAGCGTCTCGTCGTCGCGGCCGACCTGCCCCGGCTCGTGACCCGCGGCACGCATCGCGTCGGCCATGGTGGTGCCCTCGGCGTCGCGCAGGGCGAGCGCCCGCTCGGCCGTCATCGCGCCGGTGAGGACGCGGCTGCCCGCGCAGGCGACCCCGAAGCGCGCGCCCTCCTCGTCACCGAACACGGCGACCGCCAGGGGTCTGCGCGGTCTGAACCCGCTGTCGCGCAGGACGTCCAGCGCCGCCAGGGACGACACCACCCCGAGCGGGCCGTCGAAGGCGCCGCCCTCGGGGACGGAGTCCAGGTGGCTGCCGAGCACCAGCCCGGGCCCGTCGGCGTCCGGGTCGCCCCACCACGCCCACAGGTTGCCGACGCGGTCCGTCACGACCTCCAGCCCGCGCTCGGTGGCTGCGGCCGTGAACCACTCGCGCAGCGTCGCGTCCTCGGGCGTCCAGGCGAACCGCCGGTAGCCGCCGGTGCGCGGGTTCCGGCCGACGGGGGCGAGATCGGCCCACGACCGGTCGAACGACGAGCCCGTGACGCTCACGCCGGGTCGCCCTCGCGCATCGGCACCCGCACACCGCGCTGCACGGCGACGTCCGCGGCCAGGTCGTACCCGGCGTCCACGTGCCGGATGACGCCCATCCCCGGGTCGTTGGTCAGCACCCGCTCGAGCTTCTGGGCGGCCAGCGGCGTGCCGTCGGCGACGCTGACCTGCCCGGCGTGCAGGGACCGGCCGATGCCGACGCCGCCGCCGTGGTGGATCGACACCCACGTCGCCCCGGACGAGGCGTTGACGAGCGCGTTGAGCAGCGGCCAGTCCGCGATCGCGTCGGACCCGTCGGCCATCGCCTCGGTCTCGCGGTACGGGGAGGCCACGGACCCGGAGTCGAGGTGGTCGCGGCCGATGACGACGGGCGCGGACAGCTCGCCGGACGCCACCATCTCGTTGAACCGCAGCCCCGCCTGGTGGCGCTCGCCGTAGCCGAGCCAGCAGATCCGCGACGGCAGCCCCTGGAAGGCGACCTTCTCCCCGGCGGCACGGATCCACCGGGCGAGGTGGTCGTCCTCCGGGAAGAGGTCGAGCACCGCCCGGTCGGTCGCGGCGATGTCCGCCGGGTCGCCGGACAGCGCCGCCCAGCGGAACGGGCCCTTGCCCTCGCAGAACAGCGGCCGGATGTACGCGGGCACGAACCCGGCGAAGGCGAACGCCCGGTCGTACCCGCCCTGCCGCGCCTCGTCGCGGATCGAGTTGCCGTAGTCGAAGACCTCCGCGCCGGCGTCCAGGAAGCCGACCATCGCCTCGACGTGCTTCGCCATCGACGCCCGGGCGCGGTCGGTGAACTCCTCCGGCTTCTTCTCGGCGTACTCGTGCCAGTCGGCGAGGTCGACGCCCTCGGGCAGGTAGCTCAGCGGGTCGTGCGCGCTCGTCTGGTCGGTGACGACGTCCACCTCCACGCCGCGGCGCAGCAGCTCGGGGAAGACCTCGGCCGCGTTCCCGACCAGGCCGACGGACAGGGCCTCGCGGGCGCCCTTCGCGTCCAGGCAGCGCCGGACGGCGTCGTCCAGGTCGTCGGCGACGACGTCGAGGTAGCGGTGCTCGACCCGACGGTGCAGCCGCGCCGGGTCGACGTCCACGACGAGGCAGACGCCGCCGTTGAGGGTGACGGCGAGCGGCTGCGCGCCGCCCATCCCGCCGCACCCGCCGGTGAGGGTGAGCGTCCCGGCGAGGGTCCCCCCGAACCGCTTCGCGGCGACGGCGGCGAACGTCTCGTAGGTGCCCTGCAGGATGCCCTGGGTGCCGATGTAGATCCACGAGCCGGCGGTCATCTGGCCGTACATCGTCAGGCCCTGGTGCTCCAGGCGCCGGAACTCCGGCCACGTCGCCCAGTCGCCGACGAGGTTGGAGTTCGCGATGAGCACCCGTGGCGCCCACTCGTGCGTGCGCATCACCCCGACGGGGCGACCGGACTGCACGAGCATCGTCTCGTCGTCCGCGAGGGTGGTCAGGGCGCGGACCATCGCGTCGTAGCTGCGCCAGTCGCGCGCGGCGCGGCCGGTGCCGCCGTAGACGACGAGGTCGTCCGGGCGCTCGGCGACCTCGGGGTCGAGGTTGTTCATCAGCATCCGCAGCGGCGCCTCGGTCTGCCAGCTGCGGGCGGTCAGGGTGGTGCCGCGCGGTGCGCGGACCGGTCGTGCGCCGTCCATGGGGAGTCCTCTTCTCGCGTGCCGTGCGGTGACTGGTGTCTCGTGGCTGTCCGTTGGCTGTCCGACGTCCGTCAGACCGGTCGTGGGGCGCCGGGGACCGCGTCCAGCAGGGTGCCGTCGGCGACGAGCCGGACGACGGTCTCGATCTCGGGTGACAGGTGGCGGTCCGGGCCCGGACCGGCGACCCCGGCGGCCCGGACGGCGTCCCTGACGGCCGCGGTGGCCGGCGCGGGGTCGAGCGGGGCGCGCTGGTCGAGGGCGCGGGCCGCCGTCAGGACCTCCACCGCCAGCACCCGGGTCAGCCCGTCGAGCGCCCGGCGCAGCTTGCGGGCGGCGGCCCAGCCCATCGAGACGTGGTCCTCCTGCATCGCCGACGACGGGATCGAGTCGACGCTCGCCGGGGCGGCCAGGCGCTTGAGCTCGCTGACGATCCCCGCGGCCGTGTACTGGGCGATCATGTGCCCGGAGTCGACGCCGGGGTCGCCGGCGAGGAACGGCGGCAGGCCGTGGTTGCGGGCGCGGTCGAGGAACCGGTCGGTGCGCCGCTCGCTGATGCTCGCCACGTCGGCGACGGCGACCGCGAGGAAGTCCAGGACGTAGCCGACCGGTGCGCCGTGGAAGCTGCCGTTGGACTCGACCCTCCCGTCGGGGGTGACGACGGGGTTGTCGATCGCCGCGGCCAGCTCGCGGGACGCGACGAGCGCCGCGTGGTCGACGGTGTCCCGGGCCGCGCCGTGCACCTGCGGGGAGCAGCGCAGCGAGTACGCGTCCTGCACGCGGGTGCACTCGAACGGCTCGCGGTGCGCGGCCATGATCCCGCTGCCCGCGAGCAGCCGGCGCAGGTTCGCCGCGGACGTCGCGACCCCCGGGTGCGGGCGCAGGGCCTGCAGGTCCTCGGCGAACACCGCGTCGGTCCCCATCAGCGCCTCGACGCTCATCGCCGCGGCGACGTCGGCGACCTCGAGCAGCCGGCGCAGGTCGTGCAGGGCGAGGACGAGCTGGCCGAGCATCCCGTCGGTGCCGTTGACGAGGGCCAGTCCCTCCTTCTCGGCGAGCCGGACGGGCTCGATGCCGTTCTCGCGCAGCGCCTCCGCGGCCGGGCGGAGGGCGCCGCCCGCGTCCCGCAGCTGCCCCTCGCCCATCAGCGCGAGCGCGACGTGGCTGAGCGGGGCGAGGTCGCCGGAGCAGCCCAGCGAGCCGTACTCGTGGACGACGGGGGTCAGCCCCGCGTCGAGGATCGCCGCGTACGCCTGCGCGGTGGACGGTCGGACGCCGGTGCGGCCCGTCGCCAGGGTCGACAGCCGCAGCAGCATCAGCGCGCGGACCACCTCCCGCTCCACCTCCGGCCCGGACCCGGCGGCGTGGGAGCGGATCAGGCTGCGCTGCAGCTGCGCCCGCTGCTCGACCGGGATGTGCCGGGTGGCGAGGGCACCGAACCCGGTGGAGACGCCGTAGTGCGGCTGGTCGTCGTCCGCGAGCGCCTCGACGACGGCGCGGCTCGCGGCCATCGCCGCCAGGGCGTCGTCCCCCAGCCGGACGCCCGCACCCTCGCGCGCGACCGCCACCACCTGCTCGGGCGTCACCGGCCCGACGCCGACCACCACCTGCTCGATCCCCATGGGGTCCATCGAACCGCCGCACCCCGGCCGGAGCGACCCACCGCCGACCGCTAGTGTCTGGGATCCCAGACCGTTCGCCGCGACCCGGAGGCGCCCGTGCCGTCACCGTCGTCCTCCGTCCCGGCGGCGCGCAGCACCCTGCGGCTGCTGCGGCTGATGGCCCGGCGCGCCGAGCCGCTCCCCGCGGCCACGATCGCCCGGGAGCTGGAGCTCCCCCGGTCGAGCACCTACCACCTGCTCGCGGAGGCCGAGCGCGCCGGTTTCGTCGTCCACCTGCCCGCGGAGCGGCGCTGGGGTCTGGGGGTCAGCGCCTTCGAGCTCGGCTCGGCGTACTCCCGCCAGGCCCCGCTGGCCCGCCTCGCCGCCGGGCCGCTCGCCCGGCTCGTCGACGAGGTCGGGCACGGCGCGCACCTCGCCGTCCTGCACGGCCGGGAGGTGCTGTACGTCATCGAGGAACGCGCGCCGGGGCGCCCGCCGCTCGTGACGGACGTGGGCGTGCGCCTGCCGGCGCAGCTCACCGCCAGCGGGCGGGCGCTGCTCGCCTCCCTGCCGGCCGCGCAGGTGCGCGCGCTCTTCCCGGACGCGTCGGCGTTCGTGGACCGGCACGGGACGGGACCGCGGTCCCTGACGGCCCTGCGCCGGCTGCTGGTCGAGGTGCGCTCGCGCGGGTGGGCGGTCGAGGACGGCGAGGTGACCCCGGGGTTCGCGTCGGTCGCCGCGGCGGTGCACGACCACACCGGGCACCCGGTGGCCGCCGTCGCGATCACCTACCCGGCGGACGACCTGGACGACGCGGCGACGGTGGACGCCGCCCGGCACGCCCGGCGCGTCGCCGCGGGCCTGACCACCCGGCTCGCCGGGCGCCCGTCCACCACCCCCTGACCCCGCCCCCTGCCCCTCCCCTGCCCCTCCCGCACCTTTCCACCAACCTGCGGTAGATCGGGCCTCTGGGACCGCACGTTGGTGGAAAGGTGCGGTCAAGGGGCGCACTCAGGCCGCACGTTGGTGGAAAGGTGCGGTCACGGGGCGCGCTCGGACCGCACGGTGGTGGAAAGGTGCGGTCAGGGGGTGGGCGGGCGCCGCTCCTCGATCTCGGGCTCCTCGGCGAGCTCGTCGACGGCCAGGTCGAGGTCGCCGATCTGGCCCGTCCGGTACGCGGCGCGCGCGACCATGTGCGCGCCGACGGGGATGGTCAGCAGCTGGAAGACACCCACCAGCACGAGCATGCCGATGTCGAGGCCGGACCGGATCCGCAGGCCCACCCCGAGCAGGGTCAGCAGGACGCCGAGGACCTGCGGCTTGGTGGCCGCGTGCATCCGCGCGAGCAGGTCGGGGAAGCGCAGCATCCCGACCGCCGCCGCCAGGGACAGGAACGCGCCGACGACGAGGCAGGCCAGTCCGAGAACGTCCAGGACGTCACCGCCGCTCACCGGGTCACCTCCCCGCCAGAGCCGGCAGGGCCGGGGGTCGCCGTGCCCACGTCGTCGGGGTCGTCGACGTCCCGGGCCACGAACCGGGCGACGCTGACCGACCCGACGAACCCGATGAGCGACAGGGCGATGAGGATCGGCAGGGTCGTGGAGTGCCGGTTGACCGCAGCCTCCAACCCGAGCGCGCACACCACGATGGAGATGAGCACGTCGATCGCGATGACGCGGTCCAGCACCGTCGGACCGCGCACGATCCGCGCCACGACGAGGGCGGCGGCCGTGCCCAGCAGGGCGACGACGACCACGGTCGCCACGGCGGTCAGCAGGTCGCTCACATCCCCTCCCGCGCCTCGACACCCGCGTCGACGTCCTCGACACCTGCACCGCCGGAGGAGCCGTCGGAGGAGTCGTCGGTGTCGCGGGTCTCGAAGCCGGAGTCGCGGCGTCCGACGTCCTCGGGGTCGGCGGCCAGGGCGGCGACCACGCGCCGCTCGAGGTCCAGGGTGCGCTGGCGCATGCCCTCCACCTTCTCCGGGGTGTCGGCGGCCAGGACGTGCAGCGCCAGCCGGCCCGACTCGGGGTCGAGGTCGATGACGACGGAGCCCGGGACGAGGGCCGTCATCTCCGCGACGATCGTCTGGAAGAGCTCGGCCCGGCCGTGCAGGTGGACGACGACGAGGCTGCTGGCCGGCAGCGGCTGGGGCCGCAGCGCCAGCCACGACACCTGGAAGCTCGCGACCAGCACGTCGCGCAGGAAGCGCAGCACCACCGCCGACGCCTTCAGCGGCCGGACGCGCACCCCCGCCACGACCCGCGGCAGCGGGAAGACGACCGTGATGAACAGCCCGAGCGCCAGGCCGCCCAGCACGTTGGCCCAGCTGAGGTTGCCCCACAGCAGCACCCAGACGGCGGCCAGCCACAGGACCGGGAAGGCCTGCACCCTGCGCGCGCGGGTCACGGCGCACCGCCGGGGAAGACGGAGTCCACGTAGGGGGTGCGGGCCAGCAGGTCGGCGGCGGCCCGGTCCGTGACGGCGAACAGCGGACCGGCGACGACGGTCAGGCTCAGCCCGGCGACGACGAGCAGGGTGGCGGGCAGGACCATCCCGAGCGGCATGGCCACCCGGCCCGCGGTCCTCGCCAGTCGCTCCGGCGGCGCCTGCCAGAACGCGCGACCCCAGGTGCGGGCCACGGCGTAGAGGGTGAGCAGGCTGGTGACGACGGACCCGGCGACGAGCACGTACGCCAGCCACGACCCGTCGTCCACGCCGGCCTGGAGCAGCCCCACCTTGCCGAGGAAGCCGGAGAACGGCGGGATGCCCGCCAGGTTCATCGCCGGGACGAAGAACAGCACGCCCAGCACCGGCGCCAGCCGGGCCAGCCCGCCGAGCTCGGTGAGCGAGGTGCTGCCACCGCGCCGCTCGATCAGGCCCGTGACGAGGAACAGCGTGGTCTGGATCGTGATGTGGTGCGCCACGTAGAAGATGGCCGCCGAGAGCCCGGTCCAGGAGCCGAGCGCGATCCCGAACACCATGTACCCGATGTGGCTGACGAGGGTGAACGACAGCATCCGCTTGATGTCGTCCTGTGCGACCGCCCCGAGGATGCCGACGAGCATCGTCGCCAGCGCCGCCCACAGCAGCAGGTCGGTGAGCCGTCCGTCGGGGAACAGCAGCGTCTGCGTGCGGATGATCGCGTACACGCCGACCTTCGTCAGCAGGCCGGCGAACACGGCGGTGACGGGCGCGGGCGCGGTCGGGTAGGAGTCGGGCAGCCACCCCGACAGGGGGAAGACGGCGGCCTTGATCGCGAAGCCGAGCAGCAGCATCAGCTGCAGCACCAGCCGGGTGCCGTCGGGCAGGTCGTCCAACCGTCCCGCGAGCTGCGCCAGGTTCACCGTGCCGGTGGCGGCGTACACGAGCGCGATCGCGACGAGGAACACCAGCGACGACACGAGGCTGACGACGACGTACGTGATCCCGGCGCGGATGCGTGGCGCCGTCCCCCCGAGGGTGAGCAGGACGAACGACGCGGCGAGCAGGATCTCGAAGCCGACGTACAGGTTGAACAGGTCACCGGAGACGAACGTGTTCGCCACGCCCGCGGACAGCACGAGCAACGTGGGGTGGAAGATCGGCAGCGGCGCCTCGCCGTCCCGTTCGTCGTCGTCGCCTGCGGCGCGGCCCTGGCCGATGGAGTAGAGCAGCACCCCGAGGGTGACGAGGCCTGACACCACGAGCATCAGCGCGGACAGCCGGTCCACGACGAGGACGATGCCCGTGGGCGCGGGCCAGCCTCCGGCCTCGACGACGAGCGGGCCCTCGCGGTCGGCACCGACGAGCAGGGCGCCGTTCACCGCCAGCACGGCGGTGAGGACCAGGACCGAGACCACGCGCTGCAGGTGCGTGCGGCGGGCGACGGCGATCGTGATGCCGGCACCGACGAGCGGCAGGACGACGGGCAGCGGCACCAGGGTGTGCCAGGCGGTGGCCGTGGTGTCGGCGGCGGCGCCGACGAGCGCGATGAGCGGGCTCAGGCCGGCGGTCACGGGGCGAGGTCCTCGGGTCGGTCCGGGTCGACGACGAGACCGGGGGTGCCGGCGACGTGCAGCTCCTCGGCGTCGTGGACGTCGTCGGTGATGTCGTCGTCCCCGGCGAAGTCGCTGTGCGTCATGTCGTCCTGGGCGGCCTTGCGCAGGATGCGGACGTCCTCGACGTCGTCCTCGACGACGTCGGACTGCGCGATCTGCCAGGAGCGGTGCGCCATCGCGAGGATGAACGCGGTCATGCCGAGGGTGATGACGATGGCGGTGAGCACCATCGCCTGGGGCAGCGGGTCGCTGATCTCCGCCTCGTCGTTGACGTTGACGATGGGCGCCCGGCCCGGCTCGCCGCTGGCGACGAGGAACAGGATGTTGGCGCCGTTGCCGAGCAGCAGCAGGCCGAGCAGCGCCCGGGAGATGCTGCGCGCCAGCACCAGGTAGACGCCGGTGCCGAAGAGCAGCCCGACCAGCAGGCAGAGGGTGAGGTTGGGGATCACGCCGGTCCTCCCGTGTCGGCCCGGACGAAGGGGTCGTCGTCCTCCCCGCGCTCGGCGGCGATCTGCACGTCGAGCTCGCCCCCGAGGCTGCGCAGGACGTCGAGCATCAGCCCGAGGACGACGACGTAGACGCCGACGTCGAAGAACAGCGACGTGACGAGCTTGACGTCGCCGAGCAGGGGCAGCTCGGCCTGCAGGATCCAGCTCTGCAGCACGTCGCCGCCGAGCAGGATGGAGACCAGGCCGGTGCCCGCGGACAGGAACAGGCCGGTGCCGAGCAGCCAGCCCGGCATCACCGGTGCCGCGGCCTTGAGCTCGTCGCGACCGCCGGCCAGGTAGCGGACGGCCAGGGCGAGGCCGACGACGAGCCCCGCGGCGAAGCCGCCGCCGGGGTTGTTGTGCCCGGAGAACAGCAGGTACAGCGAGTACAGGACGATCGTGTGGAAGACGAGCCGGGTGACGACCTCGAAGATGACGCTGCGCCGGTCACGGCCCACTCCTACCCCGGCGAGCCACGCGTACCCGCCGGCGCCGCCGACGGCCGCGTGGGTGCCGCGGGCGCTGCGGGTCTGCTCGAGGGCGGCCGCGTGCCGGGCGGCGTGCCGCTCGCGGAGGAAGACGAGGCTGGCGACCCCGGTCGCGGCGACCAGGATGACGGACAGCTCACCCATCGTGTCCCAGGCGCGGATGTCGACGAGGGTGACGTTGACGATGTTGTAGCCGCCGCCGAACCCGACGGCGCCCTCGGCGAAGTCCTCCGACGCCGGGACGGCGGTCCGCACGGCCGCGGACGTGAGCGCCAGCCCCGTGACCACGACGCCGACCGCGGTGCCGAGCGCGACGCGCACCCAGCGCCCCAGGCCTGGTGGGGTGTCCGAGAACTTCGCGGGCAGCCGGCGCAGGACGAGCACGAACACGACGAGCGTCACCGTCTCGACGAGCACCTGGGTCAGGGCCAGGTCTGGCGCGCCGTGCAGCAGGAAGAGCATCGCCGTGCCGTAGCCGACGACCCCGACGAGGATCGCCGCCCGCAGCCGCCGCCGGGACCGCGCCGTCCAGACCGCGGCGACGGCGGTGATGACGGCGACGACGACCTGCCCCGCGTTATCCCACGGCCGGACGGCGTCGGGCCACACACCGTGCAGCAGCACCGCCCCGCCGGGCAGCACGACGAGCACGACGAAGATCAGCCCCAGCGACAGGGGCAGCGAGCCGCGCTGCAGGGCGCCGGTGACCTCGAGGGACACACGGTCCAGCGCGCGCATCGTCACCCGGTAGCCGGTGTCGGCGTCCAGCCGCGTGGTCAGCCGCTGCTGCGCGGCCTCGACCCGGCTGCGGAGCAGGAACAGCCCGGCGCCGAGGGCGAGGCTGACGGCGGACAGCAGCAGCGGCAGGCCGAGGCCGTGCCACAGGCCGAGGTGCGCGGGGTGCTCGCTCTGCGGCCAGGCCTGGGTGTACCCGGTGAGCATCGGCTCGGCGGCCGGTGACAGCGGCCCGGCGACCAGGCCGATCCCCGCGAGCAGCGCGGAGGGCCCGAGCAGCAGCCACCCCGGCCGGTGCACCGGGGTCGGCTCGCGGCCGGGGACGTCGAGGAAGGCGCCCCAGAGGAAGCGCGCCCCGTACGCGAACGTGAGGGCGGAGCCGGCGACGAGGACGGCCAGGGTCGCACCGTCCGCGAGGGTGCCGCTGGCGAGGAAGGCGGTGTAGGCGGCCTCCTTGCCGACGAACCCCAGCATCGGCGGCAGCCCGGCCATCGACGCGAGCGCGAGCGCCGACGCCCAGAACGCGACCGGCATGCTCCGCCGTAAGCCAGTGAGCCGGCGCAGGTCCCGGGTGCCGGTGGAGTGGTCGATCGCGCCCACGACCAGGAACAGGCACGCCTTGAACAGGGCGTGCGCGACCAGCAGGGTGAGGCCGGCCAGGGCGGCGTCCCGCGTGCCCGCCCCGACGAGGGTGACCAGGAAGCCGAGCTGCGACACGGTGCCGAACGCCAGCAGCAGCTTCAGGTCGGTCTGGCGCAGGGCCCGCCACCCGCCGAGCACCATGGTCGTCGCGCCGAGGACGATGACGACGGGCCGCCAGAGCGGGGTGTCGGCGAACGCGGGCGCGAACCGCGCGACGAGGTAGACCCCGGCCTTCACCATCGCCGCGGCGTGCAGGTACGCGCTGACCGGGGTGGGCGCGGCCATCGCCCCGGGGAGCCAGAAGTGGAACGGCACGAGCGCCGACTTGGTGACGGCCCCGGCGAGGAGCAGGACGACGGCCACGGTGGTGGCCGCGCCGGTCGGCGGGTCCGCGAACAGCTCCGACATCGAGTAGGTGCCGGCGCTCTGCCCGAGCACCACGACGCCGACCAGCATCGCGAGCCCGCCCGCGGTGGTGACGACGAGGGCCTGCATGGCGGCGGCGCGGCTGGTGCGCTTGTCGGACAGGTGCCCGATGAGCAGGTACGACAGGACGGTCGTGAGCTCCCAGAACAGGTAGAGCACGAGCATGTCGTCGCTGACGACGAGGCCGAGCATCGCCCCCGCGAACGCGACCAGGCTGGCGGCGAACCGTCCCAGGGCCACCTCCGCGTCGTCGAAGTACGCGGCGCAGTAGAGCAGGACCAGCGCACCGACGCCGCCGACGACGAGGACCATCAACCAGCCCAGCGTGTCCAGCCGCAGGGAGAGCTCGGCGCCCAGGGAGGGCACCCACGTGACCGACTCGCGGGGGCCGTCGCCCGACCGGACGTCGCCGGTGACCGCCAGGGCCCACGCGAACGCCGACGCCGGGACGGCTGCCAGCAGCAGGAAGGCGCGCGACCCGAGCCGGTGGACCAGCCAGGGGGCGAATGCCGCAGCCAGGACGTGCAGGGCCAGCAGGGCGGTCACGTCACCTCCTGGCGGTCGCTGCGGTCGGGGCGGCTGCGGGTGGACTGGTCGCAGCGTACACGCTACGTTCGAATCGTTCGATTTGAAGGACGGAGGATGCTCTCGTGCACAGCCACGACGACGGCCGAGCGAGCCCGGGCGGCACCGCGGACCGGGCGGCACCGCCGGGCGGTCACGGCCACCAGCAGCACTGCCGCACCCTCGTCCCCGGGGACGACCTGGACGGCGTCCTCGAGGACATCCGGCACGCCCTCGACCGGGGGCTGTCCGTCACCGTCACGTCCCACGCCGCGACGTTGACGACGCAGGAGGCCGCCGACGTCCTCGGGGTCAGCCGCCCCACGCTCGTCCGGCTGCTGGAGCAGGGCCGGATCCCCTACGACCAGCCGGGACGCCACCGCCGCGTCCACCTGGCCGACGTCCTGGCCTTCCAGCGGCAGTGCCACCACGGCGACGGCGACGACGACCCGGGTGCGTCGTGAGACTCGCCGACGCGCTGGCCGCAGGTCCCGTCGTCCTCGACGGCGGGCTGGCCACCCGGCTCGAGGCGTCCGGCCACGACCTCGGCGGCGCCCTGTGGTCCGCGCGCCTGCTGCTGGACGACCCCGACGCGGTCGCCGCCGCCCACCGCGACTTCCTCGACGCCGGGGCCCAGGTCAGCACGACCGCGTCGTACCAGCTGAGCGCCACCTCGTTGGCGCGCGCCGGCGTCCCCGCCGAACGCGCACCCGACCTGCTGCGCCGGTCCGTCGACGTCGCCCACCGGGCCCGCGTCGAGCACGCACCCGGCACCTGGGTGGCGGCGTCCGTCGGGCCGTACGGGGCCAGCCTGGCCGACGGGTCGGAGTACACCGGCGCCTACGGGCTCGGCGGGCACGACGCGACCGTGGCGGCGCTGCGACGGTTCCACCGACCGCGCCTCGACGTGCTCGCCCAGCGCGTGGCGGACGGCGCCGCCGACGGCGGGGCGGACGTGCTGGCGTGCGAGACGGTCCCCTCCCTGACGGAGGTCGAGGCGCTCGCCCTCGAGCTCGCGGGTGCCCGGGTGCCGACCTGGGTGTCGGTGACGGTGGCCACCGGCCCGGACGGCGCGGTCCGCACCCGCGCCGGTGACGACCTGGCGGACGTCGGCGCCGCGCTGCGCGACGTCCCCGGTCTCGTCGCCGCCGGCGTGAACTGCTGCGAGCCGACGGACGTCGAGCCGGCCCTCGCGGCCCTGGGTGCGGCGGTCGACGTCCCGCTCGTCGCCTACCCCAACAGCGGGGAGACCTGGGACGCGGTCGCCAGGACGTGGCGAGGCGACGCGCGCTGGGACGACGACCTGCCGCGCCGGTGGGTGTCCGCCGGGGCGCGCCTGGTCGGCGGCTGCTGCCGGGTCGGGCCGGACGACGTCCGGCGGGTGGCGGCGCAGCTGGCGGGCCCGTGACCGGCCCGTGAGCACGCGAGGATGAGCGACGGCCGCGCGGGTGAGGGGGCCGCGCCGTACGAGCTGGACGACCCCGCGTACCGCCGCGTCAGCGTGGCCCTGTTCGCGGCGGGGCTGGCCACGTTCGCCCTCCTCTACGCACCCCAGCCGCTGCTGCCGCAGCTCGCCGAGCACTTCGACCTGACCGCGGGCCGCGCCGCGCTCAGCGTGTCGGTGGCGACGTTCGGGCTCGGCGCCGCGCTGCTCGTGGCCGGGCCGCTGTCCGAGGTCCGCGGCCGGGTGCGGCTGATGCACTGGTCGCTCGGGCTGTCGTCCCTCCTGGGCCTGCTCGTCGCGGTCGCCCCGACGTGGGACGTCGTCCTCGGGCTGCGGACCGCGCAGGGGTTCGCGCTGGCGGGCCTGCCGGCGGTGGCGGTCGCGTACCTGCGCGAGGAGCTGTCCGAGCGGGCGTTCAGCCGGGCGACGGGGCTCTACATCGGCGGGACGGCGCTGGGCGGGATGACGGGCCGGCTCCTGGCGGGGGTCCTGGCCGAGGTCGGCGGGTGGCGGTGGTCACTGGGCTGCATCGCGGTCGTGGCCGTGGCGTGCACGGTGCTGGTGGTCCGCCTGCTGCCGCCGTCCCGGCGCTTCAGCCCCGCGCCGACGTCCTGGCGGCACCTGGGCCGGCAGACCGCGGCGCTGCTGCGCGACCCGGTGCTCGTGGCGCTGTTCGCGGTCGGCGGGACGGCGATGGGCGCCTTCGTCGCCGTGTACAACGCCACCGGCTTCCGGCTGGCCGCGGACCCGTACCGGCTCGGCCCGGCGGTCGCCGGCTCGGTGTTCGTCGTCTACGCGCTGGGCAGCGTCGCGTCGACCGTGACCGGCCGGGTGGTCGCCGTCCGCGGTCGCCGTCCGGTGCTGCCGGTGACCGTGGTGGTGATGGCGGCGGGTCTGGCGCTGACGGCCGCCGAGCCGCTGTGGCTGGTCGTCGTGGGCCTGGGCGTGCTGACGACCGGCTTCTTCGCCGCGCACGGGCTCGCCAGCGGGTGGGTCGCGGCGAGGGCGCACCTCGGCGCCGGCGGGACGGCGCAGGCCTCGTCGCTGTACCTCTTCTCCTACTACCTGGGGTCGTCGGTGTTCGGCGGGCTCGCCGGGACCGCGTGGGCCGCCGGCGGCTGGGCCGGCGTCCTCCTGCTGACGGGGGCGCTCGTGGGAGTCACCCTGGCGCTCGCGGTGGCGCTCGTGCCGACGACGTCCCTGCTGACCCCGCCGCCGTCCCCCGGCCCCGGCCACTGACCCGGCCACTGACCCACCCGAACCGCACCCTTCCACCAAGGTGCGGTCCAGCCCCCCTCCGGAGCCGCAGGTTGGTCGAAAGGTGCGGTCACGGGCGCCCCCGGGCCCGCAGGTCGGTGGAAAGGTGCGGTCACGGGGGCCCTCGAGCCCGCAGGTTGGTGGAAAGGTGCGGTCGCGGGGGTGGCGGCCGGGCGAGTGAGCCGACTCACCTGGCCGGGCAGTCGAAGTTACCGGCGAGTAGGCTATTGGCTTGGTCCGCGGCCTACTGTGGTCGCGACCCGCAGCAGGTTCCCCGGACGAGGAGCGCGACTCATGCAGGTGGCCCTGATCGTGATCTGCCTGGCCGTCACGGCCGTGGGGGTCGCGCTGCTGGCGCGGACGGTGGCGGGCTTCGTCCGCCAGTTCAAGCTCGGCCAACCGGAGAACCGCTCGGACGACCCCGGGGCGCGCACGGTCACGCTCGTGCGGGAGTTCCTGGGGCACACCCGGATGGCCCGGCTGCCGGTGGTCGCCGCCGCGCACTGGTTCGTCATGGTCTCGTTCGGCGTCCTCTTCCTGACGCTGGTGAACGCGTACGGGCAGCTGTTCGACCCGCACTTCACCCTCCCGCTCATCGGGCACTTCGCACCGTACGAGTGGGTCACGGAGCTGATGGCGTGGGCCGGCCTGCTCGGCATCCTCACCCTGATCGTGATCCGGCAGCTCAAGCACCCGAGGTCGTTCCGCGGCGACGAGGGCCGCACCATCGCGTCCGGCGAGCGCGGGTCGCGGTTCTTCGGCTCGAGCTTCTGGCAGGCGTACTTCGTCGAGGCGGTCATCCTCGGCGTCGGCACCTGCATCCTGCTGCTGCGCGGTCTGGAGTACGCGCTGTTCAGCGCCACCGGCGAGGAGTACGCCAGCGCCTTCCACTTCCCGCTGACGGCGTGGATGGGCGAGCTGTTCTCCGGCGCCTCCGTCGGTGCGCTGGAGACGGCGATCCTCGTCGTCGCGGCGATCAAGATCCTCATCTCGATGGTCTGGATGATCACGATCGCGCTGACCCCGACGATGGGCGTCGCCTGGCACCGCTTCCTGGCGTTCTTCAACATCTGGTTCAAGCGCCACGCCGACGGCCGCACCTCCCTCGGTGCCCTGCAGCCGATGAAGGTCAAGGGCGAGCCCGTCGACTTCGAGAACATCGACGAGCTCGACGAGGACGCCGCCCTCGGCGTCGGCAAGGTCGAGGACTTCACCTGGAAGGGGCTGCTCGACTTCTCCACCTGCACCGAGTGCGGCCGCTGCCAGTCGCAGTGCCCCGCGTGGAACACCGACAAGCCGCTGTCGCCGAAGCTGATGGTCCTGGCGCTGCGCGACCACGCCCACGCGAAGGCCCCGTGGCTGATGGCGTCGGAGGAGACGCGCGCCGACCTGCCCGCCGACGTCCTGGCCCTCGCCGAGAAGCCGCTGGTCGGCGACACCGGCTACGACATGGCGGACGTGCTCCAGGCGTACGACAGCGAGTCCGCGGTCATCGACCCCGACGTCCTGTGGTCCTGCACCACCTGCGGCGCGTGCGTCGAGCAGTGCCCGGTCGACATCGAGCACGTCGACCACATCGTCGACATGCGCCGCAACCAGGTGCTCATCGAGTCGGCGTTCCCGTCCGAGCTCGGCGGCCTGTTCAAGAACCTCGAGAAGAACGCGAACCCGTGGGGCATGTCCCCGCGCGGCCGCCTCGACTGGGCCAAGGACCTGCCGTTCGAGGTCAAGCAGGTCGGCTCGGACGTCGAGGACCTCTCCGCGGTCGAGTACCTGTTCTGGGTCGGCTGCGCGGGCGCGTTCGAGGACCGGGCGAAGAAGACCACGCAGGCCGTCGCCGAGCTGCTGCACACCGCGGGCGTGGACTTCGCGGTCCTCGGTGACGGCGAGGGCTGCTCCGGCGACCCGGCCCGGCGCGCCGGCAACGAGTTCCTCTTCCAGATGCTCGCGCAGCAGAACGTCGAGGTCCTCAACGAGATGAAGGCGACGAAGATCGTCGTCACCTGCGCCCACTGCTTCAACACGTTGTCGAACGAGTACCCGCAGCTCGGCGGGACGTACGAGGTCGTGCACCACACCCAGCTGCTGAACCGCCTCGTGCGGGACAAGAAGCTGGTTCCGGTCGCGCCGCCGTCCGGTCCCGTCAGCGGGGTGGGCGCGTCCAAGGCCGGCGCGTCGGCGCCGTCCGTGACGTACCACGACCCGTGCTACCTCGGCCGCCACAACGGCGTGTACTCGCCGCCGCGCGACCTCATCGGCTCGCTGCCCGGCGTGGAGATGCGGGAGATGGAGCGCAGCAAGGAGCGCTCGTTCTGCTGCGGCGCCGGCGGTGCGCGGATGTGGATGGAGGAGAAGCTGGGCACCCGGATCAACGGCAACCGCACGGCGGAGGCCGTCGCCACCGGGGCCGACACCATCGCCATCGGCTGCCCGTTCTGCCGCGTGATGATCTCCGACGGCCTGACCGAGGCCAAGGGCAAGGGCGAGGCGCGCGAGGAGGTCCAGGTCCTGGACGTCGCGCAGATGCTGCTGGCCGCCGTCCGGCGCGGCGACGGGGGCAGCGACGCCGGCCCGGCCGCCGGCGGGCAGGCCGACCCCGACCCGGAGCCGGTCCCGGCCGGCTGACCCCCAGGGCCCGCAGGGCACCCACGACGTCGCCCGCGGCGAGTGGTCACCGGCTCCGAGCCGGTCGACCCGCCGCGGGCGCCGTCGTCCCCACGTGCGTCAGCGCGCGGCGGTGGCTGCCAGCTCGTCGATGCTGCGGCCCGTCTCCACCAGCGTCTTCAGGGCGCTGAGGACGTACTCGTGCCCGCCGCTGGTCTGCTGGTCGGTCACCGACCCCGCGACGACCTGCGAGTGCTCGACGGTCACCCGGGTCAGCCCGTCGCCGGCCGGCTCGAGCCGGCACTCGTAGCGGGTGGGCGCGTCCGCGGCGATCGTGTCGTCCCACACGGCGTGGAAGGTGTGCACCAGACGCCGCCCGGGCTCGATCTCGAGGATCTCGCCCTCCAGGGCGGCCGGTCCGCCGGGGTAGCGGTACTCGATCCGGGCACCGACCTCCCACGTCGAGTGGACCTCGGTGCCGTGGTAGTAGCGCACGGTCTGGTGCGGATCGGTCATGGCGGCCCAGATCTGCTCCGGGGAGGCGGCGACGACGACCGTCGCGACGCGGGTGACCGTCTCGGTCATGGGGGGCTCCTGGTGTTCGGGTGTCTCGAGGAGGTCGCGGAGGCCGGTGAGCGTGAGGCCCATCCGGGCGCCGAAGTCGTCCAGCCACCGCCGCGCGAGGGCGACGACGGGGACGGGGTTGAGGTGGGCCAGGCGCTGGCGGCCCACCTTGCGGGTGGTGACGAGGCCGGCGTCCTCGAGGACCCCGAGGTGCTTGAGGACGGCGTGCCGGCCGAGGCCGGGCAGCCGCTCGCCGAGCTCGGTGACGCTGCGACCGTCGCGCTGCCTCAGGGCGTCGAGCATCGCCCTGCGGTGCGGGTCCGACAGCGCCCGGAGGACCCGGGCGGTCTCGGCCTCACGGCGGTCGTCGTTCACGACGACGACAATAGGTGACTCAATAGTCACCTATCAAGGGCCTCCCGGCGCCTTCACCGCCAGCACCGGGCAGGGGGCGTCGAGGAGGACGCGCTGGGCGGTGCTGCCGGTGATGAGCTTGCCCACCGGGGTCCGGCGGCGCAGCCCGATCACGAGCAGCTCCACCCCTGGCTCCGCTGCAGCACGCAGCAGCGCCTCCGCGGGGTCGGCGTCGTCCAGGTGGCGCACGTGCGCGGTCACGCCCTCCTCGGTGAGCGACGCCACGACGCCGTCCAGGGTGCGCTCGTCGGCGTAGGTGGGAGCGGCGTAGTCCCTGCCGACGGCGGTGTTGACGACGAGGAGGTCCGAGCCCCGGAGCCGGGCCTCGGCCGCGGCAGCCGCCATCGCGGCCGCCCCCGTCTCGGTGGGGACGTAGCCCACGACGATGCTCATGCTCGTACCTCCGGTGCTGCGGTCCGGGAACCGGCGGGGCGCCGGCCCGTGGGGGCGTCGTCCGCGCGGCGCTGCGGCCGCCGACGCGTCGGTGTCCGGCGGCGGGCGGCCGGCGGCGGGATCTCGCCCGACCCGCGCCGGACCAGGGACGCCGGCACGACCTCGTGCACGGCGGGCGAGGCGTCGCCGTCCACCCGGGCGAGGAGCAGGTCGGCGGCGACGCGACCCATCCGCGGCACGTCCTGCCGGACGACGGTGACCGGCGGGTCGAGCATGTCAGCCAGGGGGAAGTCGTCGAACCCGACCAGCGCCACCTGCTGCTGCACCCCCCGGCCCCGGAGCGCTTGCATGGCCCCGACCGTCAGCAGGTTCTGAGCCGCGAAGACGGCCGTCGGGGCGTCGGCCAGCCCGAGCAGCGCGGTCGTGGCCCGGGACGCCTCGTCCGGACCGCGCAGGTCCGTGCGGACCAGTGCGGGGTCCAGGACGAGACCCGTCGATGCCAGGCCCTCGACGTAGCCGGTCCGCCGGTCGCGGCTGGTGGCGAGCGCGGTGCGGTCCCCGAGGAAGGCGATGCGCCGGTGCCCCAGCCGCGCCAGCTCCACGACGGCCTCGCAGGTGCTCTCCCGGTTCGTGGTGGTGACGCTGTCGGCGTGCTCGAACGTGGGCGGCCGGTCGACCAGGACGAGCGGGGTCCCCCGGCGGCACTCGTGCTGCAGCGCGTCCTGGACCCCGTCGGCCGCCATGACGACCATGCCGTCGACCCGCCGGACGGACAGGGACCTCAGCAGCACCTCCTGCCGCCGCGGGTCGTCCTCGTTGCTGGACGCCAGGACGAGCACCCCCCGAGCGGACGCGCGGTCCTCCACCGCACGCAGCATCGCCGCGTCGAAGGGGTTGGACAGGTCCTCGAACACCACCCCGAGCGTGCCGCTGCGCCGGTCCGACCGGCGCAGGCTGCTGGCGGAGTGGTCGGGCCGGTAGCCGATCGACTCGGCCGCCTCCCGGACCCGCCGGGTGACCTCGGCGCCGGCCCCTGGCTCGCCGTTCACGACCCGGGACACGGTCTTGATGCTGACGCCGGCGAGGGCGGCGACGTCCCGCATGGTCGGGTGCGGCCGGCGGACCCGTCGTCGGTCGTCCACGTCGCCTCCTGTCGGTAACGATTGGGTAACTCGGGGTTGTCGCTGTGTCCCAAGTCACATTAGCGTCAACGTTGTCGTCAGGGAACAGCCGACGCCGACCGACTTCCCAAGGCCCCTGCGACACAACGCATCGCACGGCCGAGAGGCCGCTGCGCACCTCTCACGCACGCCCGAGTGCGCCCAGTGACGTCAACGTTGTCGTACATCACCCCAGGAGCCCCCATGAGCGCCATCCACCGCCGGTCCGCGCGTCTGCGGACCGCCGCCCTCGTCCTCGCCGCGGCGCCGCTGGTGGCCCTCACCGCCTGCGGTGAGGACTCCACGACCGCCGGCGGTGCCGGCTCGGGCGGCGACGTCCTCGTCGGCCTGGTCACCAAGACCGACACGAACCCGTTCTTCGTGAAGATGAAGGAAGGCGCCCAGGAGGCCGCCAGCGAGACCGGTGCCGAGGTGCAGTCGTTCGCCGGCAAGCAGGACGGCGACAACCAGGCGCAGGTCGACGCGATCGAGAACCTCATCGGCGCCGGTGCGCAGGGCATCCTCATCACCCCCAACGACTCCAAGGCCATCGTGCCCTCCGTCGACAAGGCCAGGCAGGCGGGTCTGCTCGTCATCGCCCTCGACACCCAGCTCGAGCCCGCCGACGCGGCCGACGCCACCTTCGCGACCGACAACTACCGGGCGGGCCAGCTCATCGGCGAGTGGGCGAAGGCCAAGTTCGAGGCCGAGGGCAAGGAGGCGAGGATCGCGCTCCTCGACCTCAACCCCAACCAGGTGTCGGTCGACGTGCAGCGCGACCAGGGCTTCCTCGAGGGCTTCGGCGTCGACGTCAAGGACGAGACCCGGATCGGCGACGAGGACGACCCCCGCATCGTCGGGCACGACGTGACCGACGGCTCCCCCGAGGGCGGGCGCACGGCGATGGAGAACCTGCTGCAGAAGGACCCCGGCATCAACCTCGTCTACACGATCAACGAGCCCGCCGCGGCCGGTGCGTACGAGGCGCTGCGCGCGGCCGGCGTGGAGGACCAGGTCACGATCGTCTCGGTGGACGGCGGCTGCCCGGGCGTGGAGAACGTCCAGGCGGGGGTCATCGGCGCGACCTCCCAGCAGTACCCGCTGAAGATGGCGCAGATGGGCGTCGAGGCGGTCGTCGAGTACGCCGAGACCGGCGAGAAGCCCGAGAACACCGAGGGCAAGGACTTCGTCGACACCGGCGTCACGCTCATCACCGACGAGCCGTTCGACGGCGTCGAGTCCCAGGACTCGGCCTGGGGCCTCGAGAACTGCTGGGGCTGAGGACCGTGCCCACCCTGACCGCCACGCGCCCCGGGGGGACCAACCCTGTCGGTGAGCCGGCCGGCCGGCGCACCCCGCTGACCAGGCTGCAGCACCTGCTGCACGCGCAGGCCACGATCGGCCCCGCCGTCGTCCTGCTGCTCGCCGTCATCGTCTTCGCGCTGCTGTCCGACCGGTTCCTCCAACCGGGGAACGTGTCGCTGATCCTCCAGCAGGTCGCCGTCGTCGGCACGCTCGCCGTCGGTCAGACGATCATCATCCTCACCGCGGGGATCGACCTGTCCTGCGGCGCGATCATGGTCCTCAGCTCGATCGTGATGGCGAAGATGGCCGCCGAGCAGGGCATGCCCGGGGTGGTGGCCCTGCTCATCGGCTTCGCCGTGGGCACCGCCGCCGGGCTGGTCAACGGACTGCTCGTCACCCGGCTCAAGCTGCCACCGTTCATCGTGACGCTGGGGACGCTCAACGTGTTCTTCGCGCTGAACCTCTGGTACTCCCAGAGCGCCACGATCCGCGGCACGGACATGCCCCGGCTGCTGCTGTGGACCGGCGAGACGTTCACCGTCGGGAACACCAGGATCACCTACGGCTCGGTGATCATGGTGCTGCTCGTGGTCGCCATGGCGTTCGTCCTCAAGAACACCATGTGGGGGCGGCACGTCTACGCCACGGGGGACGACGCCGAGGCGTCCCGGCTGTCCGGCATCCGCACCGCGCGGGTCCTGCTCAGCGTGTACGCGGCGGCCGGCGCCGTCTACGCCCTGGCCGCGTGGATCCTGATCGGCCGCATCGCCTCGGCGAGCCCGCAGGCCGGGCAGACCGAGAACCTCGACTCGATCACCGCCGTCGTCATCGGCGGGACCAGCCTGTTCGGTGGCCGCGGCGCGATCGTCGGCACGCTCATCGGCGCCCTCATCGTCGGGGTGTTCCGCAACGGCCTCGCCCTGGCCGGCGTCGACGTGCTCTGGCAGAACTTCGCCGTCGGCGTCCTCATCATCGCGGCGGTCTCGATCGACCAGTGGATCAGGAAGGTGAAGCCGTGAGCACCACGACCGAGGCGGCCGGCCGCAGCGCCCCAGCCGCCGAGCCCACCCCCGTGCTGCAGGCCCGCGGGCTGGTCAAGCGGTACGGGCGGGTCACCGCGCTCACCGGCGCCGACCTCGACCTGCTGCCCGGGGAGATCCTCGCCGTCATCGGCGACAACGGCGCCGGCAAGTCCAGTCTCATCAAGGCGCTGTCCGGGGCGCTCGTCCCGGACGAGGGCGAGATCCGGGTCGACGGCGAGGTCGTCCACTTCAGCACGCCGATCGACGCGCGGGAGGCCGGCATCGAGACGGTGCACCAGAGCCTGGCCGTCTCCCCGTCCCTGGACATCGCCAGCAACCTCTTCCTCGGCCGCGAGCGCCGGCGTCCGGGGGTGCTGGGGTCGGTGTTCCGGATGCTCGACCGCAACGGCATGCGGGACGAGGCGCGCCGCCACCTCGACGACCTGGGGATCATGACGATCCAGAACCCGAACCAGGCCGTGGAGACGTTGTCCGGTGGTCAGAGGCAGGCCGTCGCGGTGGCCCGCGCCGCGGCGTTCGGGAGCCGCGTGGTCATCATGGACGAGCCGACGGCGGCGCTCGGGGTGCGTGAGTCCCGCGCCGTCCTGGACCTGGTGCTGCAGGTCCGCGACCGGGGGCTGCCGGTCATCCTCATCAGCCACAACATGCCGCACGTGTTCGAGGTGGCCGACAGGATCCACATCCAGCGCCTCGGACGCCGCAAGGCCGTGGTCGACCCGAGGTCGATCTCGATGTCCGACGCCGTCGCGATCATGACCGGCGCGATGGAGCCGCCCGAGCAGGTGGCCTGAGACGCCCCCGCCGGCGTCGTGCCACCACGGCGCCGGCGGGCCGGCACACCCGGACGCGACCACGGGGACGGCGCAGCGCCGTCCCCGTGGTCCGTCACACCCTCGGGCGGGCGACGAGGCCCTCCCGGTGACCAGGAGGCACGATGACGAGCCACCGCACCACGACCCTCGCCGCCGCGGCCCTCGCCGTGGCCACCGCGCTGTCGACGGCGCCGGCCACGGCGACGGGACGGACCGACGCCCCACCGGGAGCCGACGTGGGCGCAGACCCGTACCGCCCCGCGTACCACTACACCCCGGAGCGGAACTGGGTGAACGACCCGAACGGGCTGGTCTTCCACGACGGCGAGTACCACCTCTTCTACCAGCACAACCCGAACGGGACGCAGTGGGGCGACATGTCGTGGGGCCACGCGGTCAGCCGTGACCTCGTGCGCTGGGAGGAGCTGCCGCTGGCGATCCCCCACGACCAGGACGAGTACGTGTTCTCCGGGAGCGCCGTCGTCGACCACCGCAACACCAGCGGTTTCGGCAGCGTCGAGGACCCGCCGATGGTCGCCGTCTACACGAGCGCGCGCAGGGACGGTCCGGGCCAGGACCAGGCGCTGGCGTACAGCCTCGACAACGGCCGGACGTGGCAGAAGTACGAGGGCAACCCGGTGCTGGACCTGGACAACGAGGAGTTCCGCGACCCCAAGGTCACCTGGCAGGAGTCGACCGGCACGTGGCTGATGGCCGTGGCGCTGGCCACCGAGAAGCGGATCGCCTTCTACTCCTCGCCGGACCTCAAGGAGTGGACCCACCTGTCGGACTTCGGGCCGCAGGGCGCGGTGGGCGGGGTGTGGGAGTGCCCGGACCTGTTCCGGCTGCCGGTCGACGGCGACCCCGACCGGCAGAAGTGGGTGCTCGTCGTCAGCCTCAACCCCGGCGGGCCGCACGGTGGCTCGGGGATGCAGTACTTCGTCGGCGAGTGGGACGGCACCACCTTCACGCCGGACGACGACGGCTCGTACGAGCCCCCGCCGGCCCTGCGGGTGCTCGCGGACTTCGAGGGCGACGGCTTCGGGGAGTGGACCGTGACCGGTGACGCGTTCGGCGACGGCCCGGTCGCCGGGCGGGCCGACGGCACCGACCAGAGCGGCGTCACCGGGTACCTCGGCGAGCGCCTCGCCAACAGCTTCCACCGCTACGACGCGGGGACCGGCACGCTCACGTCCCCGGAGTTCACCGTCGACGCGCCGTACCTGAACCTCCTCGTCGGTGGCGGCCGGCACCCGCACGACCCCGGCGCGGTGCTCGACCCCGAACCGCCGGTGGCGGCGCGGGTGGTCGCCGACTTCGAGGGCGGCGCCTACGGGGAGGGCTGGGTCGTCGAGGGCGAGGCGTTCGGCGACGCCCCCGCCACCGGGACCCTCCCCGGGCAGCAGGCGGTCACCGGGTTCCAGGGGGCCGGCCTGGTCAACACGTTCGTCGACGGGGACCGCACGACCGGCGTCCTCACCTCGCCGGAGTTCGAGCTCACCCACGCCTGGGTGAACCTCCTCGTCGGGGGCGGTCGCCACCCGATGACGTCGGACGCCCCGACGGCGGTGAACCTGCTCGTGGACGGCGAGGTCGTGCGCACGGCGACCGGGCGGGACGAGGAGCGGCTGAGCTGGCGGGCGTGGGACGTCACGGACCTGACGGGCCGCAGCGCCCGGCTGCAGGTGGTCGACGCCAACACCGGCGGGTGGGGGCACGTCAACGTCGACTCGGTGATGCTGTCGGACGCCCCCGCGCAGCGGGCGTCCACGGAGACGACCGTCCAGCTGCTCGTCGACGGCGAGGTCGTCGACAGCGCGACCGGCGCGAACAGCGGCGTCCTGGACTGGGCGTCGTTCGACCTGCGCCGCTGGCAGGGCCGCACCGCCCGTGTGCGCGCCGTCGACGCCAACCCCGGCGGCTGGGGGCAGGTGCTCGTCGACCACGTGGTGCTGGCGGCCGAGCCGGCGCTGTCCGCGCTGCAGCGGGCCGACTGGCTCGACCACGGCAAGGACTACTACGCGGCGGTCGCGTGGGACGGCGACCCCACCGGGACGCGTCGGATGATCGGCTGGATGAGCAACTGGCAGTACGCCGGCGCCACCCCGACCGGCACCTGGCGAGGGGCGATGAGCGTGCCCCGCCAGGTCGGTCTGCAGACGGTCGACGGCGAGGTCCGGCTCGTGCAGCAGCCGGTCGGGGCGCTGGAGCGGCTGCGCGGTCGCCCCCTCGTGACCGGCCGCCCGAGCCTGGCGCCGACCGGGACGTCGGCGGTGACGACGCGGACGGGGACGACCCGGGGCCTGCCCGTCGCAGCGACGTCCTTCGAGGTGGACGCGACGTTCGCGGTCGGCGACGCCGACGCGTTCGGGCTGCGCGTGCGGGTCGGGGACGGCCAGGAGACGGTCGTCGGGTACGACGTCGCGCGGCAGGAGGTGTACGTCGACCGCACCCGGTCGGGCGTGGACCTCGGACCGGACTTCAGCGGCCGGCACGCCGCGCCGCTGGTCCCGGTCGACGGGTCGGTGCGGCTGCGGGTCCTCGTGGACTCGTCGTCCGTCGAGGTGTTCGGTGGGCAGGGTGAGGCCGTGGTGACCAGCCTGGTGTTCCCGGACCCGGCCAGCGACGGCATCGAGCTGTTCTCCGACGGTGCCGCGACGCAGGTGGAGTCGCTGCGGGTGTGGGAGCTCGACTCGTACCGCAGCACGGGCGGGTGAGCGCCGGGTAGGGCGGGGCGCGTCGGCCCCGCGGGCGCGGGGTGGCCCCCGCGGGGTCGACGCGTACGGTGCACGGGTGGTGACGACCTGGCCGGCGGACGCGTGGACGGTCGACCAGCTGCGGGAGGCGAAGCGTGCGCTGGGCGAGACCGTGAGCCTCGTGCTGCCCGCCCGCGACGAGGAGGAGACGGTCGGGGACGTCGTCCGGTCGCTGCGCCCGCTGCACTGCGCGGGGCTGGTCGACGACCTCGTCGTCGTCGACAGCCGGTCCGGCGACCGCACCGCCGAGGTGGCCGCGGACGCCGGCGCGCGAGTCGTCCGGTGCGAGGCTGCCGGCAAGGGCGCGGCGATGTGGCACGCGCTCGGCGAGACCAGCGGCTCGCTCGTCGCGTTCTGCGACGCCGACCTCCTTGACGCCGGACCGCACTACGGCCTCGGCCTCCTCGGGCCGCTGCTGACGGACCCGGAGACGCTCCTGGTCAAGGGCTTCTACGACCGGCCGCTCGTCGGGGACGACGGCACCGTCACCGGCTTCGGTGGCCGCGTCACCGAGCTGGTGGCGCGACCGCTGCTGAACCTGCACTGGCCGGAGCTCGCGGCCCTCGTCCAGCCGCTGGCGGGCGAGTGGTCCGGTCGGCGCTCGCTGCTCGAGTCGCTGCCCTTCCCCACCGGGTACGGGGTGGAGATCGCCGTCCTGCTGGACACGCTGGGACGGCACGGGTCCGACGTCATCGCCCAGGTCGACCTGGGCCGGCGCACGCACCGGCAGCAGTCGCAGGACGCCCTGGGCGTGATGGCCGCCGAGGTGATGGGGACGGCGCTGCTGCGGCTGGGGGTGGACGTCCCCGGACGGCAGATCCGGCAGTACGTCAGCGCGGCGGGTGGCCGCCGGGAGGTGACGGTCCCCGTCCCGTTGGAGGAGCTGCCCCCGCGGTGCGGTGCCGGGCGGCCCTAGGCCGGCCGAGGGTCCCGGCGCGGTGCGCGCCGGGACCCTCGCGGGTCGTGCCGGTGGGCGTCAGCGGACGGGTGCCGCCGCGAGCGCCGGGATGTACCCGTAGGGCAGCTCCCCGACCATGCGGGTGCGCCGTCCCTGGTCGCCGAGGATCTCGATCTGGATCGTCGGCGCGAGGGTCCCGCCGTACCTCACCCCACCGTCGCTGGTGGGGACGGTGTCGATGAAGCTCTCGACGAGCAGGTTCGGCATGACGTAGTCGGAGTAGTTCTGCAACGGTGCGTCGGCCGGGTTGCCGAGCACCAGGGCGCTGCGGTTCAGCGGCCGGTAGTCGCTGCGCAGGCCGTCACCGACGAAGCCGTACAGGCCGTCGGGACCGGTCAGCCCGGGAGCGAACGTGAACGTGTGGCTGATGGTCCAGAGGTAGTACCTGCCCTCGTGGACGACGAGGTGCGGCCGCTCCGTCTGCTGGTTGACGCACTCGGCGGACAGCAGCGGCGGCAGCAGCCTCCACTGGGTCATCCGCGCGTTCTGCACCTCCATCAGGCCGATGTTGCCGGTGTAGTACCGGGCGTCCGCGGGGACCTCGTGGCCCGCGGGGACCCGGCCGATCTCGTGCCGGTCGCAGGTGTGGCTGCCGGCGACGCCGCCGTTGTTGCCCTCGAACAGCGCGTAGATCTTCCGGTCCACCGGGTCGCGGAAGACGAACGGGTCGCGGAAGGCGTAGATGATCGGCCCGGCCTCGGACTGCTCGAGCGTCTGGTACATCTCCCCGTCGGCCTCGGCGATGATCGTGTGGTCGTTGAACCCGCGGAAGAACACGCCGTCGCGGTCGGCGTGGATGCGGCCCGCGGCGTGCGCCAGGCGCTGCAGCGCGTCCGTCGGGTCGATGCCGCCGTCGTCGCGGCCGGAGGCGGTGTAGAACGCGTGGACGCGGTTGCCGCGCTCGAGCACCGTGGAGCCGGCCCACTCGCGCGAGCCGAAGGACGAGCCGGCCGGGAAGAGGTCCCCGCCGTACGTCCAGCTCCGCGCGTCGCGGGAGTAGAAGTAGCCGATCCTGGCCTGCCAGTGCCGGTCACCGAAGAAGATGTCCCGCGGTGCGGTGAGGGAGAAGATGACGTTCCAGCCCTTGAAGCTCACCGGGTTCATGTCGAGGTCGGTCAGCGGCCAGGTGTCCCAGACCCAGACCTCGTCGGTCATGATCGGGAAGTCCTCGGGGATCCGGGGCTTGGTGTTGGTGGCGTCCGGCGCGATCCGCAGGGCCTGGGCCCGGGTCCAGTTGGCCTGGACGTCGGCGCGCGGGTCGAAGACGGCGTTGACGGAGACGCCGCCGCCACCGGTGTCGGGTGGTGCGGCGGAGGTGGGGACGACGAGGGCGAACGAGGCGGTCAGCGCGATCGAGCCGACGGCCAGTCGAGCGATGAGGCGTCGCATGGGGGCTCCTGGAGCTGGGTGGGCACCACCGGCGGACCGCATCCCGCCGGCGCGTCGCGACGGGACGCGCCGGTCGGGGGACGGTGGACGGGCGGCAGCGCCCGAGGTCGGGAGACCCGGCGGGCTGGGGCCGCCGGAGGAGGAGCCGGCCGGGGTCGTCACGGCGGTCGGGTCCTGGACGCGTTCGGTGATGCTGCAGCGTCGCGACGCTAGCAGCGACGGGAGGGACCGACAAGAAGTTCGCGAGGGCGACATCCCGTCACTTCTCGGGCACCTGACCGTGCTCGTTCTCCGTCGTCGGCGCGCGCGGCCCCGGCGCTAGGTTCGCCCCGTGACGAGCCGCATCTCCGCCATCTCCCTGGTCGCCGTCGACCCTGCGCGCGTCGGCGCGTTCTGGTCCGCCGCGCTCGGCTGGCCGGTCACCGAGGTGGACGACGAGGGGGTCAGCCTGGCGCCGCCGGACGGGTCGTGGCCGGCGATCGACGTGATCCGCGCACCCGACGGCAAGACCGGGAAGAACCGGGTCCACCTGGACCTGCGCGCCGACGGGACGACCACGCAGGCCGAGCTCGACCGGCTGCTCTCCCTCGGGGCGCGCCGGGTGGACGTCGGCCAGCCGGACGACGCCACCTGGGTCGTGCTCGCAGACCCGGAGGGCAACGAGCTCTGCCTGCTGAGCCGGACCGTCCAGGACGTCCTCGGAGGCGACGCGGCCGGTCACGCGGCCCGGGACGCCACGGCTCCGGGGCCGCGGCTGGTGCCGTTCGCCGGCGGGAGGCCGGTGCTGCACCCCGAGTCGTGGGTGGCACCGGACGTCGCCCTCGTCGGCGCCGTCACCCTGGACGCCGGGTCGAGCGTGTGGTTCGGGTCGGTGCTGCGCGCGGACGACTCCCCCATCCACCTGGGCGAGGGCTCCAACCTGCAGGACGGGTGCGTCGTCCACCCCGGTCGGGACCTGCCCGTCACCGTCGGCCGGCGGGTGTCCGTGGGGCACCGGGCGGTCCTGCACGGGTGCACCGTCGAGGACGACGTGCTCGTCGGGATGGGGGCCGTGGTCCTCAACGGCGCCCGCATCGGCCGGGAGTCGCTCGTCGCCGCCGGGGCCGTCGTCCGCGAGGGCACCGTCGTCCCGCCGAGGTCGCTCGTCACGGGCGTCCCGGCCGCGGTGAAGCGGGAGGTGACCGGCGAGGAGGTGGAACGCATCCACCGCAACGCCGAGACGTACGTGGCGCTGGCCGCCCGCTACCGCGACGGGGCCGGTCACTGAAGGGCGGGGGCTGCCGTCGTCACGGGGTCAGGGGCCGGTCCAGCGCGTCGCGGACGGCGTCGGCGTCGCCGTCCACCCGCAGACCGTCACCGCTCAGCGCCCGGCGCTTCCACAGCAGGAGCAGCAGGTCGGCCGCGGTCCCGTGGACCGCGGCGGCCACCGCCCAGTCACCGGGTGCGCCGAGGACCCTGCGGTGCCCGGTGTCGGTGGCGACGAGCGCGATCGGCTGCCGGGGCCACGTCGTCCGGTCCAGGCGGACCTGGCGGGGGACCATGGTGCCGACGACCTCGTCGACACCGTCGGCGGCAAGGTCGGCGGGCAGCTCGGGCTGGCACCCGGTCGCGGTCTCGGCGTCCCAACGGTGGACGAGCGCCTCCAGCGCCTGACGCCGTCGCCAGAACCGTGCGGTGCGGGGCGGCCACAGCGTCCAGCACGCGGTGTCCGGCCCGGTGCGGGTGAGCGTCTCGACGAGGGCGCCGGCACCGTCGGCGAACCAGGCCCGCAGGCCGGCGTCGTCCCGGGGGCCGGGCTGCGGCCAGTGGTCACCGGTCCCGGCGAGGACGGCGTGCCGCGCCCACCGGTGCGTCTCGCCGAGGTGCAGGACGACGTCCCGCAGCGTCCACCCCGGGCAGCCGGCGACGGGCGCGCCCAGGTGGTCGTCGGCCAGCGTGGCCGCGAACGCGTCGAGCTCGGCGCGCAGCAGCGGCAGGTAGTCGGCGTCCGGGAGGGGCACCTGCCGGTCCTCAGATGTCGTACCGGTCGACGAGGAACCCGTCGGAGTCGACGAGGACGCCGTCGGTGGCCTCGACGACCGCGGACGCGATGAGACCGACCGCGGTGGCGGCGACGGCCCGGGACGCCACGTACTCGGGCGACGGGTCCTCCAGGGCGCGTTCCCGTTCGTCCGGCGGGGTCCAGCGCACCTCGTAGCTGATGACGTCGTCCGCCCACTCGACGCCGGCCAGCGCTGGGATCCGCACCTCCTCCGGGTGCGCCATCACCTCGATGCCGCCGAACCGGCCCTCGGGTCCGAGGTCGACCACGACCGCGTACGCGTCGAGGACGTCGTCCCCGGCGAGCGCCGCCGCGTCGTATCGGTCCGCTTGGGCGTGCAGGGCGACCCGCAGCTCGGGGCGCAGCGCGGCCGCGGCCTCGTCGGCGGGGTTGTCCACCAGCCCGCGCGGCGGGCCCATCCACTGCTCGCCGTCGAGCGCGAGCCGGGCGCCCGGCTCGTGCAGCCGGACGACGCCGAGGAGCGTGTCGGGCTCGAGCCAGTACGGGGAGTGGACGACGAGGTCGATCCGCGCGCCCGGGTCGGGGCGCAGGACGGTCCCGGTGCCGTAGGGGTCGGCCACCCGGACGGCGCCGTCGAGGCGGCGGGCGATCGCGACGAGCAGCTCGACGCCCCGCGCCTCCGCGCGCACGGGCATGCCGTCGTGGAAGGCGCGGTGCAGGCCGTCGGGGTGGGACGTGCCGGGCAGCGGCGGGTCCTCCCGCTCGACGGGCGAGTCCAGGACGTACATCAGCGGCCAGCCGCGGGGCGCTTCGATGGCGTCGGCGAGGGCGTCGTCCACCTCGAGCGGCCCGACGAGCCGCAGGTGCCGGCCGATCCGGTAGGCGCCGTCGTCCTGGTCGGCCTCGGGGTGCCGGGTGACGACGAGCGCCTCGACGTCCTCGGGGTCGACCTCCGCCGGCAACAGCAGGACGTGCAGGTGCCGGATCTGCTCGGCGGTCAGCGCTGGGGTGCTCACACCTGCGTCCGGTGGAAGCTCTGGAACGACCGGGACGCCGTCGGGCCGCGCTGGCCCTGGTACCGCGAGCCGTGCCGGGCGCTTCCGTACGGGTCCTCCGCGGCGCTCGTGAGGCGGAAGAAGCACAGCTGCCCGATCTTCATGCCCGGCCACAGCAGGATCGGCAGGGTCGCCACGTTCGACAGCTCGAGGGTCACGTGGCCGGAGAACCCGGGGTCGATGAACCCCGCGGTCGAGTGCGTCAGCAGACCGAGGCGGCCGAGGCTGGACTTGCCCTCGAGGCGCGCGGCGACGTCGTCCGGGAGCGTGACGACCTCGAACGTCGACGCGAGGACGAACTCGCCCGGGTGCAGGACGAACGCCTCGCCGTCGGGCGTCTCGACCAGCCGCGTCAGCTCCGGCTGCTCCTCCGCCGGGTCGATGAACGGGTACCGGTGGTTGTCGAACAACCGGAAGAACTTGTCGAGCCGGACGTCGACGCTGGACGGCTGGATCATGGACCGGTCGTCCGGCTCCAGCACCACGCGCCCGGCGTCCAGCTCGGCCCGGATGTCCCGATCGGAGAGCAGCACGAGCACACGGTAGCGGGGGGTGCGGCGGCCCGTGGCGGGTGCTGGCGGAGCACCCTCGGCGTTCGGCTATCCTGGCCACCGCGCGACCGGTCGCCAGCGCCTCCGGCACGCGACGCGGGTGTAGTTCAATGGCAGAACATCAGCTTCCCAAGCTGACAGTGCGGGTTCGATTCCCGTCACCCGCTCCACCAGACGCGACGAGGGCGCCCCCAAGGTTTTCGGGGGCGCCCTCGTCGCGTTCCCGCCAGGCGAGCCGGGAACCGGGAGGAGGCGGGGACGGCGCGAGGAACGAGCGCCGGACCGAACGACGGATCCCGACCCCCCACTCCCAGAGATCGCTGCAGAATGCGGTGCCGTACAACACCTGAAGCCGAAATCGTCTGCAAAGCGCAGCCTGGGGCTCCTGCAATGTGTAGCCTGCACCGACTGCAGAGTGATGCCTCGATCCTCTGCATCATGTAGCCTAGAATGGCTGCAAAGTGTAGCCCCGGTATCGACAGGAGGTGAAGACGGTGCCTCAACGGTCCGGTACCTACCATCCCCGTGTCCTCGACGGCATGCTGGCCGACCGGCTCGCCTCGTCCGGGGCGGTCCTGCTCGAGGGCCCGAAGGCGTGCGGGAAGACCTACAGCGCCGAGCGTGCTTGCGCCTCCTACACCTACCTCGACGTCGACCCGGGTGCACGGACCGCGCTCGCCGTGGACCCCTCGATCGTGCTCAACGGCGCCCCACCCCAGCTCGTTGACGAGTGGCAGCTCGAGGCGACGACCGTGTGGAACCACGTCCGCGACCAGGTGAACCGCCGCGGCCTGCCCGGCCAGTTCGTCCTCACAGGGTCGGCAGTGCCGCACGACGACGTGTCCCGGCACACCGGCGCCGGCCGGTTCGCCCGCCTGCGGATGCGCCCGTTCAGCCTGCTCGAGTCCGGGGAATCCACCGGGGTGATGAGCTTGGCCGCCCTCCTGGCCGGGCAGCGACCCGCCACCGCCGACCCCGGGCTCACCGTCCCTGACGTCATCGACCTCGTCGTCCGCGGTGGCTGGCCACTCAACCTGGGTCTGAGCATCAGCCAGGCCGTGCGGGCCAACCGCGACTACCTGACCACCGTCGCCGAGGTCGACGTCCGCCGCGTGGACCCCGCCCGCAACGACCCGACCCGGGCGATGCGGCTGCTGCGGGCTCTGGCCCGCAACACCGCGTGCGAGCACAAGGTCGCCCGCCTGTCCGCAGAGGCCGAGGGTGACGAGGGACCTCTGGCACGCACCACCGCCTACGACTACCTGGCCGCGTTCGAGCGGCTGCTGCTGCTCGAGACGCAGCCGGCGTTCGACACCCACCTGCGCTCCCGCGCCCGGCTGCGCACTGCGGCGCGCACCCACTTCGTCGACCCCTCCCTCGCCGTCGCCGCGCTGGGCGCGACCCCTGCCGCACTGCTGGCCGACCTGAACACTCTCGGGCTGCTGTTCGAGTCGATGGTTGTCCGCGATCTGCGCATCTACGCCGACCCCCTCGACGGGACCGTGCACCACTACCGCGACAGCGACGGTCTCGAGGTCGACGCGGTCGTGTCCACCTCCGCCGGGTGGGGCGCGTTCGAGGTGAAGCTCGGCGTCGGCCAGGTCGAGGAGGCCGCCGCCGGGCTCACTGCGTTCGCTGCCAAGGTCGACACCAGCCGTGTCGGCGCGCCCGCCGTCCTCGGGGTGATCACCTCCACCGGGTACGGATACACCCGCCCCGACGGGGTCGTCGTCATCCCGGTCGGTGCGCTCGGCACGTAGCGGCCCCCGGCGTCCGGCCGTGTGGCTCCCTCGTGGCTGCGGTGATGGTGTCCGCTCAGGGCGGCGTCCACCTTGGGACGACATGGCTGCACGTTCCGTCATCCGTTCGCGCGATCACTTCGCTGACCTACGGGTTCTCGAATCCGCGAAGATCGCTCCGACGCGACGAGGACGCTCCCAGGGTCTCCGGGAGCGCCCTCGTCAAGCGCCCTCAATGCACGCGCACCGAGTCGCCGCGTCCGTGACGAGCTAGTGGTCAGCCGGCCGCCGGGGTGAAGGACGTGCACGACGCGCCACGGACCGCCTGCCACGGGGTGGCGCCCTCGCACAGCCGCACGTCCGGGTCGACGCTCCCGCGCAGGAGGTCGGCGTTCACGGTGAAGGTGGTGGCACCGGCGCCACAGCGGCCGGCCACGGTGTGCCACACGGTGCGGTCGGCCGGGCCGCTCTGGGCGATCTGCACGACGCCGCAGCGGTTGGCGGAGTCGACGACCAGGGTGCCCGCGACGCGGACCGGCGGGACGGGACGCTCGGGGATGCTCATCATGCGGTCGTAGGTGCCCGAGGCGGTGACGCCGCCGTGGGCGAGCTGGAACGTGTTGTCGACCGCGGCAGCCGGGACGGCCGCTGCACCGATCGCGGCCCCGACGAGGGCCACGGTGCCGAGGGTGCGTGCGACGAGAGACGTCATCGTTCGTCCTGTCCTTCCGGTTGTCCCCGCCGATCGGGCGGAGGGTGGGTGGTGTGCCGCCGCCGGAGAACGGCTCGTCGGCGCAGCCCGGTTCGCGGGTCGACGCCTGGTGAGCACGCTCGATGGGTGGTACCCGCCGACGGTGCGTGCAAGATCGAATACGGAGGGTGTCGTGGCGTCAAATCCGTTGGCGTGTCTACGGTTGTGTCTTCAATCGAGGGTGACGTCCCGCTGAGTGGTGGAGTTGCTCGACACCGTGCGGGTCAGTGCGGTGATCATGCCGTGAGCAGTTGAGCGGTGTCGACCTCCTG
>NZ_BAAGTX010000016.1:0-106465 GCF_054781695.1 Thalassiella azotivora
TAGTCCGGTCTCACTGACCATCGCACGATGGCCTTCTTCATCGCGGCCATCACGACGAACAAGATCGAGAACTACACCACCCCAGGGGACGTCACCTCAATCGAGACCTCGCACGTGCACCCACCGTCCCTCGAGAACCTGTCCGCCCGCGGGCACCGTGGTGCCGCGGAACGCACGTCCCGGTGAACTCCGAAGCAGGCGAGGCGTGCGGTGCCATCAGCGTCCGCTAGGTGGAAGGCACCGGGGCCGGTCTCACGAACGGGTCTCGCCGCAACCCCCGAGGGCCGCACGGAGCCGCCGGTGCCGGTGGGCGAACACACGTGGGACGAACCACCTCAGCAGCGGGGCCACGACGCCCCACCGGGGAGTGAAGCGGACCCTGTCCGTGAGCCGCGCTCGGCCGGCGCCGGCCTCCTCGACCGAGCGTTCGTGCTCCCACACGACGGCGCTCAGCATCCGCGACCGTTCGAGGAACCGGTAGCCGGGACCCACCTCGGCGACGTGGATGTCGTCGTAGTCGATCGGAAGCACACCGAACAGCAGCAGCCACGACCTGCACAGCCGCTGCCCGGGCTGGACGGTGTCGAGGGCCAGCCTCCGCTGACCGCGGGGGGCGGTCATCCGAAGGAGCGGCATGAGCTCGGCGTTGACACCCAGCAGGTCGGTGACCCGCTGCCACAGCTCGTCGGCGTGCACGTCGAGCACCGAGCTGCACCGGATCTCCGTCGACCGCCGCCCGGACGACCGCCCGCTACGCACCAACGGCTCCTTGTCGCTTTCGCACTCGGTCCATGCAACCAGCCCACAGCGCGGAAGATCCGGCGCGTCGGAGGGCGTCGGATCTTCCGCGTCGATGCGGCGCGGGTCGGTACGCCGGACAGGGGCGCAGTTCCGGTCCCTCACAGGCACCGGGGCTGCGGCTTTGACAACAACCATCTGCACGGGCAGCCCCTGGCCCGGTGGGTGACGGACCGCTACGGTCGCCGCAGCGTCGCGTGCCGGTGGCAGACCGTGTCCGGCATGGAGGCACCGGACCGAAGGAGCACGGCGTGACGTCGTCCCCTTCGCACTCGCGTGACTGAGGGCGAGAGGACCAGGCTCGTCGCCTGGAGCAGAGAGCTGCGCGCGGTGCACGACCGGTTGCGCGAGGCGCTGCGGGTGACCCGCGAGGCGGTGGAGGCCGGCGAGGCGGCCGAGCCCGCGACCCGGGACCTGCTCCTGCTGTGCCACGGGTTCTGCACCGCGCTGACCGGGCACCACGTCGGTGAGGACCGCACCCTGTTCCCGACGATCGCCGAGCAGCACCCGCACCTCGCGGAGACGCTGCGCTCCCTGCAGCAGGACCACTCGATGATCACCCACCTGGTCACCGCCCTGCAGGCGGCCGCGGACCGGTCGGCGTCCCCCGAGGAGCTGGACCGGCACCTCGAGGGCCTCGCGGCGATCATGGAGTCGCACTTCCGGTACGAGGATCGTGAGCTCCTGGGCGTCCTCGAGGCACTCGACCTGAGCGCCGACCCGGCCGGTGTCCTCGGACCGCTGTGAGCCGCGGCGGCACCGCGCGGGGACGGCTCCGGGGTCGTAGAAAGGACGACATGGGCGGGATCCACACGGAGGTCGAGCGGACGTACACGGCCGACGACGACGCCGAGCTGCCCGCCGTGTCCGAGCTGCTCCGGTCCGCGGACGGAGCGGTCGACCCGACGTCCGTCCTGGACGGTGACGTCGCCCAGCACGAGCTGTCCGCGACCTACTTCGACACCGCCGACCTGCGGCTGGCCGCGGCCGGTCTGACGTTGCGCCGCCGGACCGGTGGGGACGACGCGGGGTGGCACCTGAAGGTCCCCGCCGGGGACGACACCCGCACCGAGGTGCGCCGTCCTCTCGGTCGCGCCACCCGGACCGTCCCCGCCGCGCTGCGCCGGATGGTCCGCGCGGTCACGGCCGACGCACCGCTGCAGCCGGTCGTCGAGGTCACGACGCGACGGGCCGTGCGACGGTTGGTGGACGCCACCGGACAGGTGCTCGTCGAGCTGGCCGACGACCGGGTCACCGCGCGCCGGCTGCTGCCGGTCGAGGGCAACGGGGACGACGTCACCGCCGCGACGACGTGGCGCGAGGTCGAGGTGGAGCTGGTCGGCGGGCAGCCCGCACTCCTCGACCACCTCGACACCGCCCTGCGCGACCGCGGACTGCGACCGTCCGCGTCGTCCAGCAAGCTCCGTCGCGCTCTGGGCGACGCCGTCGATGCGACCCCCACGACGCGTGGCAGCGATGACGCACCGCCGATGAAGCGCAGCACCCCCGCCGGGCAGGTCGTCATGGCCTACGTGCGTGAGCAGGTGGAGCAGATCCACCGGCAGGACCTGCCGGTCCGGCTCGACGCGGACGGCGGGGTCCACGCCATGCGGGTGGCGACCCGCCGGCTGCGCAGCGCCCTCAGGTCGTTCCGCCCGCTCCTCGACCGGTCGGTGACCGACCCGCTGCGCGACGAGCTGACGTGGCTCGCCGGCGAGCTGGGCCGGGCCCGCGACGCCGAGGTGATGGGCGCGCGGTTGCGGACCGCCGCCGAGGCTGACGAGGAAACGGTCGCCACCGACCCGCTCGACGCCGTCGACGCGGAGCTCGGCCGCGCCTACCGCGACGCCCACGACGCGCTCCTCGAGCACCTGGACGGCGACCGCTACCACGCGCTGCTCGCCGCGCTGCGCGACCTGGTCGCGGGCCCGCCGTTCACCGAGCGGGCGGCGCGTCCTGCGCGCAAGGCGCTCCCCCGGCGGGTACGACGTGACTGGGTCCGGCTGCGCGACGTCATGGCAGGCGCCGCCGACGTCCCAGCGGGGGACGAGCGGGACGCCGTCCTGCACGAGGCCCGCAAGGCCGCCAAGCGCGCCCGGTACGCCGCCGAGGCGGTGGCGCCGGCGTTCGGTGAGCCCGCGAGCCACTTCGCCGCGGCGATCGAGGACCTCCAGGAGGTCCTCGGTGAGCACCAGGACTCCGTCGTCGCGCGCCAGCACCTGCACGAGCTGGCCCGGCGCGCCCCGACGAACGAGGCCAGCAGCAGGAACGCGTACTGCCAGCCGACCGCGCCGGCGAGGACCGGCACGGCCTGGATGCTCGCCACCGTCAAGGCGAACCCGATCGCCGTCTGGGCGGTCAGCGCCGTGCCGACGAACCGGGGGTCCGCCACCTCGGACAGCGCGGTGGAGAAGACACCCGAGTCGGCGATGACCGACGCACCCCACACCGCGCAGAACACGGCGAGGACGGGCGCGGGAGCGACGAACGCGAGCGGTGACAGCAGGCAGCAGGCGCCGCTGACGGCGAGCGCGGTCACGGCGGCGGTCGATCGGCCGAACCGGTCGGCCGCCCACCCGCCGAGCAGGCAGCCGAGCAGCCCGAACACCCCCATGGCCACGAAGACCAGCAGCGGGGCACGCGTCCCCAGCCCGTCCGAGGCGGCGGACGCCAGGACGAACAGGGGGATCCACGTCCACAGGGCGTACAGCTCCCACATGTGCCCGAAGTAGCCGAGGCTGACGAGCCGCGGCCCGGACTGCCGGAACATCGTCAGCGCGTAGCGGGGGTGCAGCGTGGCGGGTCCTGCGGCCAGGTGCGGCCCGGGCCGGACGACGGCCACCGCGAGCACCGCGCCGACCAGCGCCACCGCCGCCGTCACCTGCAGCGAGCCGCGCCAGGGCAGGTCGACCAGCCCACGGACCAGGTGCGGCAGCGCCGAGCCGACGGTCAGCGCGCCGATGAGCAGGCCCATCGCGAGGCCGCGGTTGCTGCGGGGCGCCCACGAGGCCATGAGCATCATCCCGACCGGGTAGACGCCGGCGAGGAACGCCCCGGTGAGGAACCGCAGCGCCAGCGCCGCAGCGAGGCCGTCGGCGAACCAGGCGAGCGAGGCGGTGCACGCCGCGGCCAGGGCGGCGCTGGCCGCCATCAGGCCCTGCGGCGGCACGCGGTCCGCGAGGTTGAGGACGGTGGACACCAGCGCCCCGGTGACGAAGCCGAGCTGGACGGTCCCGGTCAGCCACACCGCCTGGGTCGCGGAGATCCCCCAGTCCGCCTGCACGCTCGGCACGACCGCGGACACGGAGAACCAGACGGCCAGCCCGAGCACCTGGACGACGGCGACCGCCGCCCGCTGCGCTGCTGCCGTCATCCCGCCTCCGGTCCGCGTCGCCCGTCGACCGGGCCCGCGGCGGCGGTCCGGCCCCCGAACGATACGTCCGGGGGGCGGTGCCGGGTGGAGTCAGAGGTCCTTGCGGGAGAACGCGATCGCGGCGACGCCCCAGACCATCGCCACCCACAGGGCGCACCACAGCAGGTACCCGGCGGTCAGCGGCGAGAACCCGAGGAAGGGGAAGCCCTCCATCTCCGGGCCGAACCGGGCCAGCAGGGTGGAGTCCTGGAAGGCGTACATCGCCCCGCGCCACAGCCCGTCGGTCGGGACGACCATCCGGGAGACCGTGCCGACCTGCGCGACGCCGTCGTGGCCGAGGGCCTGCCCGATGCCGCCGACGACGCCCGCGATCCAGGTCGCCCCGAAGATGCCGACAGCGACCACGCCGGAGGCCATCGGCGACACGACGGTCGACAGCAGCACCGCGATCGTCAGCAGCACCGTGGTCTGGGCGGCCAGCAGCAGCAGCCCGACGACGGGTTGGGGTGGCCAGTAGTCCATCGTCACGAGCACCACGAGGAACTGCGACAACCCCGCGACGACGACGAAACCCGTGCCGAACGCGACCAGACCCAGCCACTTGCCCAGCAGCACCGACCACCGGCGCACGGGCCGGGCCAGCACCGACAGCGCGATCCCGGACTCCGTCTCGCCCGACAGGGTCGGCCCGGCGAGGAACGCCGTCCCCAGCGCGGCGATGAGGCTCAGCCCGAACATCGCCAGGTTGAGCAGCTGCGCGGCGACGAACCGGCCCTGGCCGCTGGTCAGCTCGGCCTGACCGGCCTCGGCGGCCAGCCGGGAGAAGCCCCAGCCGCTGAGCACCAGCAGCAGGGAGGTCAGGGCGACCAGCGCCCACAGCACCCGGCGGCGGGTCGCCTCCCGCAGGGTCAGCCCGGCGACGGTGGTCACCACCCGCACCACCGTCGGCACGGCCGTCTCCGACGGCGCGGACGTCGCGCTCGCGGTCATCGCTGCTCCCCCGTCGCCGTCGGACCCGTCGTCGTCGGATCTGTCGTCGCACCCGCCGGAGCCGCCGCCCCCTCGCGCAGGATCCCCAGCAACCGCTCCTCCAGGGTGATGCTCGTCGGCTGCACCGCGTGCACGGCCACACCCGCCGCGACGAGGTCGGAGACCAGCGCGGGGACCGTCGTCCCGTCGTCCTCTCCCGCCAGGGCGACGGTGAACCAGTCACCGGACCGGTCGACCGAGCCGACCCGTGCGATCCGCTGCTCGGCCTCGCCGGTCACCCCGGTCAGCCGCAGCCGGACCTCACGGCGCCCGAGCAGCTCAGCGAGCGTCCCGGACGCCGCGACCCGGCCCTTGTCCAGGATCGTCACCCGGTCGCACACGCGCTCCACCTCGCCGATGAGGTGGGAGTTGAGCAGCACAGCGACCCCGTTCGCCTTCAGGTCGAGCACGATGTCGCGGACGTCGGCACGCCCGAGCGGGTCGAGCGCGCTCGTCGGCTCGTCGAGGACGACGAGGTCCGGCCGCGCGACGAGCGCCACGGCCAGGCCGAGCCGCTGCTGCATGCCCTTCGAGAACCCCCCGACGCGGTCGCGACCGCGCTCGCCGAGACCGACGAGCCGCAGCCGGTCCTGCCGCTCGGCGGCGGGGACGTCGAGGCCGGCGAGCCGCACGTGCAGGGCCAGCACCTCGGACGCCGTCAGCCACGGTTGGTAGCGGAACAGCTCGGGCAGGTACCCGACCCGCGCCCGGGCCGCGGGGTCGGCGGCCGGGCGGCCGAGCAGCATCGCCTCGCCGGAGTCGGGCCGGGTCAGCCCGAGGAGCATCTTGATGACGGTGGTCTTGCCCGCCCCGTTCGGGCCGAGCAGCCCGACCACCTCACCGCGACCGACCTCGAACGACACCCCGTCGACGGCCTGGCGCCGCCCGTACCGCTTGCGCAGCCCGGAGCACCACGCCGCGGGTGCCGGCGGGAGGTCCCCGACGAGGGCGGCCGCGGCCCGCAGCGCCTCCGGCTGCGGACCGCGGTCGACGTCCTGGTGGGTGCCCACGTCAGCGCAGCCCGCGGGCGACCGCCAGGACCTCGTCGGCGTCGACGGCACCGGCCACCACGGTGACCTCACCGTCGTCGACCCACACCACCGCGGCGAACGTGCGGTCGCGGCTGGTCAGGACGGTCGCGGGGGCGCCGTCCACCTCGGCGTCGCTGCTGGTGGCGAGCTCCTGCGGGACCGGCAGGGGCAGCGTCGACCCGTCGGCGCTGAAGGCGCGCAGCTGGGCGGCAACGTCGTCAGGCATGCCCGGCACGGACAGCAGGTACTCGCGGACCGTCTCGAAGTCCGCACCGGACGACGACGCCGTGGGGGCGACCGCGCGGCCGACGACGAGGCTGGGCACGTCCGCCGCCTGCGACGACCAGACCGCCGCCACGCCGGGCCCCGCGGTCAGGCGCACCTGGGTGCCGTCCAGACCCACGGGCGCGACCGGTGCGGGCTCACCCGCCCGCGCGGCCGCGGCGGCGGCGCGGTCTGTATCCACCGTGAAGACCGCGGTGACCTGCTCACCGGCCTGGTACACGGGCTCGCCGCTGACGCCGCGCGGCAACGTCGTCACCTCGGGCAGGTCCAGTCCGGTCACCTCGGCGGCCTCCTCGGCGCCGGAGACCTCGCGGACCTCGCCGCCCTCGACGAGCTCGAGGTCGCCGTACTCCTCGAGGTCCGGGACGGCGCTCAGGTCGGCGGCGCTGAACGACACGGGCGCGACCTGCTCGGTGCGGAAGACCTGGAACCAGTCGTTCGCGGCGGCGGTGGCACCGCCGCCGACGACCACGGCCGCCGCCAGCGCCGCGGCCGCGGGCCGGCGCAGCGCCTCGCGCAGCCGGCTCGGACGTCGGTGCGGGGACGCCGCGGACGCCTCACGCGCCGGTGCGGCAGCGACCAACCGCTGCCACGCGACGGCGGTCTCCTGGGCACCGGCCGGCTCCACGGCGAACGCGGACCGCACGGCGTCGGCGTCCTCGCGGACCCCGGCCAGGGCGGTCAGGCACCGGGGGCAGCCGGCGACGTGCCGGCGGTCGGGGTCGGACACCCCGGCCGGGTCGTCGACGAGGCGGCGCAGGTCGCCGTCACTGGGGTGTCGCATCACGGTTCAGCTCCTCACGAAGGGCGGACTCGGCGCGCCGGACGGTGGTGCCGACGCTGCCGGGGGACATGTCGAGCGCCGACGCGACGTCGGCGTAGCTCAGGCCGCTGTGCCGCAGCACCAGGGCCGTGGCCTGCTTGCGGGGGAGGCGGGCGAGCGCGGCCCGGACCCGGCCGCGCTCCTCGCGGGCGACCACGGTCTCCGACACGTCGGGGGCGACGGTGTCGGTGGTCGCCGCGACGGCCTCCTCACGGGTGGCGCGCCGCCGTCCGGTGCGCAGGTGGTTCAGCGCGGTGTGGGCCGCGGCGACGGACAGCCAGCCACGCGCCTGCTCGGCCGGGACCGTCGTCCGGTTGAAGGACAGGAAGACCTCCTGGGCGACGTCCTCGGCCTGGTCGCGGGAGCCGAGCACGCGGGCGGCGACCCCGACGACGAGGGCGTAGTCGCGGCTGAAGACCTCCGCGAGGTCGTCCCGCACCCCTGCGGACCTGCGTTCGCGGGACGACGCCACGCGTTGCCTCCCCTCGGACCTCGTCGGCACGGCAGGGGCACCGGAGGGTGCCGTCGCCAGGGCGAGCGCCGGTCCGGTCCTGCCGCGTCGGATGAGGTCCACGTCATGTCAGCACCACCGACCCGCTGAATGTGACATCCCGGCCACCGCGGCGCAGCGCGCTCCACCGTCCACCACCCGGGTCTGCACGCGGCCTCCACGGTTCCTCCGCCGGGAAGCGGGAATCAGCCGCCGGAGAGCGCGAGGCGGGATCGCGCCGCCTCGAGGTCCTCGCCGCTCAGGCCGGCGCGCTCGAGCGCCAGGCCCGCGGCGGCGGCCCGCTCCCCCGGGCGGGGGCTGGAGGCGGGGAAGTACGACCCGACCGCGTCGAGGACCCGGGCGTGCCCCTCGGAGTCGACGCAGGCGCGCAGGTCGTCGACGAACCGGAGCGCGCCGTCGACGTACTCCGGCTCGCCGGACAGGTGCAGCAGCCAGTCGTGGTCGCGGTCGGCGTCCGCACCCGGCTCGGTGTCGGCGGCCGCGGTCAGGTCCACGACCTCGCTGGGGCTGACGGGGTGGTGGGCGATGCTCGCGTTGTCCTCGGCGGTGGCGAGGAAGGTGTAGACGGGTTCGAGCTCGAGCTGGTGGGAGGCGTTCGGCTCGCCGCCCGCCTGCAGCGCCCGCCGGTTCTGGATCATCGTGTAGGCGGTCGTCACGGAGCCGACGTCGATGCCGTCGGCGGGTTCGCTCTCGTCGAGGACGGCGGCGTCGACGTCCGCCTGCGTGGCCTCGAGCTCGGTCAGCGGGTCGTGCGCCGGGTCGTCGGCGGAGGACTGGACGGGCTCCAGGTCGGTGGCGCCGGGGACGAGCAGGTGCACCAGGGAGGACGCGAAGCCCTCGGGGTTGGCCATGACCGTGACGGCGCTGCGCGCGGTGGCGATGAGCCCGAACTGCAGCCCGCTGCCGAGCAGCATGTTCCGGGCGCCCTGCTGCGACATCATGATGCCGCCGCGCTCGGCGAGCGCCCCCATCACCGTGACGGGCAGGAACGCCCGGCCGCCGCCGAGCCCGAGCCCGGCCTGGCCGACCGACAGCAGCCCGGTCTCCGCGAGCCGCGCGGTGCTCAGCCCGCAGGACCGGAAGGAGAACCCCAGGCCCGGGCCGAGGGTGCGGGCGAGCATCTGCGCCTCGGCGAGGATCCGGGCGCTGGCCTGCGTGCCGCCCAGCACGTGGAAGGCGTTGATGCTGCGGGGCGCGAAGGACGCCATCGACCGCACGGCCATGGAGCGCAGCGCACCGCCGGTGAGCCGGTACAGCTGGCCCTCGACCATGACGAACACGAGGGCGTGGTTGCGGCGCCCGACGGTGGCGACGACCGCCTTGCCGGCCTCGAGGGCGGCGCGGGCCGACGCCTGCACCTCGGCGCGGGTGGCCACCGAGACGCCCTGGCGGCCCAGCGCGGCGAGCTCCTCGGGAGCGGCGCGGGTGACCGCCGTCCGCCACAGCCCGGTGCTGGTGATCTTCGCGCCCGCCGACCACAGGGCACCGAGCGTCAGGACGTCCAGCGGCATCATCGCGACGTTGAGGTAGCGCTCCAGCCGGCTCTCGGCCTGCCAGATGCGGGTGGCGGTCCCGCCGACGGGGACCCACAACCAGGTCGCCTCCGCCCACGCCGCGACCGACGGGTCGCGCCGCCGTTCCTCGGCCCGCCGACGGTTCTCCTCGTACGACGGACCCGCCAGCTCGGCGGTCACCGCGATGCCGCCACCGGCGACGAGGGCAGCGATCGCCAGCCAGGCCAGGGGCGCGAGCAGGTGGACGTCCTCACCGCCCGCGGGGCGCAGCCGGTGCGGTCGGCCCGCGGCCACGGCGTGCGCGGCCACGTCGGCGTCCCGCTCGGCGTCCGACCCGGGTGCCGCGGCGCGCACGGCGCTGTTGGCCGCCGGTCCTCCGCGCAGCCCCTGCTGGACGACGTGCGCCAGCTCGTGCCCGAGGACGCGACTGTCGGGGGCGGCGGCGAACAGCATGTGGTTGCCCGCGGTCAGCGCCTGCACCCCGAGGGTGGTCGTGACGCCGCGGGCCGCGGGGGTCCCGACGTGCATCCGCGCCGGCGACAGGTCGACGCCGAAGCTGCTCTCGTGCGGAGCGCGCAGCGACGCGGGCACCGGGTCGCCGGTGCCGAGCCCGGCCCAGTGCCGGTGCAGGTCCCCGGCGGCCGCGGCCAGCGCCCCGCCCGGGTCGGACGACGGGACGGCGACGGGCGGCAGCGCCCGCGGCGTCGACGTGGTCCCGGACAGCGGCGCGGGCGCCACGACCCGCTGCGTGGCCGCGTTGCCGACGGCCCCCTGCAGGCGCAGCACGCCCTCGTGCGCGGACGCGGCGGTCCCGGGCCGGGACAGCACCTGACGGGACGGCACCTGAGGGGATGGGGCCGGCCGCTCGCCGGCCGCGCGGACGGGGCTCGCGTACTCACGGTCCACCGCATCACCCCGGGTCAGGCGTCGTCGGTCAGCGCTCCCGAGAGCACCCGGCCAGCGTAGGCGCGGGCGGCGGGACCGGGAACGTGCCGGAGCCGGTCCTGCGCGACGGGGCAGTGATGAGGGCAGCCCGTCACGCAGGCGGACGCCGGCCGGCCAGGACCACCTGCGCGCGCTGCGGCGGCTTCGGCGGCCACTGCACCCGGACGACATCCTCGAGCCCGGCCGCCGTGAGGACGGCGGCGAGGTCGTCGGGCTGCCACAGGTGCGTCGTCCAGTCCACGGGCACGCCGTCGTACGCCTCCGACCGCACCACGTCACCGTCCCCGACGTGCGTGCCGACCAGGAGCACCCCGCCGGGGACGAGCGCCCCGGCCAGGTCGGTGACCACGGTCTCGAGCGCGGGACGGGGCAGGTGGAACAGCGACCACCAGGCGAGAACCCCGCCGAGACCGGCCGAGGGCAGGTCCAGCTCGGTCGCGGAGGCGACGGTGAAGTCCAGGTCGGGTCGACGCCGGCGCGCGTGCTCGACCATCCGCGGGGACAGGTCGACGCCGGACACCTCGACACCGAGGTCGGCCAGGAACGCGCTGACGTGGCCCGGGCCGCACCCGACGTCCAGCACTGGCCCGAGGTCGCGGACCTCCTCGGCGAACGCGGTGAGCACCGCGCGCAGCCACGGGTGCGGTGACAGGTTGTCGAGCCCGAGCTCGACGTAGCGGTCGGCGACCCGCTCGTAGGAGGCCCGAACCGCCTCGAGGTCAGGTGGGGCGGCGTCGGTGCTCACGTCGCGGCACCTTAGGGGTACGCGCCGACGGCCGTCCTGAGCTCGGCGAAGCGCTCCGCCAGCGCGGAGGGCGTGTAGTGGGCGTTCAGACCGCTGGGGTTCGGCAGCAGCCACACCCGCGACGGGCCGAGCCGCCGCTCCTGGGCCCCGACGGTGGCGCCGCGCTCACCGAAGGCGACGCGGTAGGCGGTGACGCCGAGCACGGCGACCCACTCCGGCCGGTACGCCTCCGCGTCGGTGACCAGCCGGCGTCCACCTGTGACCAGCTCGTCGGCGGTGAGCTCGGCCGCGGTGGCGGTGGCCCGGTGCGCGACGTTCGTGATGCCGAGCCCGAGGTCGAGGAGCGCGTCCTGCTCGTCGGGCCGCAGCAGCCGCGGCGTGAACCCCGAGCGGTGCAGCGCGGGCCAGAACCGGTTACCGGGCCGGGCGAAGTGGTGACCTGTCCAGGCGGTGTACAGCCCGGGGTTGATCCCGCAGAACAGCACGCGCAGACCGGGTGCGACGACGGGGTCGACGGTCCGGTCGGCGGCTGCGAGCAGCTGCTGGCGGGAGGGGGACGGCACGTCGCCACGCTACGTGCGGTGACGGGTCCCTGCCGTCCGCGTCGTCGTCAGTCGCTCCGGGGAGATGCCCGCGAGGAGGTCGTGCAGGTTCACGTCAGCTCACCCTGCGCACCCCCGTGGTGGCCGTACGTGAGAGGCGCTGGTTCGAGTGGCGGATCGGTGGGACGTCAATACGCTCGGCCGGGCGTTTCCCCCACCGCCCCAACGGATCTGGAGTCCTCATGGCACGCCGCCGTCCCCTGCGCACGTACAGCCTGGTCGTCCTCGTGTACGTCGTCATCGGCATCGTCGTCGCGGTCGACCGCGGCTACATCACGGTGCCGCTGGTGAAGCAGGTGGTGTCCGCGCTGCTCGCCGTCCTGCTGTGGTTCCTGGTGCTGCTCGGCATCGACCTGCGGATCTGACGGGACGCCGGTCCGGGCCCACGCGAGACAGGGCCCGGACCGTTCGTCAGCGCCCGTCCCGCATCCCCTCGGCCAGCAGGTCCAGGGACCGCAGCCGGCCCTGCGGCGTCGTCGCCGAGAACGCCACCATCAGCTCGTCGGCCCCGGCGAGCGCGCGGAACCGGTCGAGGTAGCCGGCGACGTCGTCCGGCGTCCCGAGCGCGGTGTACGTGAGCATGGTGTCGACGTGACTGCCCGCCCCGGCGTCCAGCAGCGCGTCGACCTCCGCGTCGGACAGGTCGCGGCCCTTGCCGAACAGAGCCTTGGCGCGGATCCGGCGGACCGTCGCGAGCTCCTCGCGGGCCTCGTCTGCGGTGTCGGTCGCCAGCACGTTGACGCCGGCGACGACGTACGGCTCGGCGAGCTGCGTCGACGGGCGGAACTCGCGCCGGTACGTGGCGACGGCGGCCTCCAGCGCCTGGGGCGCGAAGTGCGACGCGAACGCGTACGGCAGCCCGAGCGCCGCCGCGAGCTGCGCGCCGAACAGCGAGGACCCGAGGACGTACAGCGGGACGTTCGAGCCCTTGCCCGGGTAGGCGTCCACGCCGGGCACCTTCGACTCGCCGGCCAGGTACGCCTGCAGCTCGACGACGTCCTGGGGGAAGGACTCGGCGGCCCGCGGGTCGCGCCGAAGCGCGTACTGGGTGTGCTGGTCGGACCCGGGGGCCCGGCCGAGGCCCAGGTCGATCCGGCCGGGGTACATCGCCTCCAGGGTGCCGAACTGCTCCGCGACGACCAGAGGCGAGTGGTTCGGCAGCATCACACCGCCGGCGCCGAGCCGGATGCTGCTCGTGTGCGCGCCGACGTGCGCGATCAGCGTGCTCGTCGCGGACGACGCGATCCGCTTCATGTTGTGGTGCTCGGCGTACCAGACGCGGTGGTACCCGGCCTTCTCGGCGCGCTGGGCCAGCTCGACGCTGGCGGCGATGCTCTCGCCCACGGTCCGGCCCGGGTCGACGGGCACGAGGTCGAGCACGGACAGCGGGATGCGCATGGGGGGTCCTTCCGGGTCTGTCGGTCGAGGCGCGACGTCGTCGGTGGGCCGCGCGCGACGGCGCGGCCCGTCACCGCGACCGTCTCGTGGGGTGCAACACCGGCCCCGCGCCGCGCATGCCCGCCGGCTCGGCGGCGCGCCGGCGAGCCGCCTCAGCGACGCGGAGGTCGGCCCCTGCGCGCCCGGGCCGCGAAGGCGTCCACGGCATCGAGCACCTCCTGGGCGCGCCAGGTGCGGTTGCGGGAGCCGCCGGACGCGGTGAGGACACCGGCGTCCTCGAGCGGGGCGAGCGTCCGGTAGACGTTCTGGGGGAGGACGCCGAGCTCGTCGGCGAGGAGCCGGGCGTTGACCACGGGCAGGCGCAGCAGCAGGTCCGCGACGTCCCAGGCGAGGGCCCCGCGACGGACGCGGACCCGGTCGTCCCACGACGCCCTGGTGCTGCGCAGGTCCTCGACCAGTGCCCGCCCGTTGGTCACGGCCGCGTACGAGGCCTCGGCAAAGCGCTCGACGACAGGGACGACGTCGCCGTCGCGGTAGGCGGTCAGGGCGTCGAAGTACCGGTCGACGTCTGCCAGGAGCCCTGCCGACACCGGCACGGTCACGTTGCGCACGAGCCCGGCACCTCGGAGCATCGCGTGGACCAGCGCCCGGCCGGTCCGCCCGTTGCCGTCGGTGAAGGGGTGGATCGTCTCGAACTGCGCGTGCGCCAGCGCGACGTGCACGAGGACGGGCAGGTCGACGCGGTCCGCGAAGCGTCGGAGGTCCTCGATCGCCGCGGGGACGCGATCGTGGTGTGGGGGGACGAAGGTGGCGCCGTGCGGCCCGAGGGCCGACCCTCCGATCCAGACCTGCTCGGTGCGCCAGCGCCCTGCGCCTTCCGGGTCCGTTCGGCGCATGAGCGCGGCGTGCATGGCCAGGATCGCATCCCCCGTGAGCTCATCCGCCAGGGACACGGCGGCGCGCATGGCCTCCACGTTCCCGACGACCTGCTGGGCGTTCGGGCCCGCCGGCTGCCCCAGCGTCGCCTCGGCCACGGCACGGGCGGAGGCCGTCAGGTCCTCGATCTGCGAGCTGGCCGCTGACTCCGAACGCAGCAACACAGCGGCGAAGGGGGCGATCTCAGCACCGAGCTCGCCGTCGAAGCGCGCCAGCTCCTGGGCCGCGTCGGAGCTCTCCGCCAACACCGCGGGGGGCAGGTCCGGGTCGCAGTCCGCGATCTGCGGGACGACGGCGGCCAGGTACGGCCCACGGTGTCGCCTCAGTGCCGCTCGTGACCCCGCTCCCTGCTCGTAGGACGAGGCCCAGACGTGCCGCTCGGAGTCCACGGGGGGCCAACCCCCGGCCGTCGAGCTCCGCGTCACCCGTTTCACCTCCCTGATCTTATCACTTATGGGCATAAGCGATAGGACGGTGCCGTCGATCACTCCATCGGGCAACGACGGCGGGCGACGGGCGACGCGCCCCCGCGCGCGACGGTCACTGCCTGGCGATGTGACGTGACTGAACGTCGAAGTCGTTGAAGGACAACGGGTTCCTGTGGCACAGGTCGCCCGAGAAGGTTGCTCCGTGTGGGTTACGAAGACGGCTGTCCGGGTGGTACCTATTACCCGGCACCTCGCGCCCTCGCGCCCTCCCCCTCGTCGAACGGACCACCCGTGACCAACGCCTCCACGACCGACCCGTCGTCCGGGACGCCCGCCGAGGACGAGCAGGTCAGCGACTACGACCTGGTCGGCGGCGGCCGTGCCGTCTCCGCCGTCGTCGGCGACTTCTACGAGCGTGTCCTCGCCGACGAGCACCTCAGCCCCTACTTCGAAGGTCGCGACCTCGTCGCGCTCAAGCGCCACCAGGTCCAGCTCGTCTCCCACCTGCTCGGCGGCCCCGTCGAGTACACCGGCCGCGAGATGCGCGCCGCCCATGACGGTCTCGGCATCACCTCCCACGCGTTCGCCCGGGTCGCCGAGCACCTGGTGCAGTCCCTGCGCGACGCCGAGGTCCCCGAGCCCGTCGTGATGCGCCTGGTGTCCGTCGTCGCCGCCAGCGAGCGGGACGTCGTCAGCGCGCCGTCCTGACGGACGTGGACCCCGCAGCCCTCAAGGCCAGCTGGAAGGTCGTCGCCGAGTACGGCGGCGAGGTCCCGCTGTTCTTCTACTCCCACCTGTTCCTGTCCCACCCCGAGGTCCGCCCGCTCTTCCCCGTCTCGATGACCACCCAGCGCGACCGCCTCGTCGGCGCGCTCGGACGGATCGTGGGTGACGTCGACCGCCTCGAGGAGGTCACCCCGTTCATCCAGCAGCTCGGGCGCGACCACCGACGCTTCGACGTCGTGACGCAGCACTACGACGCCGTCGGGGCGTCCCTGCTGGCGACGCTCGAGCACTTCCTCGCCGACCGCTGGACCGACGAGCTCGCCGCCGACTGGGCCGCCGCGTACGGCGTCATCGCCAAGGTCATGGTGGAGGCCGCCACCGAGTCCGAGGCGACCAGCCCCGCCGCGTGGGACGCCGAGGTCGTCATCATGCAGCGGCGGACCATCGACACGACCGTGCTCCGGGTCCGGCCGGAGCTCCCGTTCCCCTACCGCGCCGGGCAGTCCGTGGCCGTCCAGGTGCCGCAGCGCCCCCGGCAGTGGCGCTACCTCAGCCCCGCCAACGCGCCGCGCGAGGACAACACCATCGACCTGCACGTCCAGCTCGTCCCCGGCGGGCAGGTCAGCGGGGCCATCGTGCGCCGGCTCGCCGTCGGCGACCGGATCCGGCTGGGCGCACCGCTCGGGCACCTGCTGACGGTCCCCGACGACCACGCCCGGCCGCTCCTGCTCGTCGCCGGCGGCACCGGCCTGGCGCCGATGCGCGCGCTCGTCGACCAGCTCGAGCGCCGATGGGGGGACGACGAGCAGGCGCCTCGCGTCCACCTGTTCCACGGCGCGCGGACCGAGTGGGCGCTGTACGACCGCGAGCAGCTCGACGCCCTGGCTCAGCGGCCCTGGTTCACGTGGACCGGGGTGCTGTCCGAGGAACCCAGCCGGACGCGCGAGACAGGCCTCGTCGGGGACGTCGTCGCCGCCGCCGGGCCGTGGGACGGGCACCGCGTCCTGGTCTGCGGCTCGGAGGGCATGACCCGCCACACCGTCTCCAGACTCGTCGACTCCGGCGTGGCACCCGACGACGTGCGCCACGAGGACTTCAGCGGCACGACGGACCGCAGCCCCGCGGGCGCAGCCGCCCGCAGTACCGAGGGACCAGGTGATGCGCAGTGACCCCCATGTGGCCCGAGCCCGGGACGACGCGTCGCGAGTCGCGCGCCGCCGAGGCGGCCGACCGCGGACCCGGGGAGGACGTCGACCCGCTGCACGCGCACATCGCCGCGGAGGCCGTCGACCTGCTCAGCCAGGCCCAGCTCGTCGCCGACAAGTGCATCGCGGACGCGGAGCAGTACGCCCGCGACCTGGTGATGACCGCCCGCGCCCAGTACCGCGACATCCTCCAGCGCGCCGAGGACTCGGCGACGTCCGCGTCGTCCGCCCTGGCCGACGAGACCGCCGGGTACACGACCCCGATTCCCGAGGTCGAGTACGTCCGCACGTACGCCCAGGTGGCCCGCGTCCAGCTGCGGTCCGTCCTCGACGCCCTCACGGAGCAGGTCGACCGGCTCGGTGAGCTGCCGCAGCTCAACCGGCCCCGGCCGGCGTCCCTGACGGACCTCGACCCGTTCGGCGACCTGGACCGGGAGGCCGACGACCTGCTCCGCTGACCCGCGTCCGTCCTCCCCGACTACCCTGTGACCGTGAGCGACGACGGCTGGCTGGACCGCCTGACCCCGGACGCCCGCCGCGAGATGCACCAGCTCGTCGGGCAGTTCCTCGCCGCGCACCGGGAGCTCGACGAGCACTCTCGCCTGGCGCGGCTGGAGTCCGACGTCCTCGCCGGGACGTCGCGGGCGGGCGAGGTGATCAGCTTCCTGGCCGCGCACGCCGTCCACGCCGCTCGGGCCGCGGAGCTCCAGCTGCGGATCGGGGACCTCGCCGCGGAGATGGCCACCCTGCTCGAGCGCGACCTCGGGGACGACGAGGCCTGAGGGCCGCACGGGTGCGGCGGCGTCCGCTGCGCGATCGGCCCGGGCCGCCGTACCGTTTCACCAGCACCTCCCAGCACCGGGTCGGTGCGGCGCTCCTCGGCGGGGAGGTCGGTGTGGTGGATGTGGCGGCCGTGACGGCGGACCAGCTCGGCCAGGACGAGCTGCTGCGCCTGTACAGCTCGGTCGGGTGGGGTGGCTACACGGCGGACCCCGCGACGCTCGGGTCGGCGGTGCGCAACTCCGCCTACCTGGTCGCCGCCCGGGACGACGGCCGGCTCGTCGGTCTGGCGCGGGTCGTCAGCGACGACGCGACGGTCTGCTACCTGCAGGACCTCCTGGTCGACCCGACGCACCAGCGGCGGGGTGTCGGCCGCCGGCTCGTCCAGGCGGTCGTGGACCGTTACGCCCACGTCCGCCAGAAGGTGCTGCTCACCGACGACGAGCCCGGCCAGCACGCGTTCTACGAGGCGCTCGGCTACTGCGAGGTGCGCGCCCACGGCAACGGGTCGCTGCGCGCGTTCGTGCGCTACGACTGACGCGCGCAGGAGGCCGGGTCGCTCCGAGGCCGGCCCGCCGGGCCGCGCCCTCCCCCGTCCGGGGCGCGGACCGGCGGGAGCTCAGCGGACCACCGCCCTGTAGGTGTCCTGGACGTCGCCCCACCACCCGACGAGGCGGTCCACGTCCGTGGAGGCGTCGGCCCAGGACCCTGCGCCACCGGCGACGAAGACGGTGTTGCCGCGCAGGACCCACAGGACGAGGTACCCGTAGGACGGTGGCTCGCCGTACCGCTCCTCGGCGTCGAGCTCCCAGAAGGCCTCGTCCCCGGCGGAGGTCGTGCCGGACCGCGTCACCTGCGTCGGCTCCTCCGGTGCCGAGGACCCCCCGGCCTCCTCCGCCGACGCCTGGCAGCGCCGCACGTCGCCGCGGCGGGCCGTGAACGCCTCCCGCGCCGCCTGCGGGCTGTCGAACACGAGCACCTGCGTGAGGACCGACGTGTCGGTGACCGTCTGGCCGACGTGCCGGCGCGAGCCGAGCACCCCCGGGGGCAGCGGTGTCGCCTCCGTGCGGCAGACGCCCGCGGCCGGCCAGGTCGTCGGGTCGAGGGTGACCTCCGGTTCGTAGCCCGTCTGCGCCGCCTCGTCGGCGAGGACCGCCTCGTAGCGCGGGGTTCCCGACGCCAGCACCTCGCGGACGCGCTGTGCGGTCAACGGCTCCGGGGACACCGTGTCGCCGGGGTCGGCCGTTCCGGTGGGGCCCGGCTCGCTCGTCGGCGGGGGTGCCGGCGTCGTCTCCGGCGGGACGGCGGTGGTCGTGGCGGCCGGGGGCGCGGGGGTGGGGGTCGCGTCCGGCCGCCCGCCCCCCAGGCCGAGCGCGACGACCAGTCCCACGGCCACGACCGACGTGCCGGCGGCCGCGGCAGCGCGGCGCCGGGTCCGCCGCCGGACCGCCCGTGCGCGCACCTCGGCCGCGGGCGCCACGTGGGTGGGCGCACCCCGGTCGGCGGCGTCCTGCATCAGCTCGTGCAGCCTGTCGTCCACGGGGCTCACCGTCCCTTCGGGGTGGTGGACGGTCGGTCGGTCGGCCGGCCGGTGGCTCGGTCGGCCGGCGGGCGCGCACCGGCGGGACCCGGATCGGCCGTGGGATCCGCGCCGGCCAGGTGGACGTCGCCGAGCCGCTCGGCGAGCGCCTGCCGACCGCGGGAGAGCCGGGACTTCACCGCGCTGACGCTGGAGTGCGTCTCCGCCGCGACGGTGGCGACGTCCAGGTCGTAGAGGTGGTGGAGCACGATCGCGGTCCGCTGGGCGGCCGGCAGCTCCTGCAGCGCGTCGACCAGCGCGACGCGGTCCGCCGCCACCGCCGTCCCACCGTCGTGCTGACGCGGCCCGCCGCCGTGGCGCGTCCAGGCCCGGACGGCGTTGCGCGTGCGACGCCAGCGGCTCACGGCGACCCGGTGCGCGACCGTCCGCACCCACGCCACCGGGTCCTCGTGCGCCGCGACGGAGTCCCAGCGGAGCCAGGCGCGCTCGAAGGCCTCCTGGACGCACTCGAGCGCCTCCTCCCGGTCGCCGGTCAGCAGGTACAGCTGACCGGCGAGCCGGTGCACCGACGCGGCGTACACCGCGTCGAAGTCGTGCTCGGTCACGTCGGACCTCCCCTTCCCGAGCCGCCGGTGGCGCCTCTCACGACTGACACGTCTGGGACCGCCGTCCGGTCGCACCGTCGAGCGAGCTCCCGGCCGGCCGGCACCCGGGACCGTCAGTCGCGTGCCCGGTCCAGGTCGCGCTCGGCCGCGCGCACCGCCCGGTGCGCCCGTTGCTGCTCCCGTCCCGCGGACGCCGCGCGCTTGCCCGCCGCGGTGACCTCGGCGCGCGCCTCGTCCAGGCGCCGGTGCAGCTCCTCGACGAGCCGGACGGCGTCCTGCTCGGCCTCCTCCGCCTCCGTGACCGCGCGGTCGGCCGCCGCCGCGGACCCACGGGCCTGACGGAGCGCCTCCTGGAGCTCCCGCAGCCGCTCCGCCCGCTGCTGCTCCGCGCGCTCCCGCTCCGCCCGCTGCCGTTCCGCGCGCTGCCGTTCCGCGCGTTGCTCCTCGTTCTCGCGCCCGTCCTTCTGGTGCCCCGCCTTCCCGCTCACGGCCTTGCCGGTCTTCGCCGTCCCGGACTTCACCGTCCCGGACTTCGCCGTCCCGCGCTTCGCCGTCCCGGACGACGCCGCCCGCGCACGTCGGCGGGGCGCGAGCTCGTCGCGGACGGCGCCGCCCTCGCGCATCGGCGTCGCGACGGCGTCGGCGAGGTCGACGTCCCCGAAACCGACGTACGCCAGCGCGCGGGTGAGCCGACCGGAGGCGACGGCCCGGGCGGCCTGCGGGTCCGATGCCGCCGCCCGCAGGGTCTGCTCGACCTCGGTGAGCACGGAGGCGGTGAGGTCCTGGCCGCGCTCCCGGGCGACGTCGCGCACGTGCCGGACGACGACCCGCTCGAGCCCCTGGCGGCGTGCGTCGAGCTGCTTGAGGCGCGGACCGTCCAGAGCGGCCTGTGCCTCCCGCAGCGTGTCGGCGACCTCGAGCAGCTCGTCGAGCTCCGGCACCGGTTCGCGGACGGCCTGGTTGACGGCCCACGCGGCGACGGTCGGACGGCGCAGGGCGACGATCCTCGTCGCGGCCGGGCGGTCACCGGCCGACCGCGCGTCCTTCGCCAGCTCTCCCCGGCGCGCGGTGAACTCGCCCGGGTCCAACCGGTAGAGCTCCTCGGCAGCGGCTTCCACGTCCTCGTCGCCCACGCCGTCATCCTGCCCGCCCGCCCCCGCTGACCCCACTGATCGTCAGACCGTTCTGGTGGCTATCACCACCAGAACGGTCTGACGATCAGTGCGGGCGGGGAGGGCGAGGGCCAACCCTTGACGGCTTGTTGCAGTTTCCGACACTCTCCTTTCATCCCGATGCAACCCATTTCGTCCGTTCCTGTCGGACGAGCCGGGTCGGGACTGGCCGCCGGCGGTCGCCCTTCTCCGCGCCGAGGAGCGCGGACCACCCGTGCGCAACGAGGCGCACGGGGTGGAGCAGACCTGCCTGGAGGCACCCGTGCACCGCAGCAGACCCACCCGGACCGCCGCACCACGAGCACGTCGCACCCACCGCGGGGCCGTCCTCGCCGCGGCGCTCGCGCTGACCACCGCGTCGGCCGTCGCCCCGGCCACCTCCCCGGCTCCCGGAGCGGACCCCCCGGCCACGGCAGCGGCCGCCCCGCCCGGCGCGAAGGACGTCACCGCCGTGCTCTTCCAGTGGGACTGGGACGACGTCGCCCGGGCCTGCACCGAGGACCTCGGCCCGTCCGGGTACGGCTACGTCCAGGTCTCCCCGCCGCAGGAGACGATCCAGGGACCGCAGTGGTGGGTGTCGTACCAGCCGGTGAGCTACCGCCTCGGCAACCGCCAGGGTGACCGCGCCGGCTTCGAGGCCATGGTGCGCACCTGCCACGACGCGGGGGTGCGCGTCATCGCGGACGCGGTGGTCAACCACATGTCCGCCGGGTCGGGCACCGGCACCGCCGGCACCCGGTACGGCAAGTACGACTACCCCGGGCACTACCAGTCCCAGGACTTCCACGACTGCCGCCGCGACATCACCGACTACCGGGACCGCTGGCAGGTGCAGAGCTGCGAGCTCGTGGGCCTGTCCGACCTCGACACGGGCAGCGCCTACGTCCAGCAGGAGGTCGCCGACTACCTCGACGACCTGCGGTCGATGGGCGTGGACGGGTTCCGGATCGACGCCGCGAAGCACGTCGCCGTGCAGGACCTGGCCGGGATCAAGCAGCGCACGTCCGATCCCGGCGCGTACTGGGTGCAGGAGGTCATCCACGGCGCCGGGGAGCCCGTCGTCCCGGAGGAGTACACCGGCACCGGCGACGTGCACGAGTTCCGGTTCGGCACGAACCTCAAGCGCGTGTTCCAGCAGGAGCGCCTGGCGTACCTGCGCACGTTCGGCGAGAGCTGGGGCATGCTCCCGTCGTCGCGGGCGGTCACGTTCGTCGACAACCACGACACCGAGCGCAACGGCTCCACCCTGAGCACCCGGGACGGCGCCACGTACACGTTGGCGAACGTCTTCACCCTCGCCTGGCCCTACGGCTCACCGGCCGTCCACTCGGGGTACGGCTTCAGCGACTACGACGCCGGGCCGCCGCGCGACGGCGACGTCGCCGCCTGCTACGCCGACGGCTGGACCTGCCAGCACGCCTGGCCGCAGGTCAGCGGCATGGTCGGCTTCCGCAACGCCGTCGCCGGCACCGGCGTCACCGACTGGTGGGACGACGGCGACGACCGGATCGCGTTCGGCCGCGGCGCGGCCGGGTACGTCGCGCTCAACCACACGGGGACAGCGATGGCGCGGACGTTCCAGACCTCCCTGCCTGCCGGGAGCTACTGCGACGTCACCGACGGCCGGCCGCGGGACGGCGGCTGCGCGGGGGACGTCGTCACCGTCGACGACGGCGGGCGCCTGACCGCGACGGTCGGCCCGCACGACACGCTCGCGGTGCACGTCGGCGCACGCACCGGCGGCGGCGATGGTGGCGGCGGCGGTGGCGGCGACACCCAGGGCACCGTCTCCTTCGCCGTGGACGCCACGACCCAGTGGGGGCAGGAGGTCCACGTCGTGGGGGACGTCGCCGCCCTCGGCGGCTGGGACCCCTCCCGCGGCGTGGCGCTGGCACCCACCGCCTACCCCCGCTGGACCGGTTCGGTGACGCTCCCGCCGGGCACCCGCTTCGCCTACAAGTACGTGCGGCGCGACGGTGCCGGTGCCGTCCAGTGGGAGTCGGGGGCGAACCGGACGGCGACCGTCCCCGCGTCCGGCCGACTCGAGCTGACCGGCACCTGGCGCGACTGACGGCAGTGCCGTGGAGCGTCCGACCTGGCACGGACGACCGGGCACGGCGGACCATCGGGGCGTGAGCGGCGACGTCCTGGTGGTGCGGGTGGAGGACGCGCTGCGTCACCTGCTGACCGCCCGGCACCGGCGCCTCGACGTGGTGGCCGTCGCACCCGACCCGACGTCCACCGTCGGTCACCTCGTCGAGGCGCTGGGCGTCCCGCTGACGGAGGTGGGTGACCTGCTCCTGGACGGCGAGCCGGTGCCGCCGTCCGGGCGCACGGACGCACCCGGCACGCTGCTGGTGCGGGCCCGCGCCCGACCTCAGCGCGCACCCACCGACCCGCCGCGGTTCCTCCTCGACGTGCACCTCGGGTCGCTGGCCCGGCGACTGCGGCTGCTCGGCCTGGACGTCGCGTACCGCAACCCGGCGGACGACGACGAGCTCGTCGCCCAGGCCGCGCGGGAGCGGCGCGTGCTGCTGACGAAGGACCGGGGGCTGCTGCGCCGGCGCGCGCTGCAGCACGGCGCGTTCGTCCGCGGCCAGGGCGTCGAGGAGGAGGCCGCCGACGTCCTCGACCGGTTCGACCCGCCGCTGGCCCCGTGGACGCGCTGTCCCGCCTGCGGACGGGTGCTGCGCCCGGCGTCGCTCGAGGAGGTGTCGGCGGAGGTGCCGCCCGGCACCCGCCGCACGTACACCGAGTTCGCCCGGTGCACGGGGTGCGGCCGGGTGCTGTGGCGAGGCGCCCACGCCGCGGCCCTCGAGGCGGCGGTGCGGCGCGCGCAGGCGCCCGGGCGGTGGCGATGAGAGGAGGCGATGAGAAGGAGGCGGTAGAGGAGGCGGTGAGGGCGGGGCGGGTGGTGCTCCGGGGCAGTTCCGGCGGACCGCTTGCAACTGTTACCGACGAGTAGCATCATGGCAGTTACTGACCGGTAACCACCGCAGACGGGACACACGATGGGCCACTACAAGGCGAACCTCCGCGACATCGAGTTCAACCTCTTCGAGGTGCTCGGGCGCCAGGACCTCATGGGCACCGGCCCGTACGCCGAGATCGACGCCGACACCGGCCGCGAGATGCTGCGCGAGGTCGCCCGCCTGGCGGAGAACGAGCTCGCCGAGTCCCTCCTGGACTCCGACCGCAACCCGCCGGTCTACGACCCGAAGACCTACTCGGTGACCGTCCCCGAGTCGTTCCGCAAGAGCTACCAGGCGTACGTGGACGCCGAGTGGTGGCGCACCGACGTCCCCGCCGAGCTCGGCGGCACGATCGTGCCCCCGTCGCTGCGCTGGGCGATGGCCGAGATGATCCTCGGCTCCAACCCGGCCGTGCACATGTACTCCGCCGGCTTCGCGTTCGCCAAGGTCCTGTTCCACCTCGGCACCGAGGCGCAGAAGAAGCTCGCCGAGCACGCCGTGGACAAGCACTGGGGCGCCACGATGGTGCTCACCGAGCCCGACGCCGGGTCCGACGTCGGCGCCGGCCGCACCAAGGCCGTCCAGCAGGAGGACGGTACGTGGCACATCACCGGCGTGAAGCGCTTCATCACCTCCGCCGAGGCCGACTTCTACGACAACGTCGTGCACTTCGTGCTGGCCCGCCCCGAGGGCGCCGGTCCCGGCACCAAGGGCCTGAGCCTGTTCATCGTCCCGAAGTACCACGTCGACCTCGAGACCGGCGAGAAGGGCGAGCGGAACGGCGCCTTCGTCACCAACGTCGAGCACAAGATGGGCCTGAAGGTCTCCACGACCTGCGAGGTCCGCTTCGGCGAGGTCGACGGCATCCCCGCCGTCGGGACCCTGCTCGGCGAGGTGCACGACGGCATCGCGCAGATGTTCAAGATCATCGAGTTCGCTCGGATGATGGTCGGCACGAAGGCCATCGCGACCCTGTCGACCGGCTACCTCAACGCGCTGGAGTACGCCAAGGAGCGCGTCCAGGGCGCCGACCTGACGCAGATGACCGACAAGGCCGCGCCCCGCGTGACCATCACCAACCACCCGGACGTCCGCCGCTCGCTGATGCTGCAGAAGGCGTACGCCGAGGGCCTGCGCGCCCTGGTCCTCTACACGGCCAGCCAGCAGGACACCGTGGACGCCGCCGGTCTGGCCCAGGGCGGGGTCGAGGAGTTCGAGACCGGCTCCAAGGAGGACATGGCGGTCCGGGTCAACGACCTGCTGCTGCCGATCGTCAAGGGCGTCGGCTCCGAGCGCGCGTGGGTGCTGCTGGGCACCGAGTCCCTGCAGACGTTCGGGGGCTCCGGCTTCCTGCAGGACTACCCGGTCGAGCAGTACGTCCGCGACGCGAAGATCGACACCCTGTACGAGGGCACCACGGCCATCCAGGGCATGGACTTCTTCTTCCGCAAGATCGTGCGGGACAAGGGCCAGGCCCTCGGCCACCTGTCCACCCAGATCCAGGAGTTCGCCAAGGCCGGTGGCGCGGAGGACGCGCTGACCACCGAGCGCGAGCTGCTGGGCAAGGCGCTCGAGGACGTGCAGGGCGTCGTCGGCTACATGGTCGGCCAGCTCATGGCGTCCGACACGCGCCAGGAGGGCACGGACGTCCGCAACCTCTACAAGGTCGGCCAGAACACCACCCGCCTGCTCATGGTGGCCGGTGACCTGGTCGTCGGCTGGCTGCTGCTGCGCCAGGCCGAGATCGCGGCGGCGCGGCTCGCGGAGGGCGGCCTGTCCGCCAAGGACGAGAAGTTCTACACCGGCAAGGTGGCGGCGGCCCGGTTCTTCGCCCGCACCCAGCTGCCGAAGATCACCGCGGAGCGCGCGATCGCCGAGGCGACCGACAACGCGCTGATGGACGTCGACGAGGCGGCCTTCTGAGCGAGCACGGCTCGCGCTGACGCCCGCGAGGGGCCCGGACCGGTCACGGTACGGGCCCTTCGTCGTCACGCAGAAAACCCTGCGGGTCGACGGGTCGGTCGCCGATGGGTCGTGCAGCCGGTGCGTCGGGGGCCCGGCGACACCCCGTTCCGCGTCCCTGGAGGAAACCGTGGCCGCATCCCCGCACGTCCTGGAGCCCGGCTCCCCCGCGTGGCAGCAGCGCTACGCCGCACCCCGGGCGGGGCTGCTCGGCCTGCTGCCGCGGGGCGTCCCCGTGGACCAGGAGTCGTGGGACCGCCGGCACCGCCTGCTGCTGGTGGTGCTCGGACTGCACGCACCCGTCCTCGCCGCCGTCGCGCTGCTCGGCCCGCACCGGGGCCACCTCGCGCACGCCGTCGTCCCCGTCCTCGCCCTCGTCGTCCTCCCGGCGGGCGCGGCGCTGCTCGCGCGCGGACGGACCGTGAGGGCCTCCGCGACGAGCCTGGCCCTGCTGGGGGTGTCGGCCTCGCTGGTGCACCTGACCGGCGGGACGACGACCAACCACTTCCACTTCTTCGTCGTCCTGGCGTTCATCGCCGTCTACCAGAACTGGACGGCGTACCTGCTCGCGGTCGGCTTCACCGCCGTGCACCACGTCGTGATGGCGTCGACGATGCCGCAGTACCTGTTCAGCCAGGGCTCGGTCGAGCTCGGGAACCCGCTGCTGTGGGCCCTGCTGCACGCTGTCTACATCCTGGCGGCCTGCGCGGCCCAGGTGACGGTGTGGCGCTTCGCCGAGGCGGCGCAGGTGGCCGCGACGCTCGCCCAGGCCGAGGCGGCTCGGACGGCGGCCGCCCAGCTGGAGGCGGAGCGCGCGGCGGCCACCGAGCGCGAGGCCGCCGCGACCGCCCAGGCGGACGCGCTCGAGCGCAGCGTGCGGGAGCGGGAGGCCCTCGACGTCCAGCTCGCGAGGCTGCGGGACGCCGTGGGCGAGGTGCGGCAGGGCGTCGAGGCGGCGGCGCAGGCGTCCAGCGCCACGGCCGAGTCGCTCGGCGAGGTCAGCCGCAACGCGGCAGCGGCGGCCAGCACCGCCCGGGAGGCGGTGACGCTGGTGGACCGCACGCGCGAGGAGGTCGACCAGCTCGGTACGCAGGGCCGCCGGATCGCCGACGTCGTCCGGGTGGTCACGGCCATCGCCGAGCAGACGAACCTGCTCGCGCTGAACGCGACCATCGAGGCGGCCCGCGCCGGTGACGCCGGTCGCGGTTTCGCCGTCGTCGCCGGCGAGGTCAAGGAGCTCGCGACCCAGACGGCGCGCGCCACCGCCCAGATCACCGAGATGGCCGCGACGATCGAGGACCGCACCCGCTCGACCGCGGGCGTGATGGACCGCAGCGCGGAGGTCATCCGGCAGATCGACGCGCTGCAGTCGGCCATCGCCGAGGCCGTCCGGCGTCAGCAGGAGGCCTCCGCCGCCGCGGACGAGGGCGGCCGGACCGTGGCCGGTGCGGTGCGCGAGATCGCCGACGCGGTCGAGGAGCTGGCCCCCTCGCGGTGATTACTTGAACATTCAAGTTTTCTTTCCTACCCTGGGTACATGACCCCGACCGCCACCCGCATGCCGTCCGTCTACCTCAGCCACGGCGCGCCGCCCCTGGCGGACGACGCGCGGTGGACGACCGAGCTCGCCGACTGGGCCGCGGCCCTCCCCCGCCCCGAGGCCGTGCTCGTCGTGTCCGCGCACTGGGAGGAGGCGCCGCTGGCGATCGGCGCCACCCGGACCGTGCCGCTGACCTACGACTTCTGGGGCTTCCCCGAGCGCTACTACCAGGTGCGCTACCCGGCGCCCGGTGCCCCGCAGCTGGCGGCCGACGTCCGGGCCCTGCTGGCCGGTCCGGACACGCCCGTGGCCGACGTCCCCGACCGGGGTCTCGACCACGGTGCGTACGTCCCGCTGGTCGAGATGTACCCGGAGGCGGACGTCCCGGTGCTGCAGGTCTCCATGCCGACGCTCGACCCCGTGAAGCTGCTCGACGTCGGCCGCCGGCTCGCGCCACTGCGCGACCAGGGCGTGCTCGTGATGGGCAGCGGGTTCACGACCCACAACCTGCGCGAGATGAGCTGGGAGCACGGGCCCGACGGCCCCGCGCCGACCTGGTCGGCGGAGTTCGACCACTGGGTCCGCGAGGCCGTCGAGCGCAAGGACGTCGACGCCCTCGTCGACTTCCTGGTCAAGGCCCCCGCCGCTCGGATCGCGCACCCGCGCACCGAGCACTTCGCTCCCCTGTTCGTGACGCTCGGCGCCGCGATGGACGACACCGACGTCCGGTCGGTCATCGAGGGCTACTGGTACGGGCTGTCCAAGCGCTCGCTGCAGCTGGGCTGAACCGCGGGGCGCCCCGCCGGCCCGCTGGTCGCCCCGGTCAGTCCGCGCCGAGCGCCCGCAGGGCGTCGACCAGCAGCTCCAGCGCCCTGATGGTGGTGACGTGCACGATCTCCTCCGGGTCGCGCTCGGACCCGTCGGACGCGTCGGTCCCCAGGTGCTCCAGCGTCACGCTGACGCCCTGACCCGCGGTGACCCCGAACCACACGGTGCCGGGGGGATGCCCCTCCTCGTCGTCCGGCCCGCCGACACCGGTGACCGCAACAGCCGCGTCGGCGAGGAGCAGCCGCGCGCCCGACGTCACCAGGCAGCGGGCGCACTCCTCGGTGACGACCGGCCCCTCGGGTACACCCATCAGCTCGTACTTCACCCGCGGCGAGTACGCCACGACCGTGCCGCGGTACCACTGCGCAGACGACGGCGCGGCGCTCAGCGCGCTGGAGACCGCGCCACCCGTCAGCGACTCCACCGCCGCGACGCCCAGGTCGTGCCGGCCGGCGAGGTCGGCGACCTCCTCGGCCAGGTCGGCGATCCGCTGCTGCTGCTCCCTCGTGGCTGCCACGTCACCCATCCTGCGGTGTTCCCCCGTTCGCGTCGCGCGGAACCAGGCCCCTCCGGTTGACCCCTGGCCCCCGCTCCCCCGACGGTGGAGGAGCAAGGGACCTGACACCCGATCAGAACAGGAGCCCCTCGTGCTCACCCTGACCGAGAACGCCCAGACCCTCGTCCGCGACATCACCGCGCGCCCCGAGCTGCCCGCCGAGGGCGGGCTGCGGATCGCGCCGGCGCAGACCCCCGGCCAGCTCGAGATGGCCCTCGTCGAGGCGCCCGCGCCCGGCGACCAGGTCATCGACGCCGGCGAGGCCCGTGTCTTCGTCGAGGCCCAGACCGCCGAGATCCTCGGCGACAGCACGCTGGACGCCGACACCTCCGGCAGCGGTGCCGGCTTCGTGCTGACGCAGCCGGAGCAGCCCGCCTGAGCAGGCAGGTGCCACTGCGCCCCTGCGGGCGCACGACGAGGGGCCCCGGACCACGTGGTCCGGGGCCCCTCGTGTCGGTCCCCGAGGTTCGCGCGTCAGGCGGGCGGCGGGTTGCCCATGTCGCGGCGCTCCACGACCTCGGTGTGCGAGGTGTTCGAGCGCTGCGTGTTCATGGCCAGCGCCAGCACGATCGCGAGCACACCCGCGCCCATGCAGATCCAGCCGATGGCGGTGAGGTCCAGCGCGTCCCAGCTGTCACGCACGCCGAAGGCCATGATGCCTCCGATGACGAGCAGGAAGATGCCTGCACCGATACCCATGACTTACCTCCAGTCCGGGCCCTCCGGGCGGGCCGGTCGCAGCCGAGTCTGGGGCCCGGCCGGGCGCGCCGCACCTCGGCGCGCCTGACCGAGTGACCCACGTCACGACGCACGAGGCAACCCCCGGCCCGTCGGCGGCGACTGGTTGCATGCAGCACGCGTGCCCAGGCAGCTGACGCACCAGACTCGGGGAGACCGCCATGACGCCCACCCACCGCGACCGACGACCACGTCCGGCCCTCGCCGCCGCCGTGGTCACCGCGGCCACGGCCGCCCTCGCGATCACCACCGGCCTGCTCGCACCCGCCTCCGCCGACCGGTCCGGCGCCGACCGGTCCGACGCCACCGGGGCCGCCCCGGCGCAGGCCTCGACGAGCACCGGCACCGGGCCGTGGAGCGCCCGCGGCGCCCAGCTCGTCGACGCCGACGGCGACCCCGTGCGGATGACGGGCGTCAACTGGTTCGGCTTCGAGACCGAGACGCGCGCCCCGCACGGCCTGTGGGCACGCGGGTACCGCGACATGATCGACCAGGTCGCCGACCTCGGCTTCAACACCCTGCGCATCCCGTACTCCAACGACATCCTGCGTCCCGGGACGATGCCGACGGGCATCGACGAGAGCCTCAACCCGCAGCTGCGCGGCCTGACCTCGATCGAGGTGCTCGACGAGGTCGTCGACTACGCGGGCGAGCGTGGGCTGCGGGTGCTGCTGGACCGGCACCGGCCGACGTCCGCCGCGCAGTCCGAGCTCTGGTACACCGCGCAGGTCCCCGAGTCCCGTTGGATCGAGGACTGGGTGACCCTGGCCGAGCGCTACCGGGGCAACCCGACCGTCGTCGGCGCCGACCTGCACAACGAGCCGCACGGCAGCGCGTGCTGGGGATGCGGCGACCCCGCGCGGGACTGGCGCCTGGCCGCGGAGCGCGCCGGCGAGGCGATCCTGCGCGCCAACCCCGACTGGCTCGTCGTCGTCGAGGGCGTGCAGTGCGTGGACGGCGACTGCGCCCACTGGTGGGGCAGCAACCTGTCCGCCGCCGGGCGCGCGCCGGTGCGGCTGAGCGACCCGAGCAAGCTCGTCTACTCCACCCACGAGTACGCCACGTCCGTGTACCAGCAGCCGTGGTTCGACGACCCGTCGTTCCCGGCGAACCTGCCCGAGCGGTGGGAGCGGACCTGGGGCTACCTCGAGACGCAGGACGTCGCCCCCGTCCTCGTCGGGGAGTTCGGCTCGACCCTGCAGGACCCGCGCGACACCACCTGGATGCGCACGCTGCTGGAGTACCTCGGCACCGGCCCCACCGGCACCGACTTCACGTACTGGTCGTGGAACCCCAACTCCGGGGACACCGGCGGGGTGCTCACCGACGACTGGCGCACCGTCGACCAGCGCAAGTACTCCCTGCTCGAGCCGTACCTGCTCGGCGCGGGCGACCCGACGACCCCCACGCCCACCCCCAGCCCGACACCCACGACCACGCCGACGGGGACACCGACGGGAACGCCGACGGGAACGCCGACGGCCACCCCGACGGACCCGGGCACCGGGCGCTGCTCCGCCACGGTGGGGCTGCAGACGTGGCCCGGCGGGTACCTGGGCCAGGTCGGCGTCCGCAACGACGGGGCCGCCGTCCGCGACTGGACCGTCACGTTCACCCTCCCGGCCGGCGCCCGGCTGAACAGCGGCTGGAACGCGGACGTCCGCCAGGAGGGACGCACCGTCGTCGCCACCGCCCCGCACTGGGACCGCACGCTGGACCGTGGCGAGCGCGTCACCATCGGGTACACCGCCGACGACCCGACGCACACCGCCCCGACCGCCGTGGCACTGGACGGCGCCCTGTGCGCGGCGGGTGCCACCACCACCAGGGACGGCGGGTGAGCGCCACCTGACCCCCGTGGCGCCCCCGCGCGACCGGCCGGCCCCCCACGGCCCGTCGCACGCTGCCGCCCGCCCCGCCGAGCACGGCTCGCCGGGGCGGGCGCAGGCGTTCGAACGCCTCGTCACCGAGCACGCCGGCTCCCTGTCGCGGCTGGCGTACCTGCTGCTCGGGGACCGGGACGCCGCCGACGACCTCGCCGCGGACGCCCTGCTGGCGGCGTGGCGCCAGTGGGACACCGTCTGCGACGTCGAGCAGCCGACCGCGTACCTGCGGCGCGTGGTCGTCAACATGGCGGCGTCCAGGGTGCGGTCCGCGGCCCGGGAGCGGCGCCGGATGCGCCTGTTCCAGCGGGACGCGACGGCCGCCGTCCAGCACGACCCCGCGGCGGTCGTCGACGTGCAGGACGCGCTGCGCCGGCTGCCCGCCCGGCGACGGGCGTGCGTCGTGCTGCGGTACGCCTTCGACCTGCCGGAGGACGAGGTCGCGCGAACCCTCGGGGTGGCCGTCGGGACGGTCAAGAGCCAGACCTCGAAGGGTGCCGCGCAGCTGCGCACGCTCCTCGGCGACGGCTCGGGCGTCAGCTCGCTGGAGTGCCCCGGGACGCGAGCGGACGAGCCGGGAGGGAGGGGACGCGGTGCCGCACAGCCACCGACGACCTGACGAGGTCGCCCTGCGCCGCAGGCTGCTGACGGAGGCGGCCCGGCACGAGCCGGACCTCGACCGCATCACCGCGCGCGTGCGCGACGGGATGCCCGCGGGCGCCGGACGCCCGCAGCGGTCGGCGCCGCACCCCTCGCCCGAGCCGCCGCCGGCCGGCGTCCGCACGCGCCGAAGACGGTCGTGGGCCGTGCCCGTCGCCTCGGCCGCGGCCGTGGTCGCGGTGCTGGTCGGTGTCGTCACCGTCACCGACCTGCGCCCCGACACGCTGCGGCCGGCGGCGGGCCGGACCGTCTCCACCGACGGCGCCGCCACCACGCCGCCACCGGAGGTCCGGACTCCACCGACCGCCGAGCCGACCGCTGACCTGACCACCGGGCCGGGTGCCGACCCGGCTCGGGTGCCGACCGCACCGGCTGCGCCGGCCCCGACGCGCGCAGCCGGCGCGCCGACGCCGACGTCGCCCGGCGGCTCATCGGTCGTGGCTGTCTCCGGCCCGGTGCGCGTCGAGCGACGCGACGTCCGGGCGCCGCACGACGTCGACCTGCGCGACGTCCCGGCGCTGGACTGGTTCGTCGCCGGCGCCGCGGAGCCACCCCGTGACGGGTGGGTGCCCGCGGTCCGTCGCGCGAACGGCGACCAGCCGCTCAGCGGCCCGCACCAGACGGGTGACCCGACGCCGTCGACGCGTCCCGGGCCCTTCAGGACCACGTGGGACGGCGGCGCGCCGGTCCGGTCGGCCGACGCGTCCTCGTCGTGGCTGGTGGTCCGCGGCCGAGCGGGTGGTCCCGAGACGGCGGTGCTCGTGCACACCCCGCTGACGGCGCCCCGCACGCTCGTCCTGCACGTCGGGGCGCTGGACGTCGCGGGCGTCGTCCGGGTGTCCGGCCTGGGTCACGCCGTGCAGGTCCCGGTCCCCGCCGGCGGCTCGGGCGGGTCCGTGGTCACGGTGACCGCCGCCGGCGCGGGGGCGGGGAACCTGAGGGTCGAGGTGGTCGCCGGAGACGGCGGCGCGGTCGCCGTCGCGGCCGTCGTCCTGCGGTCCTGAGGTCCGTCCTGAGGTCCGTCCTGAGGTCGACGACGCCTCAGCGGGGGTCGTCGGCCGCGTAGAGCTCGCAGACCAGGCCGACGAGCTCGCGCACCCGCGGCGGCGGGTCGTCGCGCCACCAGGCCAGGTGCACCGCGACGGGTTCGGCGTCACGGACCGGGCGGTAGACGATCCCCGGCCGCGGGTGCTGGCGGACCGTCGCCTCGGACGTGATGCCGACGACGGCGCCGGCGGCGATGAGGTTGAGCAGCTCGTCGACCCCGCGGGTCTCCCGCACGGCGGCGGGTGCCGTGCCCTCGGGCCACAGGTCCGGGGTGGTGCTGCCCGTGCGGCTGTCGACACCGACGACCTCACCCAGGAGGTCGCGCAGGCCGAGCGTGCGGCGGCGGCCCAGACGGTGGTCCGAGGCGAGGACGGCGTACCGTCGCTCGACCCCGACGAGAACGGTCTCCAGGGCCTCGCGCAGCCGACGGTCCTCCACCGGACGCCGGAGCACCGCGACGTCCGCGACGCCCTCGACGAGCCCCGCACTGACGGTGGCGGACTGCACGAAGACGACCGACGCCCCCGGGTGGTCGGCCGACCACCGCCGCTGCACCGCCGTGGTGTGCCGGCCCAGCGCGGCCCAGGCGTACCCGACCCGCAGCTCGCCGGTGCCGGCGACCACCCGGTGGACGGCGGCGACGTCGTCGAGGACCCGGCGCGCGTGCGCGAGCACCCGCTGCCCCGTCACCGTGGGGGTCGCGCCGCGGCTGGTCCGCAGCAGGAGGCGCACCCCGAGCTCGTCCTCCAGCCCCGCCACGGCCCGCGAGACCGACGCCTGGGAGGTGCCCAGGGCGATGGCCGCGTCGGTGAAGGTGCCCTCGTCCGCGACGGCGACGAGTGCCCGCAGCTCCCTCAGCTCGACAGCCATGCACTCAGCGTATGGCAGAGGCGCGATGCGCATTTCGCGGATGGCGCGACGAGGTTCACCCTCGAGGTGGAGCGGACCGACGTCCGCCACCCCGAACCGGAGGAGCTCCCATGGCCACCGTGCTGTTCATCGCGCTCGCCCTCGTCCTGCTGACCGCCATCGGTCGCAGCGTCGTCCCGGTGACCGAGCGCCGGCCGCTCACCGGTGAGGGCGTCGCCGCCGACGTGACCCGTGGGCTGCGCGCGCTGGTCGGCCCCACCCTGCGTGAGCCGGCGCTGAACGCCCAGCTCGAGGAGCTGCGCCCCAGCCAGCGCTGAGACGGGCGACCGACTCAGACGCCGCGCAGGTCCAGGCGCAGGACGTCGGCGCCGCCCTCGACGACGCGCACCGGGATGCCCCAGTCCTGCTGGTAGAGGTGGCACGCGGCGTGCTCGGGCACCTCGCCGGTCACCGGGTCACCGTCGCAGGCCGCGGCCTGGACGCTGACGTGCAGGACGCCGTCCGCCGCACCCACGCCGTCGTCGGAGCCGGAGCCGGAGCCGGCTGAGACGACGAGCTCGCGCACCAGCCCCTGGGCCGACCCGGCGCCCGACGTGAGCAGCTCCGGCGGGGTCGCGGACACGACGAGGCGGGTGGGGTCGCCCCACCGGTCGTCGAGCTTCTGCCCGGTCGGCGGGGTGAACGCGACCTCGAGGCGCAGCGGCCCGGGCGCGACGTCGGTCGGCGGCCGCTGCGTGCGCATCGCCTCGCCCTGGACGTGTCGCGCCTCCGCGGGCACCGGCACCCGGGTCAACCGGTGCGCGGCGGACTCGACCACCAGCAGCAGAGGCCCGTCGTCGGTGTGCTCGACCACGACGTCGGACGGTTCGGCGAGGCCGTCGGCGACGGTGCTGACCTCGCCGGACGCGCGGTCGTACCGGCGGATCGCCCCGTTGTAGGTGTCGGCGACGGCGACGGACCCGTCCGGGAGCTCGCACAAGCCGAGCGGGTGCTGCAGCCGGGCGTCACCCACCGGGCCGTCGACGTGACCGAAGTCGAACAGGCCGGTCCCGACGACGGTGTCGACGCGCTGGCCGCCGTCCGGCTCGGGGGACAGCCGACGCAGCGCCGAGGTCTCCGAGTCGACGAACCACAGCACGCCGTCGCCGCCGCTCAGCAGCCCGGACGTCTGGGCGAGGGTCGCCTCCTCCGCCGGACCGTCCCGCAGGCCCTCCTCCGTCGTCCCGGCGAGGACGGCGACGAGCCCGTCGGCGGGGTCGGCCGCGGGGACGAACGTCCAGAGCTGGTGGACGCCGGCCATCGCCACGACCACCGCGCCGCCGTCCGCGGGCTCGCCCTGCTCCGACCCGTTGTGCCAGACCACGTCCCACGGTGTCGACAGGTCCTGCTGCAGCGCGGGCCCGCCCCCCTCGCGGCGCCGCAGCTGGGTGCCCGTGCCGGCGACGGTCCGGACGCTGCCGTCGTCCAGCCGGACGCCGCGCAGGGCGTGGTTCACGGAGTCGGCGACCACGACGTCGTACCCGACCCGCGCGGCGACGTCCTCGGGCAGCAGCGTCAGGCCCTGCGGCTCGCTGAACCGCGCGGTCGCGCCGTCCCCGTCGACCAGTCCCCGCTCCCCCGAGCCGATCCGGCGCCGCTCGGTGACCAGGTCGGCCTCGAGCTCGACGAGCTGGTGGTGGGCGGTGTCGGTGACGAGCACCGTGCCGGTGGGCAGCGGGACGACCTTGCCGGGGAACCGCAGCGCGGTGTCCGGGGCGGGCGGCGGCACGAACGGCGCGTCGCCGCGGCGCAGCGTGCCCTTCGCCTCGTGCTCGGCGACGAGCTCGGTCAGCAGCGACCGCAGCCCGTGGACGTGCCCCTCACCGGAGAGCTGGGCGACGACGTAGCCCTCGGGGTCGACGAGGACGAGCGTCGGCCAGGCGCGCGCGGCGTACGCCTGCCAGGTCCGCAGCTCCGGGTCGTCGAGGACCGGGTGGTGCACCTCGTACCGCTCGACGGCGGCGGCGAGCGCGTCCGGGTCGGCCTCGTGCTCGAACTTCGGGGAGTGCACGCCGATGGTCACGAGGACGTCGGCCAGCGCCTCCTCGAGCGGCCGCAGCTCGTCGAGGACGTGCAGGCAGTTGACGCAGCAGAACGTCCAGAAGTCCAGCAGGACGAAGCGGCCCCGCAGCCCGGCGAGCGTGAGGGCCTCACCACCGGTGTTGAGCCAGCCGCGGCCCGCGAGCTCGGGGGCGCGGACGCGAGCGGTCCGGGTGGACGGCGTCGGGGAGGTCACGCCCGCATTCTGTCCCACCGCGGAAACGGTCCGGATCCGGCTGTCACACTCCGCCCCCGAGGTGCCTCTCAACCTGTGTGCCGGCGAGTGCCGGCGCCGGGCGCGAGCCCGTGACCACAGGAGACACGCAGATGACGCAGACGCAGCAGGTGCAGGAGATCGTGGTGTTCCAGGCCGCCGACGGCGTGAGCCACGAGCAGATGCAGACCGTGGCGCAGGACGCCGAGGAGTGGATCCGCAACCAGCCCGGCTTCCTCGGACGGGTCCTGTCCCACGACGCGGCAGGCGACCGGTGGGTGGACCAGATCACCTGGGCCAGCCGGCAGGACGCCGAGGCGGCCGCCGCGGCGATCGGCGCGGCGGAGCCGGTCGCGAGCTTCCTCGCCGCGATCGACATGTCGTCCGTCCTCATGCTGCACACGGTGCCGGTCGGCTCGCCGGAGCCCGCGGCCCGCTGAACCCACGGGTGGGCGCGGCGTACCGCCGCGCCCACCCGCCGTCCCGACCCCCCGTCAGGAGCGCAGATGAGCTCGGCACCCGTCCCTACCGACCCCACCCCCCGTACCGACCCGACGTACCCGACCGACCGAGCCGACCGTGACCTCGACGAGGTGACCGCGTTGGCGCTGGCGGCCCGGGAGGGCGACCGGGACGCCCTGGAGGCGCTCTGCCGGGCCGTGCAGGACCCGATGTACCACCTGGCGCTGAGGTTCTGCGGCAACCCCGCCGACGCCGAGGACGCCTGCCAGGAGGTGATGGTGTCGCTGGTGACGCGGCTGGGGTCGTTCGAGGGACGGTCCCGGTTCACCACGTGGGCGTACACGGTCGCCGTCCGTCAGCTCGGCCGGACCGCCCGGCGCGCGACCGAGCGGTCCGTCGCCGGGCCGGAGGCGTTCGCGGCGTTCGTCGACACGCATGCCTCGGACCCGGCGTGGGAGCCCGCGAGCACGGCCGAGTACGAGGAGCTGTGCGCCGACGTCCGGCTGTCGTGCACGTACGGGATGCTGCTGTGCCTGACCCGCGACCAGCGGGTCGCGTACCTCCTCGGTGACCTGATGCGCTTCACGGACGCCGAGGGCGCCGAGATCTGCCAGGTGAGCCGGGCGGCGTTCCGGCAGCGCCTGTCGAGGGCGCGGACGACGATGCGCACCTTGATGGCGAACCGGTGCGGCCTCGTCGCGGAGGCGAACCCGTGCCGCTGCGACCGCCTCGTGCGCACCAGCATCGACGTCGGCCTGCTGGACCGGGACGACCCGCGATGGGCCCGGCACGCGGGCGTGACGCTGCCCATCGAGACGACCACCCTGGAGGTCGCGGCCCGCGAGCTCGACACCGCGACGGCCGTCGCGGAGGTCTACCGGACCGCGCCGGACTTCGCCGCGCCACCCCAGGTCTGGCAGCGCCTCGCGGCGGCCATGCCGACCCTGCTGGCCGACGGACCGGCCGTCAGCGGGTGACGGGGACGGTCAGCACGCCGAATGCCGGCACGTACAGCGGGACGACGCCCTCGACGGCGTCGGGGAGCGGGAAGAGCAGCCAGCCCAGCCGCTCGGCCCCCTCGTCGAGGGAGCCGGACACGTCCCCGGCCAGCACGGTGCCCTCGGCGTTCAGGACCGGCCTCAGCTGCTGACCGTTGTCCACGTCGTACAGCACCGTCGGGGCGACGGAGTCCTCGTGGGTGACGCCACTGAACAGCCCGCCGTACCCGGAGAACGAGTCCTTCGGTCCGGCGACCAGCCGCGCGCGGGTCTCGACGGCGAGCAGCCCGCCGACGACGTCGGCCCGCGTGACGTCCAGGCGGATGGTCACGTCGCCGTCGTCGGTGGGGATGGAGCGCTGCGTGCCCACGATGCTGTCGTCCGGTCCACCCGTGGCGGGGGCGTCCGGTGCGGGGTCGAACGGCCCGACGGCGATGTCGGAGGGGCGCCGCTCCTCGGACCGGTCCTCCTGCGCGGTCGTGAAGACCACGCTGACACGGCGGTTGCGCGCCCGCGAGGCGTCGTCCTCGTTCGCGACGAGCGGCTGGGACTCGCCGAGGCCCTGAGGCGTCAACGTGATGCCGGTGTTGCCGAGCTTCGGCTCCAGCCACGTCGTCACCGTCTGCGCGCGGCGCTGCGACAGCTCGAGGTTCGGCGCGTCCTCGCCCACGTCGTCGGTGTGCCCGGCGACGACGGCCGGACCGGCGACCCCGGCGTCCTTCAGCGCGGTGACGAGGTTGTCGAGCGCCTCCTGCGCCGCGGTGCCGAGCGTGTCCTCCCCCGACTCGAAGAGGACGTCCGCCGAGACCGTGAAGCTGGCCGTCGCACCGGCCTCGGCGTCCTCCTCGACCACGTCGAGCGGGTCGCGGACGAGCTGGACGTCGACCGGCGCGCCGGAGACGTCCCGCGGCTGGGCGTCCTGCGCGCGCTCCCCCGGGGCGGGCCAGGTCACCGGCTCCTCTGTGGGGGTCGCGGTCGCCGGCAGCACGCCGACGAGGGCGAGGGCTGCGACCGCGCCCAGGACCGTGCCGCGCCGCCCCATGGAGCGGGTCACGACGTCACCTCGACACCGGCCAGCGGGCCGGTGCGCGGCAGGACGACCGTCAGGTCGGAGACGTCCTCCGGGACGGCCGGGAAGTCCGCGAACAGCACGGTGGCCTTGCCGAGCTCGAAGTCGTCCGCGACGGCCGAGCAGACGCACTCCTCGTCGGAGACGCGCAGCACCGGGTACTGCTTGAGGTTCGCGGTGTCCAGCAGGTAGATGCCGTCGGCCTGGCCGCTGTAGCCGTTGGCGGAGAAGAAGTTCCGGTTGAACGGTCGGTCCGCGCCGCGGCTGCGCGGGGTGATCGCCAGCTCCAGGCGGGTCGCCTCGTCGAACCGGTGCAGCCGCAGCACGTCCACGGTCACGTCGTAGTCGCCGATCGGGCGCGAGACCGTGGCGACGCTGTCCGCGACGGTGCCGTCCTCCGCGAGCTCGACCGCGGGCACGGACCCGGACCCACCGGAGCCCTCGTCGCCCCCACCCACCAGGCTGCAGCCGGCCAGCGCCGGCAGCGCCAGGGCGAGGCCGGTGACGGCGGCGAGGCGCCGGAGTCGGTACGTGCGAGCGTCGGGTGCCTGGTCGGCCACGGTGCGTCCCCTGGTGTCGTCCCGCGCCGCCGGGTCCCCGCGGCGCACCGGGGGACGTTCGCCCCCCGACGGCGCCAGACCCTACCTACGACCCGACCACCCCACCGAACTCGTCCACAGGGCTGGGTCCCCCGGTCGGCGGGACCGCGCACCGGGCGTCACGCCTGGTCGCCCGGGTCCTCCAGACCCTCGGTCTCGTCCCGGTCCGCGCGCTCCAGCAGAGGCGTCAGGTCGTGCGCGACGTCGTCCAGGGTCGCCATCGGGTCGCCGCGCTCGGCGAGCAGCCCGGGGACGGTCGCCATCGTCAGGTCGTCCGGGTCGGCGTCCACGAGCTCGTCCCAGGTGAGCGGGCACGACACGGTGGCGCGCGGGGTCCGGCGCACCGAGTACGCCGAGGCGATGGTGCGGTCGCGGGCGTTCTGGTTGTAGTCGACGAAGATGCCGCCGGTGCGGTCCTTCTTCCACCACGCCGTGGTGACGCGGTCGCCCGCGCGCCGCTCGCACTCGCGCGCGAACGCCAGGGCAGCGCGGCGGATCTCGCGCTGACCCCACCGGCGTTCGAGCCGCACGTACACGTGGACGCCGCGCCCGCCGCTGGTCTTGGGGTACCCGGCGTAGCCGAGCTCGTCGAGCAGCGGCCGGACGACGTCCAGCGCGAGCGAGCGCGCCTCGGCGAACCCGGTGCCCGGCTGGGGGTCGAGGTCGATCCGCAGCTCGTCGGGGTGCTCGGTGTCGTCGCACCGGGACGGCCACGGGTGGAACGTCACGGCGCCGGAGTTCGCCGCCCACACGACCTCGGCCGGGCCCTGGACGCGCAGCGCGTCCGCGTGCCGCCCGGACGGGAACGACACCCGGCAGGTCCCGACGTACTCGGGCGCGTGCCTCGGGACGCGCTTCTGGTAGATCTCCTCGCCGGTGATCCCGTCAGGGAAGCGCTGCAGGTACGTCGGCCGGTTCCGCAGCGCGGCGACGATCGCACCGATCTCGGCCACGGCACGGTAGTAGCCGACGAGGTGCCCCTTGGTGCCGGCGTCCGCGCCGAGCTCGGGGAAGTAGACCTTCTCCAGGTTGGTCACGCGCACGGGCGTGCCGTCGACGTCCCACTCGTCCGCGGTCCCCGCCATGGCGGTCACTCTGCCGTCTGGACCGCAGTGGCGCGAGCGAGCACAAGTGCATGATCACCGGACTGGGAGATCTGCAAGATCACGGGGAGGGGGTGGGTGGGGTGAACCCCTCGTCGACGTGGACGGCGCCGAGGTGCTCCAGGGCGCCGTCGAGGACGTCCATCACGGCGAGGGTGTCGTCCAGCGGCATCACCGGGCTCTCCGTCAGGCCCTCGGCGAGGCAGCGCTGCACCTCCTCGAGCTGGTGCACGTACCCGCGGCCCGTGTACCCGCGGGTCACGACCTCGGCGTCCACGTCGGGGCGGTGCAGCGTCAGCGACCCGGTGTGGTGGAACGGCTCCTCCAGGTCGATCCGGCCGTGGGTGCCGACGATCCGCGCACCGGCGAACGGGGTCGCGGTCAGGGTGCACGACAGCAGCGCCGACGCGCCGTCGTCCCAGCCGAGCAGCAGCCCCACCTCGGCGTCGACGCCCGTGTCCCCCAGGGCTCCGTGGACGGCGACGGACGTCGGCGCCCCGAGCAGCATCTGCGCGAACGACACCGGGTACACGCCCAGGTCGAGGAGGGCGCCGCCGCCCTGCGCCGGGTCCCACAGCCGGTGACCGCGGTCCTGCGGGCCGACGAAGCCGAGGTCGGCGTGCACGGTCCGGACCTGGCCGATCGCGCCGTCCGCCGCCAGCCGGCGCAGCTCGACGACGAGCGGCTGGAAGCGCGTCCACATCGCCTCCATCACGAACAGCCGCCGGTCCCGCGCGCGCTGCACGAGGTCGCGGGCGGCGGCCGCGGACACGGTGAACGCCTTCTCCACCAGCACCGGCTTGCCGGCGTCCAGGCACGCGGAGACGTCGCGGTGGTGCTGCCCGTGCGGGGTCGCGACGTAGACGACGTCCACGTCGGGGTCGGCGAGCAGCGCGTCGTACCCGGCGTAGGCGCGGCCGAATCCGTGCTGGTCGGCGAAGCGCTCCGCGCGCGAGCCGTCACGCGACGCGACCGCGTACGCCTCCGCGCCCGGGGTCAGCGCGAGGTCCCCGGCGACGGTGCTCGCGATCGACCCGGTCCCCAGGAACCCCCAGCGCACGCCCATAGGGTCGAATCTAGAGCGGGGGCGGTCCCCGCGCGGGAGGGGCGGAGCGTGCGGGTCCCGCGGTTCTGGGTGAGCGCCGACGGTGAGGACGTCGACCCGCGGGGCCGTCCGTGGCGGCTGCGCGTGTGGGGGTGGTCGTCCGAGTCGGCTGCGGACGCCGCCCAGGTGGCCGCCGAGCGGCTGCGCGTGGTGCTCGAGCGCGTGCGCCAGGGGACCGTCGGTGCGGGCGGCCGCGACGACTACTACCCGCGGACGCCGCCGCGCGAGGAGGTCCTGCGCACCGTCGAGGTGGGCGGCGACGTCGTCGCGTACGTGACCCGCAACCGGTACGGCGCGATGGTGCTGACCACCGACCGGGTGCTCGTCGCGGACGTCGACCGTGACCTCGCGCCACCCCGCCCGTCGCTGTGGTCGCGGGTGAGGCGCCGGCTCGGCGACGCCCGACCGCAGGAACCGGTGGCTGACCTGGAGCGCGAGGCGCTGGACGACGTCCGCCGGTGGGCCCGCTCGCACCCCGAGCTGGGGGTGCGCACGTACCGGACGGCCGCCGGCCTGCGGGTGCTCGTCACCGGGTCCGGTGCCGTCCCCGGGTCGGAGCTGTCCGAGCAGGTGCTCGCCGACCTCGGCACCGACCGGGTCTACGTGGCGTTGTGCGGGGCGCACGGCTCCTACCGAGCGCGGCTGACACCGAAGCCGTGGCGGATCGGGCTGACCTCACCCCGGCGGCACTGGCCGGCCCCGGACGACGCCACCGAGCAGGCCTTCGCGCGCTGGTTGACCCGCTACGACACCGCGCGCACCGGGTACGCGACGTGCCGGCTGCTCGCCGTCGACGGTCCGCAGCCGGACGCCGGCTCACCCGAGGCCGTCGTCGTCGCCGTCCACGACGACGCCAGCGGGGTCGGCTCGGACCTGCCTCTGGCCTGAACGGGCCGGGCAGCGGTCAGGCAGGCGGGGGCGACTCGCCCCGGTCGCGCAGGACGACGTACGTCGCCCCACCGAGCAGCGCCCCGGCGAGGACGACGAGCGAGACGAGGACCGCCGGGTTGGCTCCGAGCCAGTCCTCGACGAACGACCTCGTGGACGACGTCGGGTCGCTGAGCAGGACGGCGACGAAACTGGCGACGAGCACGCCCACCGCCCCGGACAGCACGTGCGTCCACCGCCCGGTCAGACCCATCCGCCGGCTCAGGATCCGGGCCGCCTTGACGATCCGCCCGGCGCGGACGACGCGCAGCGCCCCGACGGCACGCACGAGCCGCAGCAGCTGCGCCGGTCCGAGCGCGAGGACCACCGCGACGAGGACGCCGAGCGTCAGCAGGATCAGCCACAGGTGCCGGCGCAGCCACGCCCGCTTGTCCTCCGCGACGAGCAGCAGGACCACCGTCTCCGCGGTGAGGACCGCCCCGCTCAGCCAGTTCACGACCGTGCCGACCGTCGAGTACGGGTCGTCCAGCAGCGTCAGGAAGACCGCCGGGACCGACGCGAGCGCCGCGACGAGCACGGGGACGGCGAGCCGCTGGCTCCACCGGTGCTCGCGGGTGCCCTCCCGCTCCTCGACGGCCGTCACGGGCGTCGAGGGTACCCAGCGCGCAGCGGCCCGGTGACCGGATCGGGTCCAGGTCACCGGGCCGGCTCACGCGCGGTCAGCCGAGCAGGTCGGGCTGCTGCCACTCCTCACCGAGCACGTGCTGCGCGAGGAACGCCAGCACCGTGGCGTACCAGACCCGCGCGTTGCCCGGCGTGAGGATCCAGTGGTTCTCCTCCGGGAAGTACAGGAACCGGTGGTCGGTCCTCCCCTCCGGGTCCTTCGACCGGGACGTCAGGTCCCACCACAGCCGCAGACCCTCGCCTATCGGCACCCGGTAGTCCTTGTCGCCGTGGACGACGAGCATCGGGGTGACGATCGCGTCGGCGTGCAGGTGCGGCGAGTTCTCCCGCGCCATCTCCGGCGTCATCTCGCGCGTCCAGTAGTACGCGGAGTCCGTCGTGGGCCCGAACTGGTCCAGCGCCCACAGGCTGGCGTGGGTGACGATCGCCTGGAACCGGTCGGTGTGGCCGGCCACCCAGTTCGCCATGTACCCACCGAACGACCCGCCCATCGCGGCCGTGCGGTCGGCGTCGACCTCGGGCCGCTCGACGGCGGCGTCCGTGATCGCCATCAGGTCGGTGTACGGGGCCTTGCCCCACGCCCCCCACCCGCGGGCGACGAAGTCCAGGCCGTACCCGGTGGACAGCGCCGGGTCGGGCAGCAGCACCGCGTACCCGCGGGCCACCATCACCCACGGGCACCACCGCCACGTCCACGCGTTCCACGAACCGAGCGGCCCGCCGTGGATCCACAGCAGCAGCGGCGCGGGGGCCTCGGCGGACGCGCCCTCGGGCAGCGCGAGCCACCCGCGGACCGGCGTCCCGTCGTCCGCCGTGGTCGTCACCTCCGTCAGCCGCCCGGGCAGCGGCGGCGCCTCCACCGGCGAGCGCAGCTCGGTCACCCCGCTGCCGTCCAGCGCGACCCGGACCGGGTGAAGCGGCGCCGCGTACGACGAGCGCAGCGCGTACACCCAGCGACCGTCCGGCGACACCTGCGGCGACGCGTACGTCCAGTCGTCGTCCGTCAGCGCCGTGACCTCGCCGCTCGTCGCGTCGACGCGGAACAGCGGCCCGCGGCCGTCGGAGTCGGCGGTGACGACGAGCGCCGAGCCGTCCGGCGTCCACTCGAGCTGGCCGGGCCAGCGGTCCCAACCCCCGGTGAGCACGCGGACGTCACCGCCGGCGAGGGGGACGACGGCCAGGTCGATGTCCGGCGGGCTGTCCGGGGTCGACCGGCGCCACCGCGTCAGGGCCACCTGGGTGCCGTCCGGGCTGACCTTCGGGTTCTCGAACTCGTAGTCGTCGTGGGCCGCCAGGGTGCGGCGATCGCCGGTCGCGACGTCGATCGCGACGAGGACGACGGTCTCCGAGGCGTTCGCCTGCGGCACCACCCACGCGGTGACGACGGTCGAGCCGTCGGGCGCGACGTCCCAGGACACCTCGTGGCTGAGCGCCGAACCGACGTGCCCGGTCAGGTCCCGCAGGTCCATCCGCGGGTCGTCCGCGCCGGGCGCCGCGTCGGTCAGGTCGCCGACGGCCCCGACGAGCAGGCGCTGCCGGTCGGGGCCGAGGTCGTGGTCCCAGAACCGGACGGGGTACCCGTCGTGCAGGATCGCGTCGACCCCGGCGTCCTTGCGGGCCTGGCGCGCGTCCTTGTCGTCGTCGCCCTTCGCCGCGGTCGGCAGGGTCGACGAGCCGAGGACGACGGTCCCGGACCCGCGGGCGACGGTGACGCCGCCCAGGCCGCCAGGGCGGGTGGCGACGACGCGCGCCTCGCCGCCCCGGCGCGGCAGCAGCCACAGCGCGGGCGGTGCGTCCTCGTCGTCCTCACCGGGGCGCTTCGCGGAGAACAGCAGGTCGCCGTCCGGGGTGAACGCGGCGCTCGTCTCGCCGCCCGCGCCGCGGGTCAGCCGGCGGGCCGGCTCACGACCCGCCGGGTCGACCTCCCACAGGGCCGTGACGTACCGGGCCTTCTTCTGGTCGACGGTGGCGACGGGGACGACGAGCCGCTCGCCGTCCGGGGACATCACGAGCCCGCCGACGCGCGGGAGGGTGACGAACGCGTCGAGGTCGTGGAAGGGCGTGGGGGCGTCCGGGTCGGGACGGAAGGGCTTGGCCTCGTCGGCCTTCGGGGAGGTGGTGTCGGTCACCGTCTTGTCCTACCAGACCGTCACGCGCGGCGCGGTGCTGCGGGGCGCCGGTAGGGCGGTGCGACGATGGCGTCGTGGTGGACGACGTCGACGCGGCGCTCCTGCAGGCGCGGGCGATGGTGCTGCACGACCTGGCGGCGCGGGGAGCGGACGTCGCCTCGCTCGTCGACGTGGTCGAGGACGTCGTCGCGCACCGCCGCTGGTGGGTGGAGCAGTGGCCCGAGGGTGCCGCGTTCGTCGCCGGGCAGGTCGCGCAGGACGTCCAGGACCGGCTGATCGAGACCGAGGGCCGCTGGCCCGTGTGCGCCGAGCACTCCGAGGAGCCGCTGCAGGTCGAGCCGTCGATGGGCGCCGACCCGTGGTGGGTGTGCGAGCGCGGCTGCGGACCGGTCGCCGCGGTGGGTGCCCTGCCGCCCGCCTGACCGTCCTCCCGTGTGTGACTGATCGTCATACGTGGTTGGGGGTGATAGCCCCCAGCTCGGTCTGACGATCAGTTCACGCGAAGGGGCAGGCGAAGGGTCAGCCGAAGGGTCGACCGAGGTGCAGCCGCGGGCCGCCTGCCCGGTCGATCGCGTCGCGGTCCGCCGAGGCGAGGGCGCGACGACCGGTGAGGCCGGCCAGCAGCGCGGCGTCGTCCAGGTGCGGCACGGGGTCGGTCGCGGACGGCAGGAGGAAGCGCCGCAGGAGGGCACCGGCCGTGGGAGTCAGCCACGGGTCGTGGTCCAGGGCGGCGGCGAGGTCGAGGCCGTGGACGGCCACCTCGAGGACCCTGGTCACGAGGAAGTCGTCCAGGAGCATCGCGTCGCCGTGCCGGGTGACGACGACCCGGTCGGCCGGTTCCGCCGCGGCCCGGTGGACGACCTGCTCGACCAGGCTCGTGAACGCCGCCGCCTGGGACCGGGCGTCGTCGAACCGTGCCGCGTGGTCGGTCGCCAGACGGATCCTCTGCTCGTCGGTCGCCGGAGAGAAGCGCCCGTCCGCGCGGTAGTAGCCGGCTGCGCTCACCGTCGCCGGCCGGTCGACGTCCGCGTCGAGCATGCCCGGCAGCCAGGCGAGCACCACGTGCACGTGCCCGAACAGCTGGCTGACGTCCCAGGGGGCGCAGCCGGTCGGCCGGTGCCGCTGCTGCGGCGTCAGCGCGGCCATCGCCCCCGCGAGGGCCGCCGACTCCAGCTCCAGGGGGACCAGGACGTCGGCGCGCACGGCACGGACGCTAGCGCCCGCCGTCCGGGCCACCGCGCACCCGCGCACCCGCGCACCCGCGCACCCGCACCCCCGCACCCCCGCACCCCCGCACCCCCGCACCCCCGCACCCCCGCACCCCCGCACCCATCACCCATCACCCATCACCCATCACCCATCAAGATCGTCAGACGTTGATGGTCGCTATCACGACCAGGAGCGTCTGACGATCTTGCGGGTGGGTGGGATGGGGGGTGGTGGGATGGGGGGTGGTGGGATGAGTGGGCAGGTGGGGTGGGTGAGCGGCCGGGTCAGGAGCCGGAGGAGCGCTCGCCCATCCGCTGCAGCATGGCGTTGTACGCCTTGAGCTCGGCGTCGTCGTCCCGGTCGGCGGCCCGGTCGCTGCGGCGGGTCTCCCGGTCGTCGCTGCGCACCCACTGGGCGACGAGCACCATCGCCAGCAGGATCGTCGGCACCTCCCCGATGCCCCAGGCGATCTCACCGCCGGTGCGCTGGTCGGCGAGCGCGTCGTACCCCCAGCCGAGGGTGGAGAACCACGTGGCCTCCAGCAGGGTCTCGCCGGTGACGAGGGTGACCCCGAAGAACGCGTGGAACGCCATGGTCGCGAACAGCAGCACCAGCCGCAGGGGGTAGCCGGACCGGTTCGGACCCGGGTCGACACCGACGAGCGCCTGGGCGAACAGGTACCCGGCGAGCAGGAAGTGCACCATCATCAGCTCGTGCCCGAGGTGGGTGCTCAGGGCCAGGCCGAACAGCGGCGAGAAGTAGAAGACGACGATGCTGCCGGCGAACACGACCGCGGCCACGACGGGGTGGGACACGAACCGCGCCCACGGCGTCTCGATCGCCCAGGTCAGCCACTCCCGCGGGCCCTTCGAGCCGTCCCGGCGCCGCGGCAGCGCGCGCATCGCGAGGGTGACGGGGGCGCCGAACACCAGCAGCGGCGGCACGACCATCGACAGGGCCATGTGCTGCACCATGTGCAGGCTGAACAGCACCCGCCCGTACTCGGCGAGCGCCCCTGAGGTGACCCACAGCAGCGCCGCGCAGCCGAGCAGCCACAACAGGGTCCGGTGCAGCGGCCAGGAGTCGCCGCGCGCCCGGAGGCGGCGCACGCCCGCGGCGTAGGCGACGGCGAGGCCGAGGGCGACGAGCACCCACAGGACGTCGGGGCGCCAGACGTCGAGCAGCCGGCCGGCGTCGAACGGCGGCGGCAGCGGTTCACCGGTGAGGACCTGCGCCGGGGTCAGCGCGGGCGGTGCCTCGTCGACGGGGTTCGGCGGGTCGGAGCGGCTGAGCGCCACGGCCAGTCCTGAGACCGCGCCGAAGAGGACCAGCTCGCCGCCGAGCAACCGCCAGAACGGCCGGCCGCGGGTGGCGTCGTCCGCCGCCGGTCCCGTGAGCGCCCGCAGGGTGCTGCGCCGGTGCCACCAGCCCGCCGCGCCCAGGGCGAGGGTCCCGGCGACCTTGAGCAGGAGCAGCAGGCCGTAGCCGTCGAGGAGGTCCGACGGGGCGTTCAGCCGCAGCCACCCGTTGACCGCCCCGGACACCACGACGAGCACGAACCCGACGCCGGCGAGCGTGGAGTACCGGGCAGCGACGTCCGGCAGCGCCGTCCCGAGCCGGCCGCGCAGCAGCGCGAGGGTGACCAGGCCACCGAGCCAGACGGCGACGCCGAGGACGTGCAGCCACCACCCGGAGACGGCGGTCTCGTGGTCGGCGTTGCCGGAGGCGTGGCCGGTCAGGGCGACGGGGAACCAGGCGGCCGCCGCGAGCGCGGCGGTCAGCCCCGCACCGGTGGGGGTCCGGACGCCGAACGCGCAGGTGGCGGTCGCGGCGGCGAGCAGGACGCCGATGAGGAGGTTGCGGGTCAGCTCCAGGTCGAGCAGGAACGCCGACAGCTGCTCACCGATCCGCGGGTCGGTCAACGGCGCCCCGACGGACAGGGCGAAGGTCAGCAGCAGCGCGACCGTGGCGGCGACCGTCCACACCGCCGCCGCGACCGCCCCGACGCCCGCGGCGCGCCGGAACGCGCGCGACCCGGCGGGGACGGCGGTCGCGGCGAGCAGCAGCGCCCCGAGGGCGATCACCCCGCCGACGTCCTGGGCGGCCCGGGCGATCGGGAGCCCCCACCGGACCAACGGGCCGGGGTCCTGCAGCGCGAACGGCGCGGCGGCTCCGGTGTACAGCAGGCCGGCCACGAGGGCGACGAGCAGCGACCCGGCGGACAGTGCAAGGGCGGTGGGGCGTCGCCAGTCGGCGACGGGCTCCGTCGCGGGCTCCCGCGGCGGGCTCACGGCGGTCATGGGGACACCGTACGTGCGCCGGGACGGCGGCCCCGGGCCCCCGTGTTCCCCCCCGGTGGTGCGGGTGGGGGCCCGCACCGGTCGGGGTGTCGTCGGCTCAGGTGGTGGTGAGTGCCGTGGCGGCCACCACCCGGTCCCGACCCTGCCGCTTGGCGGTGTAGAGGGCGGCGTCCGCCGCCGCGACGAGGTCACGCGCGTCGAGCATCCCGTCGGCCAGCGTCGCGACCCCGAGCGACGCGGTCACCGTCGTCGACGTGCCGAGCAGCGGGGTGCCGGCCACGGCGGCGCGGAGCCGCTCGGCGACGAGCACCGCCTCGTCGAGCGGCGTCTCCCGCAGCAGCACGACGATCTCCTCGCCTCCGTACCGGTACGCGGTGTCCGTCGACCGCAGCGCGGCGGCGATGGTCGCGGCCACCGCGCGCAGGGCCACGTCCCCGACCGCGTGGCCCTCGGTGTCGTTGAGGCGCTTGAAGTGGTCGAGGTCGACCATGACGACGCTGAGCGGCCGCTCGTAGCGACGGCAGCGGTCCCACTCGGAGGCCAGGTCCGTCTCCAGGCGGCGGCGGTTGGCGAGCTGGGTGAGTGCGTCGACCTCCGCGAGCTCGCGGGTCTCGCTGTGCAGGCGGGCGGACTCCAGAGCGCCGGCGGCAGACGACAGCAGCGCCTCGAGGACCTGCTCGGCGTCCGGGTCGGGCCGGGCGTCGGCGACCTCGAGGACGCCGACGACCATCCCGGCCAGCACCAGCGGGTACGCGCGCGTGTCAGCGGTGCCCCCTGCGCGGGCGTCGGCGGCGGCGCGGGCGACGACCTCGGGCGGCGCCAGCTCGGATGGCGGCACGTTGCCGTGCGGGTCGTCGCTGCGGCGCACGGCGCGCAGCCGGCCGTCCTGGCCCGGCAGCCACAAGGTGGCCCGTGCGCCGGTCAGCTCGGCAGCCGCCGAGGCGACCGACTCCGTCACGTAGCGGACGCTGAGGCTGCCGGAGACCTCGCGCGTGACCCGCACGACGGTCTCCAGGCGCTGCACGAGCGCCTGGGTGCGCTGCTCCCGGACGAGCTGCTCCTCGCCCGCACGACGCAGGCCTCCGGCGAGCCCGGACAGCGCGACCCCGACGGCGTCCAGCTCCCGCACCCCGCTGGGCGCCGCCTGGGCGGTGAGGTCCCCACCTCGCAGCGCGTCGATGGTCCCCAGGAGCACCTCGACCGGTCCCTCCACGGCCCGTACGAGGTTCCTTCGGCGCCGGACGACGAGCGCCACGGCGGCGGCGAAGGTGACCAGGTAGGCGACGGTGGTGACCGCGAGCGCCGTCCGCTGCCGCTGGAGGGCGTCGTCGCGGTGGGCGACGACGGCGCCGGTGACGACCCCGGAGGTTCCGCGGTAGTCGTCGAACCGGGTCCTGCCGTCGGCCAGCACCGTCCCGAGCCGCTCGGGGTCCGCGGTGACGGGCCCCCCGGCGAGCACCTCGTCCGCCCAGTCCTGCCACTGCTGCGCCGCGAGGACGAGGTCGACGACCTCGGCCACGACGGAGGGCTGCAGCGGGCCGCTGACCTCGGCCTGCGCCACGAGCGCCTCACGGGACCGCTCCCCGGCCACGCGACCGCGGCGGAACGGTTCGAGGTAGGCCTCGTCGCCGGTGGCCAACCAGGCCCGCAGGCCGGTCTCCTGGTCGAGCATCGCCTGGTGGTTCGTGCGGACCTGCCGGGTGGTCTCGGTGAGCCGGTCCACGGCCGGTTGGGTGACGACGAGCAGGTACGCCGAGCACAGCGTCGTCAGCAGGAGCAGGCTGCTGAGGGAGGCCAGCACGAGGCGGTGGGTGGTGGCCAGCTCGCCCAGCAGGCTGCGCCCTGGTGGTTGCCGTGGTCTCGACACCCTGTGGTCATCGGCGTGCCGCGGCGCGGGCTTGACGGGTGCGGCTGCTCCCGGCGCAGTACCTACTCCCGGCGCAGTCCCCGCAGGGTGCGCACGAGCACCAGCACCAGGAGGACGAGCAGGCCCGCGCCGGTGACGAACCACCAGATCGACGCACGCTGCTCGGCCGGGGCGCTCTCCCCGGGTGCGAGGACGGTGAAGACCGTCTCGCCCTCGGCGGGGCCGGGAGTCAGCCGGTAGGACACGAGGTACTCGCCGGGGCCGTCGTCCGGCACCGAGACGCTGACGGACCGGCCGTCCACCCGCGGCGTGACCTCGTCCTGGCCCTCGGGGGTGGTCAGCGTGACGGCGACGACGGTCTCGTCCAGCCGCCGGGAGAACGTCAGCACCACCTGGTCCGGGGTGCGCTGCACGGACGCGCCGTTGCCGGGGACGACCCGCTCGAGGACCGGGCTCGCGGACGCCGGCCCCGCACCGGCCAGCAGCAGCGTCGCCGCGACCACGGCCACGAGACCGCGCCCGAGGACCCGGCCGGGGCCCCGGCGCAGCGGGGTCGCCGTCACGACCGCCCCAGCCGGCGGTCGGCCAGGACGGGGAAGTCCCGGCGGGCGCTCGACACCAGGCCCGCGACGTCGACGTCCACGACGAGCACCTCCTCGCCGTCCCCGGCCTCGGCCAGCACCTCGCCCATCGGGCCGACGACCTGGCTGCGGCCGCCCATCGGCGTCCCGGCGTGGGTGCCGGCGGTGTTCACGGCGGCGAGCACGCACTGGTCCTCGACCGCCCGCGCGCGCCCGAGCAGCGTCCAGTGCGCGACGCGGGCCGCCGGCCAGGCCGCGGGGACGACGAGCAGCTGCGCGCCGTCGTCCAGCAGGGTCCGGAACATCTCCGGGAAGCGCAGGTCGTAGCAGGTGGCCAGGCCGGCGACGACGGGCGAGCCGGTGCCGTCGTCCGTGCCCGGCAGCGGCAGCGTGATGACGGCCCGGCCGGCGTCCATGAGCTTCGGCTCGCCGTTGCCGAACCCGAACCGGTGCACCTTGCGGTAGGTCGCGAGGACCTGCCCGTCCGGGCCGAGGACGACGGAGGTGTTGTAGAGGCCGCGGCCGTCCTCACCGGGGTCGTCGGGTGCGTGCTCGACGACCGAGCCGGCGTGGACGACGGCGCCGAGGTCGCGCGCGGCCTCCCGGACGGCCTGCACCGTCGGCCCGTCGAGCGGTTCGGCGTCGCGCTCCCACGTGCGGTAGGAGAACCCGCCGGGCGCCCACAGCTCGGGCAGCACGACGAGGTCGGCGCCCTCCTGCCGGCGGACGAGGTCCGCGACGCGGCGGCGCCGGTCCCCGACCGGTTCGTCGTCGCCGTAGGCGACCTGCAGCAGGTGGATCCTCACCCCACGCACTCTAGGGTGAGGCGGACGACGCGGGCCGGACGGCGACGTGACCGGTTCCGCGCCCACCCCTCCACGGATCGGGACCCGATGACCGACTTCGCCGAGATCGTCGACGCCTACGAGCACACCGTGCGCGCGCACCTGGCCCTGGCCGCCGACGCCACCGCCGAGGACGCCGACCGCCCGACGGAGTGCCCCGGCTGGACGGTGCGGGACCAGCTCGCGCACGTCGTCAGCCTGGAGCGCTGGATGGGCGGCGAGCCGTGGCCGGAGCACCGGGTGCCCGAGGGGCTGGAGCACGTGCGGACACCGTTGGGCCGGCTCGTGGAGGTCGGCGTGGACGCCCGCCGGGGCCGGTCGCTGGAGGACGTGGCGGCCGAGCTCGCGGAGGTCCTGACGTCGCGGTTGACGGCGTTGCGCGGGCCGGGCACGGACCCGGGCGCCGAGACCCCCAGCCCCTTGGGCGGGACGATGCCGCTGCGGTCGGTGCTGTCGATGCGCACGTTCGACATCTGGACCCACGAGCAGGACGTGCGCCGCGCGCTCGGCCGCCCCGGCAACCTCGGGTCGCAGGCAGCCCAGGTCTCCGTCGGCTGGCTGCGGCGCTCGCTGCCGCGGGTGGTCGCGCGCGCCGCCCGGCTGCCCGTCGGCACCGTGGTCGCCGTCGACGTCACCGGCGAGGTGCCGTTCGCGGACGTGGTCGTCGTCCGGGAGGGGGACGGCGGCAAGCCGGTGGGCGCGGTCGTCGACCCGGGTGCGGACGGCGTCGAGCCGAGGGCGCGGCTGGTGCTGACCACCGAGGCATTCACCCGCCGGTCCGCGGGGCGCTGGGCGGTGGAGCACACGCCGGCGGAGGTGTCCGGCGACGAGGACGCCGCCCGGGCGGTGCTCACGGCGCTGGCGGTGACCCCGTGACCGGTCCGGCCGCCGAGGTGCCGAGTCGGTCGCCGCTGGTGGCGGTCGACGAGCTGCTGGGGCTGGTCACCGGCGACGAGCGGCAGCGGCCGCTGCTGCTGGACGTGCGCTGGACGCTCGCCGGGCCGGACGTCCCGTCGTACCTGACCGGTCACCTGCCGGGGGCGGTGTTCGTGGACCTCGACGCGGACCTCGCGTCACCGCCCGGGGCGGGCGGGCGGCACCCGTTGCCGGACGCCGAGACCCTGACGGCGACGCTGCGCCGGCTCGGTATCGGCGCCGACCGGGACGTCGTCGTGTACGACGGCGGGAACGCGATGGCGGCGTCCCGGGCGTGGTGGGTGCTGCGGTGGGCCGGGCACGAGCGGGTGCGGGTGCTCGACGGTGGCCTGCCGGCGTGGACGGAGGCCGGCGGCCCGCTGGAGTCGGGACCGGTCGAGCCGGTCGCGGACCCGGCGGCGCGGGCACGGGTCGGGTCGATGCCGACGGTGTCGGTGGACGACGTGGCCGCCGGCCGGGGCGGGCTGGTGGTCGACGTGCGCGCACCGGAGCGGTTCCGCGGGGAGGTGGAGCCGGTCGACCCGGTGGCCGGGCACGTCCCTGGCGCGGTGTCGTGCCCGGCGTCCGGGTTGGTCGACGACTCGGGCCGCTACCTGCCGGCGGCGGCGCTGCGGGAGGTGCTGGACGACGTCCGGGCCGGTGCCGTCGGGTCGTCGGGCGAGCCGGTGGTCGCGGACGGCGCTCCCCTGGCCGCCCAGTGCGGGTCCGGGGTGACGGCGACGCAGCTCGTGCTCGCCGGCGAGGTCGCCGGGGTGCCGGTCGCCCTGTGGCCGGGGTCGTGGTCGGAGTGGGTCGCCGACCCGTCCCGACCCGTCGCGACGGGCTGAGCGACCGGGACTCACCGGTGCTGGGCGGCTCGCCACGTGGTGCGCGGCAACCGGTACAGCACGTGCGGGCGCACGGGGTGACCGGCGGGGACGGCCGGGTGGTCGAAGTCGCCGTCCGGGTCGCGGACCAGCCCGATGCGTTCCATCACCCGCTGCGACCGGACGTTGCCGACCGCGGTGAACGACACGATCTCGGTGAGGCCGACGTCCTCGAACCCGAACCGGAGCGCCTCCGTCGCGGCCTCGGTCGCGAACCCGTGACCCCACGCGTCGCGCGCCAACCGCCAGCCCACCTCCACCGCCGGGGTGAACGGCGCCTCGAACCGGGCCGGCGCGAGGCCGGTGAACCCGATGAACGCACCGGTGTCGAGCCGCTCCAGCGCCCACAGGCCGTACCCGTCGTCGTCCCACCGCTGCCGGATGCGGTCGACGAACGCGTCGGAGCCCTCCCGCGTCGACGGGGCCACGAAGTGCTCCATCACCCGCGGGTCGGCGTTCATCGCCGCGAACGGGTCACGGTCGTCGTCCCGCCAGGGCCGCAGGAGCAGGCGGGCGGTGCGGCGTGACGTCATGCGCGCAGTCTCGGGCACACCGGTCCGCCGCGCACGCACCCGGCCTGAGGCAGCTGATCGTCAGACGCTCCTGGGGGTGATCACCCCCAGGAGCGTCTGACGATCAGTTCGTGCAGGTGGGGCTCAGCCCCAGACGAGCGCCTGCTCGGGACGCTCGAGGACCGCGCCGACGTCCGCGAGGAAGCGGGAGCCGAGGTCGCCGTCCACCAGGCGGTGGTCGAAGGACAGCGCGAGCTGGGTGACCCAGCGCGGCTTGACCTTGCCCTTGTGCACCCACGGCTGCTGCCGGACCGCGCCGAAGCACAGGATCGCGGACTCGCCCGGGGGCAGGATCGGCGTGCCGGTGTCGACGCCGAAGACGCCGACGTTGGTGATGGAGATGGTGCCGTCGGCCATCTCGGCCGGCTGCGTCCTGCCCTCCTTCGCCGTCGCGGTCAGCTCGGCGAGCGCGTCGGCGAGCTGGCGCAGGGTGAGGTCCTGGGCGTCCTTGACGTTCGGGACGACGAGCCCGCGGGGGGTGGCGGCCGCGATGCCGAGGTTCACGTAGTGCTTGACCACGATCTCCTGGGCGTCCTCGTCCCACGACGCGTTGATCTCCGGGTTGCGACGCACCGCCAGCAGCAGCGCCTTCGCGACGACGAGCAGCGGGGAGACCTTGACCCCGGCGAACTCGCGGTCGGCCTTGAGCCGCTCGACGAGCCGCATGGTGCGGGTGACGTCGACGGTGAGGAACTCCGTGACGTGCGGGGCGGTGAACGCGCTGGTCACCATCGCCTGCGCGGTCACCTTGCGCACGCCCTTGACCGGGACGCGCGTCTCCCGCTCCCCGGGTGCTGCGGCCCTCGGCGCAGCGGCCGACGCGCCCGCCGGCGCGGACGCCGCGGACCCGTTCTCCTGGAACGCCATCACGTCGTCCCGGGTCACCGTGCCCTGAGGCCCGGTGGCGGGGACGGCGGCCAGGTCGATACCGAGGTCCTTCGCGAGCTTGCGCACAGGCGGCTTGGCGAGCACCCGGGCGGACGGCGCGATCGGCGCCGGCGCCGGCGTCCCGGCCGAGGGCAGGGACGCACCCTCGCGCTTCGCCGGCACCGGGGTCACCCGCTGCGGCTCACGCGGCGGCGCGACGGGCTGGGCGACCTGACGACCGGTCGAGAACGCCTCGTGCACCTCCTGCGAGGCACCTCCGGCCGCGCCGCGGCGGGCGCGGCGCTTGGAGGACACGGCGCGCGGCCCGTAGCCGACGAGCGTCTTCGGGCCCTCGGCCGGGCCACCGGCCATGCCCGGCTCGACGGGCTCGTCCGGCGCCGCCGTGGAGACCTCGGTGGCCTGGGCGCCGTCCGGCAGCCGCGGCACCATGTCGTCGCCCGGGTGGTCGGTGCCCTGCGGCGCCTCGCTGCCGCCGTCCGCACCGGCCGACCCGCCGGACCCGGCGCCCGCGCCGACCTCGACGGTGATGATCGGCGTGCCCACGTCGACGGTCTGCCCCTCCTCGAAGAGCAGCTCGCGGACGACGCCCTCGAACGGGCTGGGCAGCTCGACGACCGACTTCGCGGTCTCGATGTCCACCAGCATCGTGTTGACCTTCACGTGGTCGCCGGGCTTGACCCGCCACGTCACGATGTCGGCCTCGACGAGGCCCTCCCCGACGTCGGGGAGCTTGAACTCCTTGATCTCAGGCACGGGAAGAGGCCCCCTTCCGGGAGAGCAGGCCGGCGAACCAGGACGCACGTGCCGGCCGGTGGCCGGCACGCTTACGGGCCGCGGCGAGCGCGACCGGGTCGACGTCCAGGGATGCCAGGAGCGAGTCGATCGACACCCGCGTGCCGGTGGGCGCGTGGATCGCGGCCACGACGCCGACCTCCGTCGCTGGGATCTGCACGATGCTCTTCGCGCTGTGCACCTCCACGTCGACCACACGGTCACCGGCGTCCACCCGGTCACCCGGCTGCGCCGTCCACGAGACGACGTCCGCCTCGACCGGCCCGATCCCGAGGTCGGGCATGCGGAACTCCTTGATCTCAGGCACTCGCACTCCCCTCCTCAGTAGGCCAGCGAACGGTCGACGGCGTCGAGCACCCGGTCCAGGTCGGGCAGGTACTCCTCCTCGATCCGGCTCGCGGGGTACGGGGTGGAGAAGCCACCGACGCGCAGCACCGGCGCCTCGAGGGCGTAGAACAGGTCCTCGGTGACCCGGGCGGAGATCTCCGACCCGAGACCGAGCACCGTCGGGGCCTCGTGGACGACGACGAGCCGGCCCGTGCGGGCGACGGAGCCCTCGAGCGTCGACCAGTCGATCGGCGACAGGGACCGCAGGTCGACGACCTCGAGGGACTTGCCCTCCTCGGCGGCGGCCTCGGCCGCGGCCAGGCAGGTCTTCACCATCGGGCCGTAGCAGGCCAGCGTGACGTGCTCACCGGAGCGGACGACGCGAGCGGAGTGCAGCGGGCCGGGCGGGGTGTCGAGGTCCACCTCGACGGCCTTCTCGTGGTACCGCCGCTTCGGCTCGAAGAACATCACCGGGTCGTCGCTGGCGATGGCCTGCTGGATCATCCAGTAGGCGTCCGTCGGGTTCGAGCAGGACACCACGCGCAGGCCCGGGGTGTGCGCGAAGTACGCCTCCGGGGACTCGCTGTGGTGCTCGACGGCGCCGATCCCACCGCCGAACGGCACGCGGATGACGACGGGCAGCTTCACGGACCCCTTGGACCGGTAGTGCATCTTCGCGAGCTGGGTGACGATCTGGTCGTACGCCGGGAAGATGAAGCCGTCGAACTGGATCTCGCAGACCGGCCGGTACCCGCGCAGGGCCATGCCGATCGCGGTGCCGATGATCCCGGACTCGGCGAGCGGGGTGTCGATGACGCGGTCCTCGCCGAAGTCCTTCTGCAGGCCGTCGGTGATGCGGAAGACGCCGCCGAGCTTGCCGACGTCCTCGCCCATGACGACGACCTTGGGCTCGGCCTCCATCGCGGCCCGCAGGCCGGCGTTGATGCCCTTCGCCAGGCTGAGCTTCTCGGTGCTCACCGGGCCACCTCCTCGGCGTCGGCGAACGACGCGTGGTACTCGCTGAACCACTGCCGCTCGGCGTCGACCTGCGGGTGCGGCTCGCTGTAGACGTGGTCGAACATCGACTCGGGCGTCGGGTCGGGCATCTGCTGGCACGACGTGCGGACGTGGTGGGCGAGCTCGTCGCTCTCCGCGTCCACGGCGTCGAAGAACGCGGCGTCCGCCTGGCCGGTGCGGGACAGGTGCACGCGAAGGCGCGCGATCGGGTCCTTGAGCTTCCACTCCTCGACCTCGGCCGCGATGCGGTAGCGGGTCGGGTCGTCGGTCGTGGTGTGCGCGCCCATCCGGTAGGTGAACGCCTCGATCAGCGACGGGCCCTCGCCGTTGCGGGCCCGGTCGAGTGCGAGCTTCGTCACCGCGTACACGGCGAGGACGTCGTTGCCGTCGACCCGCACGCCGGGGAAGCCGAAGCCGCGGGCCCGCTGGTACAGGGGGATGCGGGTCTGGCGCTCGTTCGGCTCGGAGATGGCCCACTGGTTGTTCTGGCAGAAGAACACCACGGGGGCGTTGAAGACGCCCGAGTACACGAACGACTCGTTGACGTCGCCCTGGGCGCTGGCGCCGTCGCCGAAGTAGGCGATGACGGCGGCGTCGCGGTCCGGGTCGCCGGTGCCCACCGCGCCGTCGCGCTGGACGCCCATGGCGTAGCCGGTCGCGTGCAGGGTCTGCGACCCGATGACGATCGTGTACAGGTGGAAGTTGTTCTGGTTCGGGTCCCAGCCGCCGTGGCTGGCGCCCCGGTACAGGCCGAGCAGCGTCACCGGGTCGACGTCGCGGGTCCAGGCGACGCCGTGCTCGCGGTACGTCGGGAAGACGTAGTCCTGGGGGCGGGTGGCGCGGCCGGAGCCGATCTGCGCGGCCTCCTGGCCGAGCAGGCTGGCCCAGATGCCGAGCTCGCCCTGGCGCTGCAGGGCGGTGGCCTCGGCGTCGACCCGGCGGACCAGGACCATGTCGCGGTACATGCCGCGCAGGTCCTCGGTGGTCAGCGCGGCGGCCACGTCCGCGTACTCGGAGTGCTGCGGGTCATCGACCCGCTCGCCCTCGGGGTTCAGCAGCTGCACCAGGTCCGGACCGCCGTCGGAGCGGTTGTGCCTGGTGCCGACGACGCTGTCGGTCACGTGGTCTCCTTCGTCGAACCCGACGCGGGGGTCTCCTGCGGCGGGAGGGCGTGGGCGGGGCGTGGACGGGGTGGATCCAGCCGTCGCCGACGTGGTGGGGCTCACATCTGGGCACACCGTATCCACCCGGCGGCCCGCGCGGAAACGGCCGGTGGCCCGGCGTCGGCCGCGCGGGTGGCGCGACCCGCTCCCACCTGCGAGATGTCACGCAGAGCGTCGACGTCGTCACCCGCCCGGCGGGTTGGCGGGATGTCGCGGGTCGGTGACCGGCGAAGCGCTGTCGTCGCGGCCGGTGGACGTGCCATCCTCCCTTCGTGAGGCACACATCCCATGAATCCGCTCGGCCGGTGGCGCCGGGTGGGCCCCGGGCCGCCGGGGAGCCCGAGGTCGTCACCCCGCCGGTCACGACGGTGGGCCTGACGGTCTGGGTCGCGCTCACCGTCGTCTACGTCGTCTGGGGGTCGACGTACCTCGGCATCCGCGTCGTGGTCACCGACGGGCTGCCGCCGCTGGTCTCGATGGGCAGCCGCTTCGTGGTGGCCGCCCTGCTGCTCGCGGCCGTGCTGGCGGTCCGCAGCGGCCCCCGCCGGCTGCGGGTGACCCGGCGCGAGCTCGCCGGCGCGTCGCTCGTCGGGCTGTTCCTGCTCCTCGGCGGCAACGGGATGGTCGCCGTCGCCGAGCAGGACGTGCCCAGCGCCCTGGCCGCGCTGCTCGTCGCCACGACCCCGCTGTGGCTCGTCGGCTTCCGCTTCGCGACCGGCGACCGTCCCCGCTGGATGACCTGGGCCGGGACGGCGCTCGGCTTCGTCGGGATCGCCGTCCTCGCCCGGCCCGGTGGTCACGAGGGCGACGTCCCGCTCGCGGCGACCCTGCTCGTCGTCCTCGCGACGTTCCTGTGGGCCACCGGCTCGTTCGCGTCCGGGCGGCTCACCATGCCGGCCGACCCGTTCGTGGCGTCCGTGTGGCAGATGGGCGTCGCCGGCGCCGCGATGGTCGCCGCCGGGTCCGCCGCGGGCGAGCTGCCCCGGCTCGCCGCCGCGTTCGACGGCGGTGCGCCCGCTCGCGGGCTCGTGGCGTGGGCCTACCTCGTCGTGTTCGGGTCCCTGCTGGCGTACACCGCGTACTACTGGCTGCTGCGCAACGCCCCCATCTCGCTCGTCGCGACGTACGCGTACGTCAACCCCGTCGTGGCCGTCGTCCTCGGGTGGCTCGTGCTCGCCGAGCCGGTCACCGCGACCGTCGTCCTCGGCGGCGGGCTCGCGGTGCTCGGCGTCCTCGTGGTCGTCCGCAGCGAGCGCCGGCGACCCCTGCCTGCCGCGGCGGACGCGGCCGAGGACGACGCCCCGCGCTGAGACGCCCCGCGCTGAGACGCCCCGCGCTGAGCGGGACGCTGCCGCCTGCGGGATGATCGCCGGACCCGCCGGTCGCCACGGCGGGACGGAGAGGGGGAGCCATGCCGACCTCGCGAGCCGTCGTCGCCAGCCCCGACCCGACCCGGCACGCCCGGGCGCTGGTCGCCGACCTCGTCGCGCGCCACCCGGCCGCGCTGCACCACGGGACGACGGAGATCCACCTGCCCGGCGGGCGGCTCGACGTCACCGCCGTGGACGGCGCGGTCCGGCTCGACGTGTCCGCCGGCTCCGCACAGGAGCTGACCGCCCTGGAGGACCGCGTGGTCGCCGACGTCGACCGCGCCACCGGCCCGGGGGTACTGGCCGTGGAGTGGTGGCGCTCTGACGGGACCGTCCGGGGCCGGGCCGGCGACTCCCGCGCGGGGGACGGTCGCGCCCAGACGCTCGGCTGGGTGCTGGGCACCCGGACCGTGGACGTCGTCCACGCCGACCGCCGCACCGGGCGTCCCGTCACCACCCGCCTGACGGTGCTGCGGCACGACGCCGAGACCGGCGCCGTCGTGGTGGCCTCGGCGTCCGGACGATCGGCCGGCTGGTACCTGGACAGCCACGTGACCCCGCTGCTGCGGGTCCGGGACGGCCACCGGTCGTGGGTGCCGCAGGTGCGCGAGCTGCCGCCGTCCGAGGCGTTCGAGGTGCTGCGCGGCGTCGAGAGGCGACGGCGGTGGGCCGCGATCGCCGTCCGGGCCCGGATCAGCCAGCTCGTCGGCTGGCGCTACCACGGCTCGGACGGCGGGCGGCGGCGCGTGCTCACCCAGCTGCCCCTCGTCGAGCTGCGCCCCACCTGACCTCCCCTGTGCCACCAGCCCGGGCTTTGCTCGCCGGCCCGGGCTTTGCTCACCGAGAGGGTGTGAATCCGGCGGTTTCACACCGTCTCAGTGAGCAAAGCCCGCTGGGGTGAGCAAAGGGGTGGGGGTCAGAGGCGGGCGCGGAAGGCGCGGCAGACCTCGATGAACCGGTCGTTCGCCTCGACCTCGCCGATGCTGCAGCGGGCGCCCTCACCGGGGAACGGCCGCACGGACAGCCCCGCCTCCTCGCAGGCCGCGGCGAACTCCACGGTCCGGTCCCCCAGAGCCATCCAGACGAAGTTGGCCTCGGTCTGCGGCACGTCCCAGCCCTGCTCCCGCAGCGCGGCGGCGACCCGCTGACGCTCGGCGACCAGGGCCTCGACCCGCTCGAGCAGCTCGTCCTCGGCCTGCAGGGAGGCGATCGCCGCGTCCTGCGCCAGCCCGGACACCCCGAACGGGACGGCGGTCTTGCGCAGCGCGTCCGCGACCGGCTCGTGCGCGACGGCGTACCCCACGCGTAGCCCCGCCAGCCCGTAGGCCTTGGAGAACGTGCGCAGCACCGCGACGTTCGGCCGCCCCCGGTACACGTCGACCGCGTCCGGCGACTGCGGGTCGCGGACGAACTCCCGGTACGCCTCGTCGATGACGACGAGCACGTCCGAGGGCACCCGGTCGAGGAACCGCTCGAGCTCGTCGCGGTGCACGACCGGCCCGGTCGGGTTGTTCGGCGTGCAGACGAGCACGAGCCGGGTGCGGTCGGTGATCGCGTCGGCCATCGCGTCGAGGTCGTGGCGGGCGTCGGCGGTCAGCGGCACCTGCACGCTGCGCGCCCCGGAGACGCCGACGACGATCGGGTACGCCTCGAACGAGCGCCACGCGTAGACGACCTCGTCGCCGTCCGCGCAGGTGGCCTGCACGATCTGCCCGAGGACACCCACGCTGCCGGTGCCCGTCGCGACGTGCTCGACGGGGACGCCGACGTGCTCGGCGATCGCCGCGACGAGCCCGGTGGCGAACATGTCCGGGTACCGGTTCATCTGCCCGGCCGCGGACTCCACCACGTGCAGCACGCTCGGCAGCGGCGGGTACGGGTTCTCGTTGCTGGAGATCTTGTAGCTGGTCAGCCCCTCGCGCGGTGCGGGCGGTCGGCCCGGCTTGTAGGAGGGGATGCCCTGCAGCGCCGCCCGGATCCGCGGTACGCCGCCACCCGCTGTCGGGTCGCTCGTGGACGTCTGGTCGCTCATGGACGGTGAGGGTAGAGCCCCACCCCGGGACCGACGTGACCGCCGTCACCGGCACGGCGCCGTCCCGACGGGCGGGGACGGCGCGGCGGCGCCATGATCGACGGGCCGGTGCCGCCGACGCCGCCGGCCGCGACGAGGGGAGCCGCCATGAGCACCGACGCACCGCAGGTCGACCAGCGGACGACGGCGAAGGCCGTCCTCGTCTCGATCGTCGCCGCGATCGGCGGCTTCCTCTTCGGGTTCGACACCGCGGTGATCAACGGCGCCGTCGACGCGATCCAGGGCGACTTCGAGCTGAGCAGCTTCGTCATCGGCTTCACCGTCGCCTGCGCGCTGCTCGGCTCCGCCCTCGGCGCCTGGTACGCCGGGCCGATCGCCGACCGGATCGGGCGGGTCCGGGTCATGCTCATCGCCTCGGCGCTGTTCAGCGTCAGCGCGCTCGGCTCCGGCTTCGCGTTCGGTGTCTGGGACCTCATCCTGTGGCGCTTCGTCGGTGGTGTCGGCGTCGGCGCCGCGTCGGTCATCGCGCCCGCGTACATCGCCGAGATCGCGCCGTCCCACATCCGCGGCCGGCTCGGGTCGCTGCAGCAGCTCGCGATCGTGACGGGCATCTTCGTCGCCCTGCTGTCCGACGCGTTCATCGCCGACTACGCCGGCGGCGCCGCGGAGGAGGGGTGGTTCGGGATCACCGCGTGGCGGTGGATGTTCCTCGCCGAGCTGGTGCCGGCGATCGCGTACGGCGTGCTGGCCCTGCAGGTCCCGGAGTCCCCGCGCTACCTCGTCGCCAAGGGCGAGCTGAAGCGCGCCGGGGAGGTGCTCCGGGAGGTCCTCGGCGCCCGGTCCGTCGAGACGGTGCAGCGCAAGGTGCAGGACATCCGCCGCAGCCTCAAGCGCGAGGACGAGCGGGACGTCGGGCTGCGCCAGCTCCTCGGCCCGGTCCTCGGCCTCAAGCCGATCGTCCTCGTCGGGATCCTGCTGTCGGTGTTCCAGCAGTTCGTCGGCATCAACGTGATCTTCTACTACTCGACGTCCCTGTGGCGCTCCGTCGGGTTCAGCGAGGCCGACTCCCTGACGATCACCGTGATCACGTCCGTCACCAACGTCGTGGTGACCATCGTGGCCATCGCGATCGTCGACAAGGTCGGCCGCAAGCCGATGCTGCTCGGCGGGTCGCTGGGGATGGCGGTGACCCTCGGCGTGATGGCCGTCTGCTTCTCCCAGGCGCAGGGCACCGGTGAGGACATCGTCCTGCCCGACCCGTGGGGGACGACGGCGCTGGTCGCGGCGAACCTGTACGTCGTCGCGTTCGGCACCACGTGGGGGCCCGTCGTGTGGGTGCTGCTCGGCGAGATGTTCCCCAACCGGCTCCGCGGGCCGGCGCTCGCCGTGGCCGCCGCCGCGCAGTGGCTGGCGAACTTCACCATCAGCACCACGTTCCCCGTGCTCGCGGACATCGGGCTGGTCTTCGCCTACGGGCTGTACGCGACGTTCGCGACCCTGTCGTTCTTCTTCGTCTGGAAGGCCGTGAAGGAGACGAAGGGCAAGGAGCTCGAGGACATGACGGGCTGATGACGCCCGGCGTCCGGACCTCCCCCGCGGGGGTCCGGCCGTGAGAGGGTGCGCGCCATGAAGGGCTTCCTGATCAAGATCGTGGTCAACGCCGTCGCGATCTGGGTCGCCACCCTGGTGGTGGACGGCATCGACGCCGGCTGGGGCGACGACACGTCCGTCGGCGCGCAGGTCGTGACGTTCCTCGTCGTCGGCGCCGTCTTCGGCCTCGTCAACGCGATCGTCAAGCCGGTGGTCAAGCTGCTGACCCTGCCGTTCTACCTCCTGACGCTCGGGCTCTTCACGTTCGTCGTGAACGCCCTGATGCTCCAGCTGACGTCGTGGATCTCGCAGGCGACACCGCTCACGTTCACGATCGACGAGTTCTTCTGGACGGCGATCCTCGGCGCCGTCGTGGTGACGTTCGTCAGCCTGGTGCTCAACCTCGTCGTCCCCGACGACAAGGACTGACCCACCCGGGCGTTTCCGCTCAGGTCCGGTCGCCTCCTGGCCGACAGGACGGCGACAGGTGCGCCGTCGGCCAGGGAGGACGCAGGGTGACCACCGTGCAGTTCCCCGACGAGGGCGAGCAGGTCGAGCTCGCGCTCGCCGCCGGCGACGACGTCCGCTCGTACACCACGTGGGTGGACAAGGCCGACGGCTACTGGATGAGCGTGTTCACGCCGCACGACGTCCTCGTCGGTGACCTGCCAGCGGTCGGCACGACGATGATGCTGCGCTGGCACAGTCCCCGCGGCCGGTACGAGGTGGACGCCGAGTTCCTCGGCGCCGACGTGGACGGCGGCCGGCAGTGGGAGCTCGAGCTCGGCGACGAGATCACCCTGACCCAGAACCGGCAGTACGTCCGCGGCGGTGGCGGCGAGCTGGTGAGGATGCGGATGCGGACCGTGGACGACCTCGTCGCCACGGCCCCTGGGCCCGTCCCCGCGCCGCGGGTGCCCGACGAGCCCGCGGACCGCGCGGACGGTCCGGCTCCGGACGCGTCGGACGACGTGGCACCGCAGGAGCCGGTGCGCACCGGTCCGGACCCGACGGTCCCGGTCGACGGGGTGGTCGTGGACCTCAGCGAGCGCGGCGCCCGCTGCCGGTTCCGCGAGGTGGGGCTGCTCACCGGCGACCCGGTGTCCATCACCCTCCAGCTCGACGGTGAGACGGTCACCCTCGACGGGGACGTGCTGAGGGTCATCCCCGACGCCCCTGGCGGGCGCACCGACGTCGTGGCCGTCTACGAGCCCGACGAGGACGTCGCCGCGAGGATCCGTCGGCACGTGCTGCAGGCGCAGCTGCGGGAGCGTCAGCGCGCCCGCCGCTGACGTCCCTCGCAGGGCCGGCCGACCCGCCGGTCGGGCACCGCCCTCAGGCGTGCCGGCGAGACTGCACCACCCGGAACCGGCCGGACACGTAGTGCCCGTCGGTGTAGGTGGCGTTCGCGGCGGGGTTGGCGCCGGTGCCGTGGAAGTCGCTGAAGGCCGCCGACTGGTTGACGTAGACCTGGCCGGTGAGGTTCACCGACAGGGCGACGCCCGCCTCCAGGGCGGCCTGCTCGGCGGCGTCCAGGACGTCCTCGGACGTCGAGTACACCGACGCGGTCATCGCGCCGTGCTCGCGGACGGTCTCCACGAACCGGGCCAGCGACGCCTCCGTCGACGGGGTCTCGATGACGAACGCGACGGGACCGAAGCACTCGGCGGTGTACGCGTCGTCCGAGACGTCGACGCCGACGATCGCGGGGGTGCGGATCGTCGCGTCCGGGAAGTCGGGGTGGGTGACGACGCGGGTCTGGAGGACCTCGCGGCCGCGGTCGGTGGCGGTGTCGGCGCGCTGGACGACGTCCGGGTTCACGGCGGCGCCGAGCAGCTGGACGGCCTTGGCGTCGTCCGCGGTGAGCACCTGGACGGCGTCCGCGATGCGTTCGGCGACCTCCTCGGCGGTCAGGTGGCCCTTGTCGGTCTCGATGCCGCCCTCGGGGACGTACACGTTCTGCGGGGCGGTGCACATCTGGCCGGAGTAGAGCGTGAACGAGAACGCGAGGTTCGCGCACATGCCGTCGAGGTCGTCGGTCGAGTCGATGACGACGGTGTTGAGGCCGGCCTTCTCGGTGTAGACGACGGCCTGGTGGGCGTTGCGCTCCAGCCAGGTGCCGAAGCCGGGGCCGCCGGTGTAGTCGATGATCCCGACCTGCGGGTGCAGGGCGAGCGGCTTGGCGAGGCCCTCGCTGTCGGTCTCGGTGGCGAGGACGACGAGGTTCGGGTCGAACCCGTTCTCGGCGAGCACCTCGCGGGCGACCTCGACGCTGATCGCCAGCGGCAGGACGGCGCGCGGGTGCGGCTTGACGACGACGGCGTTGCCGGTGGCGAGGGACGCGAACAGGCCCGGGTAGGAGTTCCACGTCGGGAACGTGTTGCACCCGATGACGAGGCCGGTGCCGCGGGGGACGACGTGGAACCGCTTCGTCATCGTCAGCGGGCCGCCCTTGCCCGGCTTGGACCAGGTGGCCTCCGCCGGGACGCGGCGCTGCTCGGCGAGCGCGTACGCGACGGCCTCGAGCGCACGGTCCTGGGCGTGCGGGCCGGCGGCCTGGAAGGCCATGACGAACGGCTGGCCGCTGGTGTGCATGACGGCGTGGGCCATCTCGAACGAGCGCGCGTTGATCCGGTCGAGGACCTCCACGCACACGGCGGCGCGCACGTCAGGGCCGGCGTCGCGCCACGCAGGGACGCCGGCGCGGGCGGCGGCGAGCAGGTCGTCGAGCCGGTCCTCGCCGTAGTGGGGGTAGGTGACACCGAGCGTCGGGCCGTACGGGGACACCTCGGACCCGACCCACTCGTCGGTGGCGGGCTGGGAGGCCAGGGCCTCGTACCGCCCGCCGAGGTGCGCCTCGTACGCGGCCTGCCCCTTCGCGGCGGACTCCTCCCCGTACACCCGCGGCGACGGGGACTCGGGATAGCGCGAGTAGTACTCGCGGCTGGCGGTCGCGGCGAGGGCGGCGTCGAGGACCTCGCGGTGGCGGTCCACGAGCTGCTGCCTGCTGCTCGTGCGGTCGGCCTCGTGGGCGCTGGCGGACACGGCTGCATCGGGGGACGTCGTCGTCACGCCAGCCACGATGCCACAGCGGCCGAGAGCCGCGAAGCCGCGTACGTGAGGTAGGTGACAGTCCTGCACTTCCTGCACTCGGAGTGCATACAGTCGGAGGTGGGGCTCCGGCTCGTGCCTGCGCCCGTCAAGGTGTGACACCCTGGCGCTCGACGACGCGCCGGTGAAACGTCCGCGGCCGGCTTCGAGCCGCGACCCGGCAGATCCGCGCCAGACCACCCGGAGGCACCGCGTGACCGCGCAGACCGACAGCGCACGGAACGAGTCCGCCATCACCGTCGCGGTCGTCGGGGCGGGCACGATGGGCGCGGGCATCGCCGAGGTCGCCGCCCGGGCGGGTCACCCGGTGCTGCTGCTCGACCAGGCCGTCGGCGCAGCGGGCGCGGCGGTCGAGGCGATGCGGGTCCGGCTGGACCGGGACGTCGAGAAGGGCCGGTTGGACGCCGACACGGCGCGGGCCGTCGCCGACCGGGTCACCGTCACCGGCGAGGTCGCCGACCTCGCACCCGCAGGGCTCGTCGTCGAGGCGATCGTCGAGCGGCTCGACGCCAAGCGTGCGCTGTTCGCCGAGGTCGAGCGCGTCGTCGCCCCCGACTGCGTGCTGGCCACGAACACCTCGTCCCTGTCGGTGACGGCCGTGGCCGCCGGGCTCGAGCGGCCCGAGCGGGTCGTCGGACTGCACTTCTTCAACCCCGCGCAGCGGATGCGACTGGTCGAGGTCGTCCGCGGTGAGGACACCGCCCCCGACGTCGTCGACACCGCCCTCGACCTCGCCCGGTCGTGGGGCAAGACGCCCGTGACGTGCTCCTCCACCCCCGGGTTCGTCGTCAACCGGGTGGCCCGGCCGTACTACGGGGAGGCGCACCGCCTCGTCGAGGAGGGCGTCACCGACCCGGCGACGGTCGACGCGCTGCTCAAGGAGGCCGGCGGCTTCCCGATGGGACCGTTCGAGCTCACCGACCTCGTCGGCCAGGACGTCAACCTCGCCGTGTCCCGCTCCGTGTGGGACCTGACGTTCCACGACCCCCGGTACGCCCCGACCGTCTTCCAGCAGCGGCTCGTCGACGCCGGCCGGTACGGCCGCAAGACCGGCCGCGGCGTGTACGCCTACGACGGCTCCGCCGAGCGGCCCGAACCGCGCACCGAGCCCGACCGGCCCGCGCCGTCGGAGGTGCGCGTCTCGGCGTCCCTGGACTTCGGCCACGCCATCGCCTTCCTCGACCGCGCCCGCGCGGGAGGCGTCGCGTTCAGCGCGACCGACGACGAGGACGACGAGCCCGGGGTCGTCCTGCCCAGCGGCGGCGTCCTGCGCCTGACCGACGGGACCACGGCGCTGTCGTGGTCCGCGGACGACGTGACCGGCGTCGTCCTCATGGACTGGGTCCGCGACCCGGCCACCTGCACGCGGGTCGCGCTCGCGGCCGCGCCCGGCTGCCCCGACACGGTCCTCGCCGAGGCGGTCGGCCTGTGCCAGGCGGCGGGCGCCGCGGTGACCGTCCTCCCCGACACCCCCGGCCTGGTCGTCGCCCGCACCGTGTCGATGCTCGTCAACGAGGCCGCGGACCTCGTCGCGCGCGGCGAGGCGAGCGCTGCCGACGTCGACACCGCCATGCGGCTCGGCACCGGCTACCCGCTGGGGCCGCTGGAGTGGGGCGACCTCGTCGGCGCCGAGTGGGTCGAGTCGGTGCTCGGCGTCCTCGACCGCACCGTGACCACGGGCCGCTACCGGGTCGCCCCCGCCGTGCGGACCGCCGCGCTGACCGGCCGCAGCCTGCTGGGCTGACCGACCGACGGGACTGGAGGACGCCGTGAGCGAGGGAGCCGTCGCGCCGTGGGCGGCACGGATGTGGTCCGAGGACGTCGCCAGCCGCGCCCTCGGCATGGAGCTCCTGCACGCCTCCGGCGGTCGCTCGGTGCTGCGGCTGCGGGTGCGCGACGACATGGTCCAGGGCCACGGCAGCTGCCACGGCGGGATGCTGTTCACCCTCGCCGACTCCGCGTTCGCCTTCGCCTGCAACGGCCCCGGGGAGACCGTGGTCGGCGCGTCCGCGGACATCACCTGGGTGGCCCCGGCCCAGGCCGGTGACGTGCTGCTCGCCGTCGGCGAGCAGGAGACCCGGTACGGCCGCAACGGCGTGACCCGCGTACGGATCACCCGTGAGCCGGACGGCGAGCTGGTCGCCCTGTTCCAGGGCCGCTCGCGCGCCCTGCCCTCCCCCTCCTCGTGAGGCCGCCCTTTCCACCCCGACTGGAGAAGCGATGACCGCCCTCGACCCCCGCGCCGCCTACCTCGTCACCGGCGTCCGCACCCCGATCGGCCGGTACGCCGGCGCGCTGGCCGCCGTCCGCCCCGACGACCTGGCCGCCCTCGTGCTGCGCACGGTCGTCGAGCGCGTCGACGCCCTCGCTTCGGGCGACGTCACCGTCGACGAGGTGGTCCTCGGCTGCGCGAACCAGGCCGGCGAGGACAACCGCAACGTCGCGCGGATGGCCGCGCTGCTCGCCGGGCTCGGCGAGCAGGTCCCCGGGCACACGGTGAACCGGCTGTGCGCGTCCGGCCTGGACGCCGTCGCCGCCGCGGCCCGGCTGGTCCGCACCGGCGAGGCGGACGTCGTCCTCGCCGGCGGTGTGGAGTCGATGAGCCGGGCGCCGTTCGTGCTGCCGAAGGCCGGCAGCGCCTACGACCGGTCCGCGGAGATCTTCGACACCACGATCGGCTGGCGGTTCGTCAACCCGGCGATGCGCGAGCAGTACGGCACCGACTCGATGCCGGAGACCGCCGAGAACGTCGCCGACGACTTCTCCGTGTCCCGCGCCGACCAGGACGCGTTCGCGCTGCGCTCCCAGGAGCGGACGGCGAAGGCCCAGGCGAGCGGCCGGCTCGCCGAGGAGATCGTCCCCGTCCCCGTGCCGCAGCGGCGGGGGGAGCCGGTCGTCGTCGACACCGACGAGCACCCCCGCGAGACGTCGCTGGAGGCCCTCGGCCGGCTGCGGCCGATCGTCCGTCCCGACGGGACGGTCACCGCCGGCAACGCGTCCGGCGTCAACGACGGTGCCGCCGCCGTCCTCGTCGCGAGCGGCGAGGCGTGTACGCGCAACGGCTGGACGCCGCTCGCGCGCGTCTCCGGCGGGGCGTCCGCCGGGGTGCCGCCGCGCACGATGGGGATCGGTCCCGTGCCCGCCACGCAGAAGCTGCTCGCCCGCCACGGGCTCGCGGTCGACGACCTCGGTGTCGTCGAGCTCAACGAGGCGTTCGCGGCGCAGGCGCTCGCCACCCTGCGGCAGCTCGGCATTGCCGACGACGCCGAGCACGTCAACCCGCACGGCGGGGCGATCGCCCTCGGGCACCCGCTCGGGATGAGCGGCGCCCGTCTCGCGCTCACCGCCGCGATCGAGCTGGCTCAAAGGGACGCCGCCCACGCCGTCGCGACGATGTGCGTCGGCGTCGGGCAGGGCGCCGCCCTGCTGCTGCAGCGCCCCTGAGGGTCGACCAGTGGGGTTCAGGGGCGCCGCCGCCGCAGGAGGGGCAGCACGCCGACGGCGGTGACGGCGGCCGCGAGCGCCAGGACGGTCGGCAGCCCGAGGTCGGGGACGAGGGCCCCCACCCCGGCGGGGGTGGCGATCGAGGTGACCGCACCGATGACCAGCGAGATCGTGAACGCGTCGCCGGGTCGGTCCGGGACGACCTGCGCCGTCCAGATCGCCAGCAACGACGACCCGACCATGTACCCCATGCCCAGCAGGACCGCGGACCCCAGGGCCACCGGGAGGGAGCCGCTCCCGGCGGCGAGGAGCAGCAGGGCGCCCGCGACCACCCACACGCTCGCGACCCCCACGCGCGGTGCCCCCACCGCGAGGGTCAGCCGGCCCGTGCGCAACGCCACGAGCCCGCCGACGCCGATGAGCGCGAACAGCAGCGGCGCCGCGGACGGGGCGAGGCCACCGCCGCGGGCGGCCTCGCTGGCGTACGTGAAGTAGACGGTGATGCCGGCGAAGTACAGGACGGCGTAGCCGAGCGGCGGGGCCATCTCCCGTCGCCACGGTGAACGCGGTCCCGTGCCCTCGGCCTCGGTGACGGGACCCAGGCGGGGGACGACGCGCAGGTTCACCAGCGCAGCGACCGCGGCGGACACCGCGATCCCCGCCCACGTCCACCGCCAGGACGTCAGCGTCCCCGCCAGCCCGAGCGCGGCGAGCCCTACCAGCCCGAGGCTGGTCCCGGTGGTGATGACGGCGAGGAGGGTCGGCTGGTGCCGGCGCTGCACGAGACGGGTCACGATGTCGGAGTACGGCGCCCACACCCAGCCGGCGGCACTGCCTGCGAGCACCGCCCCCGCGGTGAGGACCGCCGGGGTGGGCGCGAGCGCCACCGTCGTCGCCCCCAGGACCCCGCACACCCCACCCACCGTGGTCGGCGCCCGCGGGCCCCGGCGCCTGGACAGGCGCGGCGCGGACACCAACCCGACGAGGTAGCCGACGAACGTGCCGCTGGCGACCAGCCCCAGCACCAGCTCGGACAGGCCGAATTCCGTGCGCACGTCCGGCAGCGTCAGCCCGTAGGCGTAGCGCGCCATGCCGAACGCCACTCCGACGACCGCCGCGCCCCCGGCGCCGACACCGACCGTCCCTCTGTCCACACCGCACCCTGTCACGCGGCATCCGACGGTCGCCCGGTCAGGGCGAGACGGCCACGCGCTGCACCCCGCCGGGCAGACCGGTCAGCGGCACGCCCCTGTCCTCGTCGGCCCACCGGAGGCGCACCACCGGGTCACCACCCCCGGTCCGCTCGGTGACGTACAGGAGCACGTCCCGGCCGCGGACGACGGACCGCACCGTCCGCCCCTCGGCGGGCGTGACGAGCGTCTCGAGGACCCGCCCGTCGCGCAGGTCGACCCGGACCCCCCGGGCTCCCGGACCGCTCTCCCCCGCACGGGCCGCCAGCACGGCCACGGCGTCCTGCTCACCCGCGCTGGCCGCACCGCGCAACCGCTCGAGCCGCCCGTCGGCGACGGCGACGCTCGCCGTGAGGACGTCGTCGGGGCCCCACCAGCCGTCGCCGGCGCCCGCGGGGACCATCAGCAGCCCGGACCCCTCGTCGTCGCTCTGCGCAGCGAGGGTCACCACGAGGTCGCCCGTGTCCCCGGCGAACGCCAGGTCGGTCACCGAGGTCCCGGTGAACGCCGCCTCGTCGTCCGCGGGGGAGCCCGCCGGACGGCTCGGGTCCTGCAGCCGGGCCCGGCCGGGACCGACGACGACGCCGTCGAGCGGTGCCACGGTCAGGGTGGTGTTGCCCTCGTACGCGTCGTCCGCCCACGCGACCTGCGTGCCGTCCGGCCGCAGCGCCACGGTCGCCGGGTCGGTCCCGGCCGCGGGCACGTCCACGCCCTCGACGCTCCCCGGGGCGTAGCAGGTGAGCCGGCGCTCGGCGTCGAGCGACTCGGCGCCCGGACCGCGCACCCACACGACGCACGCCACGGGGTCCGCCCCGCCGGTGACGGCGACGTCCCCGGCGGTCGCCGGGGTGAACGGGGGAGCGAGCTCGCGGGTGGCCTCCAGGTCGGCGCCGCCGGGAGGCAGCGCGCCGACGACAACCGCGTCCTGCGCTGCCGCCACCACCGTCACACCGTCCGCCCCGGGGGGACCGGTGGGCCCCGCGGTGGGTTCCTCACCCGGTTCGGACGGGGACGGCTCGGGTGCCGGCTCCTGCGTCACGGAGGGCCCAGGCGCGGCGGGTGGCGCGTCCTGCCACGGCAGCACCAGCAGCCCACCGGTCAGGACGGCGGCGGCCGCCACGGTCACCGACCCGGCCCACGCCGCGCGGCGCACCGTCCGGCGGCGACGGCCGGCGCGCAGCGCCTCGCGGACGATCGCGGGGTCGGCCTCCGGCGCCTGCGTGCCGTGCAGCAGACCGCGCAGCTGGTCCGCGTCGTCGATCCTCATCGCGTCCTCCTCGCCCGCTCGTGCTGGTCGGGGCCCGTCGCCCCGGCGGTCGAACCGTCCTGCCGCAGCCGGGCGAGGGCACGGGACGCGGTCGACTTGACCGTCCCGACCGACACCCCGAGGTCCGCGGCCACCTGCTGCTCGGTGAGGTCGGCGTAGTAGCGCAGCACCACCACGCTGCGCTCGCGGGGCGTCAGGGACGCCAGCGCACGCACGACCTCGTCGCGCGCGTCGACCGTCGGGACGCCACCGGACGACGCCGCCGCCTCGGGCACGTCACCGGGCAGGTGCTCGCGGCGGCGCCGGCGCCAGCCGTCCACGGACAGGTTGGTGAGAATCCGCCGCGTGTAGGCCAGCTCCTCGCCGCGCCGCACCCGCGACCAGCGCACGTACGTCCGTACGAGCGCCTCCTGGACCAGGTCCTCGGCGGTGTGCCTGTCGCCGGTGAGCAGCCACGCGGTGTGCATCAGGTGCGCGCGCGTCCCGTCGGCGAACGCGACGAACTCGTCGTCCACGGTGTACCCCCTTCTCTGCCCGTAGTACGGACCAGCGACCCGGAAGGTTGAGTCCCGGCAGCGTCCCCGTCAGGGAACCACCCGCCTGACCTCGTACTCGGTGGCGACCACCAGGGCACCGTCGGTGTCCAGGAACGGGGCGGCGGCCTCCCGCCACGCGACGACGGAGTCGTCGCTCGAGGCGTCGACGGCCCGGGCGGTGTCCAGGTAGTGCTCGATCCGGTGCGCCGCGAACGGGTCGACGCGCATCGACGCGTCGAAGCCGTCGACCCCTGTCACCGGGTCGAGCAGGTCCCGCCGGACCGTCGTCCACCCGGTGTGGTCGGGGTTGCGGCGCCCGTCAGCGGCGACCGTCAGGTCCTGCTCGTGCTCGACGGACAGGACGGGGACGTCGGGCGGCAGGTCGCGCTCACCGACCGGTGACCCCAGGGTCAGGACGGCCTGCACGTCGTACCGGGCCCGGAACGACTCGTCGGCGGCGAGCTGGGTCGCGACGAGACCCCCCTGGCTGTACCCGCTGAGCATGACGGGGGCACCGGCGGGCACCTCGGCCTGCTCCAGCGCGGTCCGCACCGCATCCAGGGAGGCGTTCGGCAGGCCACCGTGGGAGCGGACGTTCGTGGAGCCGTCGAAGGCCACCGGCCCCCCGCGCACCGTCCAGTCCTGGGTCGGTGGGACGTACACCGACCAGACGGTGCCCGAACCCCGGGACACCTGCTCGACCCGCACCCGGTCCGGGACGTGCGGCACCCCGACGGCCGGACCCCCGGAGGCGTACCTGGCCAGACGGTCCACGGCCCCGGCGACCCCCTGACCGCGAGCCGGCGGAGGCGGCTCGGCCACCGGGGCCACCCGCACCGGCCCGTCGACGAACGCCGGGGCGACCGCGCCGAGGCCGGCGACCAGCGCGGTCACGTCGCCCACGTCCCGCGGCGGCCACCACCGGTGCTCCTCGTCGCCGAGCAGGCGGCCGGCCGGGCCCAGCGGACCGGACAGGCCCTCCAGCACCCCGGGGACGGCGCCGACCAGGGACTCCGCGGCGTCGGGGTGGCGGGCCAGCCACAGCGTCCCCTCGTGCCGCACGGCGTCGACGTCGTCCAGGAGCACGTCGCCGTGCCCTCGGACGAACCGGACCCACCGGTCGTCGAGACTGCTCCAGCGGAAGCGACCGGAGGCGGCGTCCAGCACGAGGACCTCGGCCTCGCGCAGGGCCAGCGGCGCCGCGCGGTACGTCCCCCAGACGGCGAGGACCGCGCAGCCGGCCACGACGAGCCACGGCGCGGTGGCGTCGAGTCCCGCGCGCAGGGACGCGCCCACCACCACCGCGCCCTCGTGCCGCAGCCGTGCCGCGGCGGCCGTCGCCGCGACGTCCGCCTCCCGGTACAGGGTCGCCGCCACCCGCACCCGGCCGCCGAGACCCACCAGGCCGGCCGAGGCGGCGCCGAGGCCACGCGGTCCACCGGCCAGGGGCAGCAGCTCGCGCTGCACCCGGGCGAAGCCCGTCGGGTGCACGGGCGCCGTCGCGAGCAGCGCCGGTGAGACCAGCACCGTCCCGACCGTGGCGGCGACCACGGCCAGGTCGGCCCCGACCCCGGCCAGGCGGTCCGCTGCCGAGCACATGGCGTCCAGGTCACCGGCGAGCCCGCCGGCACCGCCGCTCACCTCGAACCCGCTCACCGCGGACGTGGGCCGCGCCGCGGTCACCGGGACGCCCCCGTCGCGTCCAGGGCCAGGGCGCTCGACAGGTCGGCGCGGAGCAGGGCCGCGTCCACCGGGGCGAACGACACGGTCTCCGCACCGCCTGGCCGGACCCGCCACCAACCGTCCCCGTCGTCCCACCAGGTGTCGACCTCCGTGGTCCGTGACGTGCGCACCGTCAGCCACAGCGTCCGGGCCGTCGGGGCACCCGCCGCGGCGACGTCCACGGCCGGACGACGGTGCGGACGACCCGCCGCGGGACGCTCCCCACCCGGTACGCACGCCGCGACGTCACCGGGCAGGTGGGCCACGGGGTAGCCGGCCAGCTCCACCGGCTCGGCCGCCCGCTCGCCGCCGTCCGGGGACCGCTGGACCACCCGGGTCAGGCGAGCCGCGACGCCACCCACCGCGGCGGCGTCCGTCATCCACTGCCGCGACCCCGGGCCCTCCCCCGGGCCGCAGGCCGGACCGCCCCGAGCCGCCGCGGCCGGGTCCTCGTGGACCCTCAGCACGACGCGCACCGCCGCGGCGCCGAGCAGCCGCAGCAGCCCGGCCGTCAGCGGGCACACCGCGACCCGCCCGCCGTCCTCGACGAGCAGACCGGCCTCGCGCAGGCACGTCACGTCGTCCGGTCCGCCCCGATCCGCACCGCGCGGACCGGGCCGGAAGCCCTCGGGCAGCCGCAGGTCCGGCGCGGACCGGCCGAGCGCCGCGAGCTGGCCCACGGTGAGCCGGCGCCGGTACACCGGCCCCGCGCCCGGTCGGCCCGTCACGACCCACCCCCTCGGACCGCGACACCGCGCACACCCAGGCCGCGCCCCTCGCCCGAGACGGCGTCGCGCGCCGCGTCGGCCAGGACGTCGCCCGTGACCTGCGCCGCCGCACGCAGCGCAGCGACCCGCTCGTCCACCCCGGCCGCGTGCCGCGCCAGCTCGCCGGCGGCGTCCAGCAGCGCGAGGTGGCACGCCTCCAGGTGCTGCACCCGCTGCGCCAGCTCGCCGCGGAACGCGTCCGCCGCCACCGACCGCCAGTCCACCCCCTGCGTCGCGCGGGCCCGCGTCGCCGCGTCGGCGACGTCCTCGGCGAGGACCCGCACCCGGCGCGCGAGGTCCCGGACCTCCTCCCCGGCTCCCGCCGACCCCACCGCCAGCGCGGCGGACCCGTCCTCGCCGCTCCCGTCCCTTCCCACGTGCCCTCCTCCTCGTCGACCGGCCCACTCCTCGACCGGCCCACTCCTCGTCGACCGGCTCAGGACGCTAGGAACGGGCGCGGGCCACCGGGCGGCTCGAGCCGGCCACGTGTGGACGACGCACCGGCGCGCGGGACGCTGTGGACGCCTCGTCGCGCACGAGGCGTCGCCGGTCACGGGACCGGACCCGGTGGTCCCCCGGCCGGACGTTCCGTCGCCGGGGCGGATGAGCCACCATGGGCGCGTGCCGCCGAACGCCCCGACCCCGGACGACCCGCTCGTGGTGACGTTCGTGTGCACCGGGAACATCTGCCGCTCGCCCATCGCCGAGCACGTCCTCGCCCACGCGCTGCGCGAGGAGGGCCTCGACGACCGGGTGCGGGTGGACTCGGCGGGGCTGGGCGACTGGCACGTCGGTGAGAAGGCCGACCCCCGGGCGCGCGCCGTCCTGCGCTCCGGTGGGTTCGACGGCGACGGCCACCGGGCCCGCCAGCTCGACCCGGGCGAGCTGGCGAGCGCCGACCTGGTCGTGGCCCTCGACGCCGGTCACGAGGGCGTCCTGCGCGCCTACGCCCGCACCGACGCGCACAAGGCGAAGGTCCGGCTGCTGCGCTCCTTCGACCCCCAGGCCGGTGACGACCTCGACGTCGCCGACCCGTACTACGGGGACGACGCCGGGTTCGACACGACCCTGGCGCAGGTGCGTGCCGCCGTCCCCGGCCTGCTCGCGTGGGTGCGTGCGGCGCTGGACGACCGAGAGGACCGGTAGGACCGTCGGGCCGAAGGGGCCGGCGGGACCGATGACTGCGCGACGCCGCGGCGGTCTGACCCTCACCTGACCGGCCGACGGGGCCGGCTCGCGACCAGGGAGCAGTCATGGCCACCCCCCAGAAGATCACCCCGTGCCTGTGGTTCGACGGCCAGGCCGAGGAGGCCGCCGGCTTCTACACCTCGCTGTTCAAGGACTCCCGCATCGTGGAGGTCAGCCGGTACGGCCCCGACATGCCGATGCCCGAGGGCACCGTGCTGACGGTGGCGTTCGAGCTGCAGGGGCAGCGGTTCACCGCGCTCAACGGCGGCCCGCAGTTCCCGTTCACCGAGGCCATCTCCCTGCAGGTCGACTGCGAGGACCAGGCCGAGGCCGACTACTTCTGGGACGCCCTGACCGACGGCGGCGAGGAGAGCATGTGCGGGTGGCTGAAGGACCGCTTCGGCGTCTCCTGGCAGATCATCCCCCGCGAGTTCACCGAGATCATGGGCGATCCCGACCCGGCCCGGGTGCAGCGGGCGACCGCCGCGATGATGACGATGCGCAGGCTGGACGTCGCCGAGCTGCGCCGCGCCGCCGACGGCGGCTGACCGCCGTCCACCGGACGGTCGACGCGCCCGTCCGCCGAGGGGCGGGTTCACGGCCGTCCGCGCGGCTGGCGCGTTGACGGTAGGAGCAGTCGGCTGCTGGAGTGCGCCCGTGACCCACTCTCCCGGAGCCGGCGCGCCCGCGAAGGACCCCAGGAACCCGCTCGGCGGTCTGCTGCGACGTCACCGCGTCCTGGCCGGCTGCGTGGGCGCCGCCCTGGCCGCGGCGCTCGCCGTGACGTGGGCGTTCGTCATCCCCGCCGAGGCGCAGGACGCGGACGGCGTGCGGTGGCTCGCCCTGCGCTGGGGCCACTCCGCGTGCTGGGCGCTGCTCGCGCTCGCCGCCGCCCTGTTCGCCGCCCGGGCGCCCCGGCGGGCGGTGGACGTCGCCGCGTGGGCGGGCCTGGCCTGCTACGTCGCGTTCCTTGCGGCGCTTGCGCTCTGACGGCCTGCACGCGACCCGACCCGGACGTGTCGCCGTACCGCGACACTGCGGCGGTGTCGCCGTACGACGACACCGTCGTAGCCGGAGCTCATCGGCAGCGGCGGGTCGCCTCGTCGACGAGCACCACGGCATCGCGGAGCGCGACCAGGCGGTCCTTGTCGTCGAGGATCCGCTCGCCGTAGTGACTGGCGGGCTTGAACGCCACCAGCCGCCTCAGGCGCCGGCCGAGGTTGCGGTCGACGCGTTCCAGGAGCTCGGCCGCTGCCGCGTGGTCCGGTCCGGCGTATCGCTCACCCGTCGCGGAGAGGCAGATGGAGTCGCCGGCAGCGATCCCCGCGAGCACCGCCAGTCCGACGCACACGTTGACCGCCGCGCCGTCCTCCGCCGCCACCAGCTCCGCCACGTCCCGGTACGCGCGCGCCACGTCCCGGCGTGCACGCGCCTGGGCGACGTCGCCTTGTCTGGTGCGCAGCTTCTTCGGTGTCACCTCGGCGTCCGGTCCCCGGTCGGGAGCAGCGCGCGGACGGGTACCCCGTGCACGTCGACCGCGTCCTTCGACCACGTCCGGACGATCGCTTCTCCCGAACGGTGCAGCGCGGTCAGCCGCTCAGGGCTGAGGACGAGCACCTCCAAACGGTTACCGCTGGCGGCCAGTACGGCGTCCTCGAGATCCCGGATCTGCTGAGACCACCCCGCATCGTGGACGTCCGTGCCGTCCGGGACGACGAGCATCAGGTCGATGTCGCTGTCTGCGTCCGCCTCGCGGCGGGCGAAGGACCCGAAGACCGAGGCGTGCACCGGCGCCGGGGACAACGCGCCGACCGCCTCCGCCAGGATCCGCAGAACGGCATCCCGCGCCGCTGCGGCCCCGAGCACGGCAGGAGCCAGGACGTGTGCCCGGTTCAACCTGTACAGCACCCCGAGGTTGCCCGGCTGCGTGATGACGAGGCCGTGGTCGACCAGTCGCTCCAGGACGGGGCGCTGTCCGGTCCGCGTTCCGCGGGACGACAGGCGCGCGATCTGCGTCGCGCTCAGGGCCGACTCCGTGCCTGCCAGCACCTCGAGCACCGCTGAGTCCAGGCCGGGCGAGAGCGTGCGGAGCGGTGATCGGAGGTCCATGGGGCCCAGAGTGCAAGTACTTCTTCCCGATGGCAAGTATTACGACACATTGGCAAGTATTTCGACGTCCGGCAGGCTGCTTGCGTCGAGCACGGACTGCTCGGCACGCCCGACCCGGTAGGTCAGCGCCGCCGGGTGGGATGCGCTCCCGGCACGTACCGTCGACGGATGGCCGACCACCGCGTCCTCGTCGTCGGCGGCGGCAACGCCGGTGTCTCCCTGGCCGCACGGCTGCTGCGGGACGGCGTCCGGGACGTGGCGCTGGTCGAGTCGCAGTCGGTCCATCGCTACCGGCCGCTGCTGAACTACGTCGGCGCGGGTGAGGCCGCGATGTCCGACCTCGAGAGGCCGGCGCAGCGCGTCGTCCCCGACAGGTGCACGTCGATCCGCGCCGAGGTCGTCGCCGCCGACCCGGCGGCACCCGCCGTGGTCACCAGGGACGGACGGCGGATCACCGCCGAGGCGCTCGTCGTGTGCCCCGGCCTCGACGAGGACTGGGACGCCACCCCGGGTCTGCGCGACGCGTACGCCGCCGGGTGGGCGGCGTCCACCTTCGACGACGACACCGTGGCCGGTGTGTGGCCCACCCTGAGCGGCCTGACGTCCGGACGGGTGCTCTTCACGGTCCCTCCGGAGCCGGCACCGTGCGGCGCCACCGCGCTCAAGCCGCTGTTCATGGCCTGCGACCACTGGCGGCGCACGGGCGTGCTGGACGACGTCGACGTCCACCTCGCGCTGCCGGGACCCAGCCCGATCGGGCTGAGCCGTCCCGACGAGGTGCTGGAACGGGAGCTCGCCGGCTACGGCGTGCGCGTCCACCGGGAGGCGCGCGTCACCCGGCTGGCCGACCGCGGCGTCACCCTCGCGACGTCCGCCGGTGAGGTCGAGCTGGACGACCTGGCCTTCGCGCACGTGGTGCCGCACTACCGCGCACCGCGCTGGGTCACCGAGTCGGGGCTCTCCGGCGAGCACGCTGCCGGCCTGGTGGACGTCGACCCGCTGACCCTGCGGCACCGCCGCCACCCGGCGGTGTGGTCGCTGGGGGACGTCGCCGACGTCGCGACCCGGCCCAGCGGCGGCGCGCTGCGCCGGCAGGTCCCCGTCGTCGCGCACAACCTCGTGGCGGCCCGGCACGGCCTCACGCTGCAGCACTACGACGGCTACACGGTCATGCCGATCACCACGGCCCGGCACCGGTTGCTGCTGGTCGAGGTCGACCGGGACGGTCGGCCGCAACCGTCCGTGCCGTTCGTCGACCTGGTGCGCCCGCGGCGGACCACGTGGTGGGTGGACCGCTACGCGCTGCCGCAGACCTACTGGCGCCGCATCCTGCGCGGCCGGATCTGACGGCTCGACCGGGGCGCCGCAGCCTCAGAGGCCCTTGACGGCCGCCAGCACCTTCGTCAGCGACTCCTTGGCGTCGCCGAACAGCAGGGTGGTCCTCGGGTCGTACAGCAGCTCGTTCTCGATCCCGGCGAACCCGGGTCGCATGGACCGCTTGAGGAAGACGACCTGCTGGGCGTCGGACACCTCGAGGATCGGCATGCCGTAGATCGGTGCGCCCGGTGACGTCTTCGCCGCGGGGTTCACCACGTCGTTGGCGCCGACGACGAGCGCGACGTCCGCCGTCCGCATCCGCGGGTTCACCTCGTCCATCTCGGCGAGCGACTCGTACGGGACGTTCGCCTCGGCGAGCAGGACGTTCATGTGCCCCGGCATCCGGCCCGCGACGGGGTGGATGCCGTAGACCACCTCGGTGCCGCGGGACTCCAGGGCGTCGGCGAGCTCGGCCATCGTGTGCTGGGCCTGCGCGACGGCCAGCCCGTACCCGGGGACGACGACCACGCGGTTGGCGTACCCGAGCAGGATCGCGACGTCCTCCGGGGACGACGAGCGCACCGGCCGGTCGGACACCGCCGTGGACCCGGCGGTCGACCCGCCCTTGAGGGCGCCGAAGAGGATGCCGCCGACGCTGCGGCCCATCGCGGACGCCATCGCCCGGGTGAGGATGGTGCCGCTCGCCCCGACGAGGGTGCCGGCGACGAGCAGCAGCACGTTCTCCAGCACGAACCCGGACGCCGCGACCGTGAGCCCGGTGAACGCGTTGAGCAGGGAGATGACGATCGGGACGTCGGCCCCGCCGACGGGCAGCACCAGCAGCACGCCCGCGGCGAGCCCCACGACGAGCAGCAGCACCGCCGCCCACACCGCCCCGGTCGCGACGACCACCCCGCCGAGCACGAGACCCGCGACCAGCGCACCGCCCATCAGCCACCGCTGGCCGGGCAGCACCACGGGCCGGGTGGTCATCAGCTCCTGCAGCTTGGCGAACGTCACGCACGACCCGGAGAACGACACCGCCCCGACGAGCACGGTGAACGCCACGGCCAGGAGCGTCCCGGCACCCTCGGCGTGCCCGAGCTCGAGCAGCGCCACGAGGGCCGCCGCGCCGCCGCCGACCCCGTTGAACAGCGCGACGAGCTGCGGCATCGCCGTCATCTGCACCCGACGGGCCGCGGGCACGGCGAGCGCCGTGCCGAGGGCGATGGCGACGAGGATCGCGGCGAGGTTGTCGACGTCCGTGGACAGGAAGACCGTGGCGACGGCGACGAGCGCGCCGAGCGCGCCGACGAGGTTGCCGCGCCGCGCCGTCCGGGGAGAGCTCAGCCCCTTGAGCGCCAGGATGAAGCAGACGGCGGCCGCCAGGTACAGCAGCGCGGTCCAGGTGGGGGACAGGACGTTCACGCCTCACCGTCCTTGGTCGCGCGCTGCGGTTGGCGGCCGCGGAACATGTGCAGCATCCGGTCGGTGACGACGAACCCGCCGACGAGGTTCACGGTCGCCAGCACCACGGCGAGCAGGGCGACGAGCAGGACGGGCGTCGACTCGGCCTGGCCGGCGACGAGCACCGCGCCGACGAGGATGATCCCGTGGATGGCGTTCGCGCCGGACATCAACGGGGTGTGCAGGGTCGAGGACACCTTGGAGACGACCTCGAAGCCGACGAAGACCGACAGCACGAAGATGGTGAGCAGCGTGACGCCGTCCATCAGGCGGTCCCCTCCTCGGCCGGCGGCCCGGACGGCGGCTCGGACGGCGGCTCGCCGGGCAGCTCGGCCGGCGGCTCCAGCAGCGCGGCGGTCGGGCCGTGCCGCACCTGCCCGGCGTGCGTCAGGCACGACCCGGCGACGACCTCGTCGGCCAGGTCCGGGACGACCTGGCCGTCGCTGGTCATGAGCAGCAGCAGGTTCGCGACGTTCTTCGCGTACAGCCGGGAGGCGTCCACGGGCATCGTCGACGCGGCGTCCTTCATCCCCACGAGCGTCACCGCGCCGCCGTCGGGCAGCGGCACGAGCAGGTCCTCGCCGGCGACGGAGCCCTCGACGTTGCCGCCGGACTCGGCGGCCAGGTCGACGACGACCGACCCGGGCCGCATGCCGGTGAGCATCGGCGCGGTCACGAGCACGGGAGCGGCCCGGCCGGGGACGGCGGCGGTGGTGATGACGACGTCGGCGTCCGCGACGTGCGGGGCGAGCAGCTCGCGCTGGCGGGCGGCGCGGTCCTCGGACATCTCCCGGGCGTACCCACCGGAGCCCTCGACCGCCTCCAGCCCGAGGTCGACGAAGGTGGCGCCCATCGAACGCACCTCGTCCGCCGACGCCGGGCGGACGTCGTAGCCGGACACCCGGGCGCCGAGCCGCTTGGCCGTGGCGATCGCCTGCAGCCCCGCCACGCCGGCGCCGAGGACGAGCACCCGGGCGGGCGGGACCGTGCCCGCCGCGGTCATGAACAGGGGCAGGAAGCGCGGGAGACGCATCGCCGCCTCCAGCGCGCAGCGGTAGCCGGCGACGAGCGCCTGCGACGTCAGCGCGTCCATCGACTGGGCCCGGGAGATCCGCGGCACCAGCTCCATCGCGAACGACGTCACCCGCGCGTCGCGCAGGGCGGCCACGGTGTGCAGCTCGGACGCCGGCGACGCGAACCCGATGGTCAGCGACCCGGGGCGCAGCTTCTCCGGCACCCGCGGGTGCAGGGGCCGCACGTGCAGCAGCACGTCGACGGCGGCGGCGTCCACGGCGTCGACGACCTGCGCCCCGGCGTCCGTGTACGCGGTGTCCGGGATGCTCGCGTGCACCCCGGCGCCGGCCTGGACGACGACGTCGAGGCCCGCGTCGACCAGCTGCGCGGCGGTCTCGGGCGTGACGGCGACCCGGCGCTCGCCGGGAACGGTCTCGGCGGGGACGGCGACCCTCACGCGGTGAACCTAGTGGCTGGAGCGTCGCGGGTGTGGGACGACGCGGCGGGTGCGGGCGGGTCGGTCAGGAGGCGTCGTCCAGGGCGTCGTGCAGGGTCGCGCGGACGGCGTCGTGGACGCGGCCGGCGAGGTCGTCGTGCTCGGCGAGCAGCTCGGCCTCCTTCTCGTGCTTGACCTCCTGGTAGGCGGGGACGACGTGCTCGGACTGGCAGGTCCAGTCGGCCTCGGCGGTGGCGAGCTCCTCGGCGTGCAGGGCCTGGGCGTCCGGGCTGTCCGGCGCGACGTCCGCGTCGTAGAGCGGCTGCGCCCGCCCGGACAGCTCGGCCGGTGGCTGCTCCGTGCTGATCACGGGGTAGCCGGCGTCCTGCATGCACTCCACCCAGGCGTCGAGACCCGCGGAGACCCGCCCGTCGGTCCAGATCTCGTCGTACAGGTCGCGGGTGAGGTCGTCGAGCTCCGCGAGGTCGTCGGCGGGGAGCACGTCCTGCCGCGCCTGCTCGACGCAACCGGAGAGCGCGTCCTCGAACGCGTCGGCCCGCTCGTCGTCCAGGCCGTCGCGGTAGCGGGTCAGGTCGTCTGTGACGGGTTCGGGCGCCAGCCCGACGAGCGCGGAGGTGACGCCGTACCCGTGGGTGCCGCGGAACGCCGGGTCGGCCAGCGGGGTGCCGTAGGCCAGCTCGTACCCGTCCGTGGTGAGCTCGGCGGGGTCCGGGTCGGGCAGGTCGACGTCGTGGCCTGCGTCGGCCAGGCAGGACTCGGCGCCCTCCTGCTGCAGCTCCTCGAGGCGGACGCGGGCCTGCACCCAGTCCGTGCCGCCGGTGCGGACGTCCGCCACGGGGCCGAACTCGGACGACTGCGCGGGGTCGTCCGGGTCCGGGGCGGTCCAGGTGGACCCGCCGTCGTCCGCGCACCCGGCGAGCAGCGTCACCGCGAGGGTCGCGGCGCCGAGCGCGGCACCGCCGGGACGGCGCAGCGGGATCGGTCGAGTGGGCACGGGCGCTCCTCCGGTCGGCGGACGCAGAGAAACTAGCGCTGATCGTTTCCCGCCGGAAGCCCCGGCGTCCTGCCGATCCCCCACCCGAGCTCCACCCGGAACCGCAAGATCGTCAGACGCTGGTGGTCGTGATGGCGACCAGGAACGTCTGACGATCTTGCGAGGGGGTGCTCGCGCGGTGCGTGCTCGCGAGGCAGGCGGTGCCCGGTCAGGCGTCCGGGCGGTCCACGTCTCCGCGCCAGGCGCCGGTCTCGGACCCTCGGGACTCGATGAAGGCCTTGAAGCGCTTCGTGTCGGCCTTCACCCGGTGGTCGTCCACGCCGACGGCCGCGCCGACCTTCTCCTTGAGGTCGCTCGGCTCCCAGTCGATCTGGACCATCACCCGGGTCTGGGTGTCGCTGAGCCGGTGGAAGGTGACGACGCCGGCGTGCTTCGTGTCGCCGTCCACGGTCGTCCACGCGATGCGCTCGTCCGGGTGCTGCTCGGTGATCTCGGTGTCGAACTCGCGGGTCACGCCGCCGACCTTCGTCACCCAGTGGTTGCGCGTCTGCGTGACCTGGGTGATCGACTCGACGCCGTCCATGAACTGGGGGAAGGACTCGAACTGCGTCCACTGGTCGTACGCGGTGCGCACGGGGACGTCGACGTCCACGGACTCCTGGACCTGGGCCACGTCGGTCTCGCTCTCACTCGGGGTCGTCCGGTCCCCTCCTGCCTAACGGCGTACGGGCCGGTCCGCCACCCGAGCGGGACCGGGACGTCGCCGCCGACCGCTCACACCGAGCGCGGCGGCACGCGTCCCTCCCCGAGGTCGGTGACCTCGTGCACGGCGAGCAGCACGCCCTGCTGCTGCAGGGTCATGACGTCGTCGCGGCGCCGGCCGGTGACGCAAACGCGCCGACCGACGAGCTGCCGGTGGGCCCCGCCGAGCTGGTACACGACCCCGTCCTCGCCCTCGAGGACGACGGACCCGTGCTCGACGCCCTCGACGACGGACCCCGTGAAGGTCTGCGGACGCAGGGTGTCCTCGCCGGGCAGCTGGGAGGGGTCCTTCGGGATGTCCATGTCCCCACCGTAGGTGCCGCCGCTACTCTCCGCGGCGTGAGCATTCATCCGACGACTCGCCCGGTGGTGGGTCTGGTCGCGGCCGCGGCGGCCGCGCTGCTGTTCGGCGTCAACGGCACCGTCAGCAAGCTCGCCCTGTCGTCGGACCTGACCTCGCTGCGCCTGGTGGAGATCCGCTCCGCCGGGGCGGCGCTGTGCCTGATGGCGTTCCTGCTGCTGACGAACCCGCGCAGCCTGCGGGTCGGACGGCGCGAGCTCGGCTTCCTGCTCGTCGCCGGGGTGATCGGCATCGCCCTGGTGCAGTGGTTCTACTTCGTGGCGATCGAGCGGCTGCCCGTCGGCATCGCCCTGCTGCTGGAGTACCTCGCGCCCGTCATGGTCGCCCTGTGGGTGCGGTTCGTCCGCAAGGAGCAGCTGCGGGCCCGGGTGTGGTGGGCCCTGGGGCTGTGCGTGCTCGGCCTGGCCGTCGTCGCGCAGGTGTGGGACGGGTTGACCCTGGACGGGGTCGGGGTGCTCGCCGGGGTGGCCGCGGCGGTGTGCCTGGCCGCCTACTACCTGACCGGCGAGCACGGGCTGCGGGACCGGGACGCCCTGAGCCTGGCGGCCTGGGTCTTCACCTCCGCGGCCCTGTTCTGGTCGGTGCTGCAGCCGTGGTGGTCGTTCCCGTTCGACGTGCTCGCGGACGACGTCCCGCTCGCCGGCCCGTTCGACGGCACCGCCGCGCCGCTGTGGGCGCTGGTCCTGTGGGTGGTCGTGCTCGGCACCGTCGCCCCCTACGCGCTGGTCCTGGTGTCCATCCGCGAGCTCGGGTCCGCGCGCACCGGTCTGCTGGGGATGGCGGAGCCGGTGCTCGCCGGGCTGGTCGCGTGGGTGGTGCTGTCCGAGGCGCTGAACGTCCCGCAGCTGCTCGGTGCGGCGATCGTGCTGACCGGGATCGTGCTCGCCGAGACGTCCCGTCGCCGGCCCACGGGGGCGGAGGGTCAGCTCCCGGAGGGCGTCGCGCCGTGACGGCCGGGCCCGGGTGCGATGCTCGGGTGGTGGACGACCCGGACGTCGAGCTGCCTCACGCGGACCCCGTCGAGGTCGTCGCGCTGATCGTGTCACCCGGCCACAACTACTGGTTCCACGGGCGACCGGAGGACGGCGTCGGGCCGCACCCGACGTCCTACCCGGCGTCCGTGCGCGTCGAGGCCGGCCGGGGCGTGGTGGGTGACCGCTTCCACGGCCGTGCGGGCCGGCTGAAGTCGGCCATGACCCTGGTCGCCGCGGAGGCGCTCGAGGCGGTCACCGCCGAGCTGGGTCTGGCGGCAGCGCTCGACCCGCGGCTGACCCGCCGGACCGTCGTCCTGCGCGCCGCCGACCTCAACGCCCTGCGCCACCAGCGGTTCACGCTGGAGCAGGGCGGCGTCCGTCTGGGGTTCGACGCCGGCGGCGAGTGCTCACCGTGCCCGTGGATGGACGCCGTCCTCGCCCCGGGTGCCCGGGACGCGATGCGTGGGCGCGGCGGCCTGCGGGTGATGCCGCTGACCGACGCGGTGCTGGAGGTCGGCCCCGCGGTGCTGCGCTCCCCCGTGCCGCTCGACCCGCGTCGCGCGGGCAGCCGGGTGGGAAGGTCGGCTCCCCTGCCCTGACCCCCGCGGCAGGCGGCAGCGGACGACGGCGAGGGCACGCCGGTCGTGACGCGTGCCCTCGCCGGGTCCTCGGTGGTGTGGGCTCAGAAGATGCGTCCGCAGCCGTGGCCGTACCAGCCCCACGGGTGGCTGCTGTGGTCGTGCGTGACGCACACCGTGCCCGTGTAGCGCCCGTACACGTGCTTGACCCCGCCCGAGCAGCTGTAGAAGGTCATCGTCCTCGCGATCGGACCCTCCCACTTCTGGCCGTAGTAGTGGCAGCTGTAGGCCGTGAACTTGTTCGTCGTGATCCTGAACTCGCCACCCCCGCCACCGTCGACCGTCGACGCGGTCGCGGCGCCGGGGGCGGTGAGGGCCAGTGCCGACACGGCGACGGCGGCAGCGAGGGCACGGACGCCCTTGACTCGGGACATGGGTGGGACCTCCTTGAGCCCGCGCACGACGGCGACGGGACGGTGAACCGACGCGGGGGCACGACGTCCTCCCCCGGGCGCGCAGGTTAGCCACCCTGCGGCGGACGTCCGGCTCGCTGTCCACAGGCTCCACCGGGTGCCGGTGACCGCGACGTCAGCGGCGCGTCTGCGCCACCTCGCGCGACTGTCGGACCCCGGTGCCAGGGTGGTTCACCCGGGGCGACCGTGGGTGCCGCTCCGTCAGGGGCAGGACGGACGTGGGAGGACGAGAGATGAGCATCCGGCACGAGTCGTGGCCGCCGGGCACACCGGCGTGGGTGGACCTGATGGTCCCCGACCTGCAGCGCGCGAGGGAGTTCTACGGCGAGCTGCTCGGGTGGGAGGTGCCGGAGGGGTCGCCCGAGTTCGGCAACTACACCTCCGCGCTCGTCGGCGGGGAGGCGGTCGCCGGGCTCGGCGAGGGGCCGCCCGGGGGTGAGGGGCCACCCTCCCAGTGGACGACGTACCTGGCGGTGGAGTCGGTCGACGACGCCTGCGCCGGGCTGAAGGTCAACGGCGGTCAGGTCCTGATGGAGCCGATGACCGTCGGGGACTTCGGCCGGATGGCCGTCGCCGTGGACCCGGCGGGCGCCGTGTTCGGGATGTGGCAGTCCGGCACGCACACCGGCGCGAACCGGGTCAACGAGCCGGGCGGCGTCGTGTGGAACGAGGTCCTGACGGGGGACGACGACCGCGCCCGGCGGTTCTACGCCGAGGTGTTCGGCTGGTCCTACGACGACATGAGCGGGGACGGGTTCACCTACGCGACGTTCTCCGTGCCCGGCGGCGAGCAGCCCGGCGGGGGGATCGGCTCGCTGACCGCCGACATGAGCGGTCCCGACTCCGGCCCGCACTGGGCGACGTACTTCGCCGTGGCGGACTGCGACGGGACGGTCGCGCGGGTCGCACCGCTGGGTGGTGCCGTGCTGAAGGAGCCGTTCGACACCGAGTACGGCCGCGCGGCGATGGTGCGCGGCCCGTTCGGGGAGGTCTTCTGCCTCATGGGCGTCGGGGGGCAGCCGGCCGACCAGCCGACCGCCTGACCGCGCGACGGGGGCCGCAGGACGACGCCGTACGGCGACCCGGACGCCGCGGCCCTCGTGCGGGGAGGCCGAGGGACGGACCGTCGTCGTCACGGGGTCTGGGACGATGACCCCGTGACGACGACGCCCTCCCCCGAAGCCGCCACCACCACGCTCGCCGACGCCGGCATCCCGCTCGGGGCTCTCGACGGCCGGTACCGCGCCGTGGTGGCCCCGCTCGTGGAGCACCTGTCCGAGGCGGCGCTCAACCGCGAGCGGGTCCGGGTGGAGGTCGAGTGGCTGCTGCACCTGACCCGGCACCAGGTCGTGCCCGGCGCACCGACGCCGTCGGCGGAGGACGCGGACGCCCTGCGTGCGGTGGTCGACGGCTTCGACGCGGCCGACGTCGCCGAGCTCGGCGCGATCGAGCGGGAGACCGCCCACGACGTCAAGGCCGTCGAGTACTTCCTCAAGCGGCGGCTGGCCGGCACCGGTCTGGAGGGTGCGTCGGAGCTGGTGCACTTCTGCTGCACCAGCGAGGACGTCAACAACCTGTCGTACGCGCTGATGGTGCGTGGCGCCGTCCGGCAGGTGTGGCTGCCCGCGGCCCGCGCGCTCGTCGACCAGCTCACCGACCTGGCCGTCACCCACCGCGACCAGCCGATGCTGTCGCGCACCCACGGCCAGCCCGCGACCCCGACGACGCTCGGCAAGGAGCTGGCGGTGCTCGCGCACCGGCTGCGGCGGCAGGTCACGCGGATCGAGGGCGCCGAGTACCTCGGCAAGCTCAACGGCGCCACCGGCACGTACGGTGCGCACGTCGCCGCCGTCCCCGGCGCGGACTGGGTGCAGGTGTCCCGGGCGTTCGTCGAGGGCCTCGGCCTCACGTGGAACCCGCTGACCACGCAGATCGAGTCGCACGACTGGCAGGCCGAGCTGTACAGCGACGTCGCCCGGTTCAACCGGGTGCTGCACAACCTGTGCACCGACGTGTGGACGTACATCTCCCTCGGCTTCTTCGCCCAGCGGCTCGGCGCCCACGGCTCCACCGGCTCGTCGACGATGCCGCACAAGGTGAACCCGATCCGGTTCGAGAACGCCGAGGCGAACCTCGAGGTGTCCTGCGCGCTGCTCGACGTGCTGTGCACGACGCTCGTCACCAGCCGGATGCAGCGGGACCTCACCGACTCCTCGATGCAGCGCAACATCGGGACGGCGTTCGGCCACTCGCTGCTGGCGATCGACAACGTCCGGCGCGGCCTGGCCGGCCTCGACGTCGACCCGACGGCGCTGGAGCGGGACCTCGACAGCAATTGGGAGGTCCTCGGCGAACCCGTCCAGTCGGCGATGCGCGCCGCCGGGGTCGCGGGCGCCACCGGTATGGAGAACCCGTACGAGCGGCTCAAGGAGCTCACCCGCGGCCGCAGGGTCGACGGGCCCGCGATGCGCGAGTTCATCCGCGGGCTCGGCCTGCCCGCCGACGTCGAGGAGCGGCTCGTCGCGCTCAGCCCCGCGACCTACACGGGGCTCGCGTCGCAGCTCGTCGACCTGCTGGAGCGCTGAGCCGTACGGTGACCCGATGACCGACCCGGCCGGACGTGACCCGGTCGCGTCGGCGCACCCGGTGCCCCTGACCGCTCGCCGCGTGCGCGCCGAGGTGCTCATCGTCCTCGGTCTGTCGCTCGGGTCGTCCGCCGTCTACTCGGTGATCAGCCTGGTCGCCAAGCTGACGCAGGGGCCGCTCAACCAGCAGACCGCCACCCTCAACGCCTCCCGCAGCCCGCGGGAGTACCTCGACCTGACCTACCAGCTCGTCGGCATCACCTTCGCGCTCGTCCCCGTGGCGCTCGCGCTGTTCCTGCTGTCCCAGCACGGTCCGGGGGTGCTGCGCCGTCTCGGCCTGGACCACCGCCGCCCGGTGTTCGACGTGCTGCTCGGCCTCGGGCTCGCCGGGTCGATCGGGCTGCCCGGTCTGGCCCTGTACCTGCTCGGGCGTCAGATCGGGATCACCGCCACCGTCGTCCCGTCCGCCCTGGACACGTACTGGTGGACGGTCCCGGTGCTGCTGCTCTCGGCGGTGAAGAACGCCGTCCTCGAGGAGGTCGTCGCCGTCGGGTACCTGATGGAGCGGCTGCCCCGGCTCGGTTGGTCGCCCGTCGCCGTGGTCGCCGCGAGCGCCGTCCTGCGGGGGGCGTACCACCTGTACCAGGGCTTCGGCGCGTTCGTCGGCAACGTCGTCATGGGCGTGGTGTTCGCGGAGGTCTACCGGCGCACCCGGCGGGTGATGCCGCTGGTCGTCGCCCACACCGTCATCGACGTCGTCGCGTTCGTCGGGTACGCCCTGCTCAAGGACGTGCTCGGGCTGCCCTGAGCGAGGGTCAGCGCTCCAGGCCCGACAGGTCGACGCCGGGTACCTCGCAGGGTCCGCGGAGGATCGTCGCCGTCGCCCAGCCGCCGGCCGCGAGCGCGGCGTCCGTGCCGTCGTCCTCGACCGCCTCGATCTCGGTGAACGTCATCGTCACGAACCGGTCCCCCCGGTCGGCGACCTCGGCCTGCACCGCACCGAACGACGCGAGCGGGGCGGACCGCACTCCACGCAGCTCGCCCGGGGCGACGTCCGGGACGTTGAGGTTGAGCACCGTCCCCGGGACGCCGTGCTCGGTGACCCAGGCGAACCCCTCACGGGCCACCTGGGCGGCGGTGTCGAACCGCTGCGGGGCGGAGCCGGTGAGCGAGACCGCCATCGCCCGGCAGCCGAACGTCGACGCGGTCAGCGCCGCGCCGACGGTGCCGGAGTGCAGGACGGCGTGACCGGTGTTGGGTCCGTGGTTGATCCCGGAGACGACGAGCTCCGGGACCCGACCGAACGCCCCGTGCATCGCGGCGAACACGATGAACGCCGGTGACGCCTCGACCCCGACCGCGGCGACGTCGAGACCGTCCAGCTCGTGCTCGGCGACGGCCAGCAGCCCGCCGGGACGCAGCGCCGTCAGGGAGGCGCTGGTACCGCTCTGCTCCTGGTGCGGCGCCGCCACGATCACCTCGTGCCCGGCGTCCGCCACCACCTGCGCCAGCGCGCGCACCCCCTGCGCCGCCACCCCGTCGTCGTTCGTGACCAGGACCCTCACGTCACCCTCCTCCTGCCTCGGCTCGTCGCACCTCCACGCCCGGGGTGAGCGCCTCCACGTCCTCGCGCTCCCCCGTCCCCAGCCCGTGCCGGGTCACGTTCAGGGCCCCTGCGGCCACGCCGAGCCGCAGGGCGTCCACGGTCGGCAGGCCCCGCGCCAGGCCCACCGCCAGACCGGCCGTCATCGAGTCGCCGGCACCGCTGGTGTCCACCGCCTGGAGGCGGGGCGCGGACACCTCGAGCACCTCCCCGTCGACCAGGGCGATCGTCGGCTCGGCGCCGCGCGAGACGACGACGTGCGTCGCGCCTGCACCGGCGAGCTCCCGGACGGCGGCCACGACGTCCGCGGCGTCCCCCGACCGGGCGCGCCCGTCGGCGACGAGCTCCTCGTGGCTGACCTTGAGGACCGTCACGCCGCCGGCGAGGACGGCGGCCAGGGCGTCACCCGCGACGTCGGCCACGACGACCGTCCCGGCGGCGGCGAGGTCGACGGCCCACCGTCGGTGGACGTCGGTCGGCAGCTCACCGGGCGAGCGGACACCGGCCAGGACGGCGACGTCGGCGTGCAGCGCCTGCGTCAGCGAGGCCGCGTACAGCGTGTCGACGTCGTGCCGGGTCAGGGACTGCGGCGGCATCTCCGCCACGGTGCGGCGCTCCCCGCTGCGGCGGTCGTGGACGTAGACGCCGTTGGGCGCGGACGTCGGCGTGATCCGCAACCGCACCCCCTCGCGCTCGACGAGGGCACGCAGCACGTCACCCGGCTCGCCACCGAGCGCGGCGCAGAGGGTGACGTCGGCACCGAGCGACGAGACCATCCGAGCCACCCAGAAGCCCTGGCCGCCGGCGTGCAGGTGCACCTCGTCCGCGTCGTCCGCGGCCGCCTCGACGGTCACCGTCAGGACCGGCGTCCCGCCCAGGACGCACACCCGCGGCCGGGCGTCACCCGCCCCGGTCGCCCGCCCCGACGCCACGGTCAGTCCGCGGCTGAGCCGCCGGTCCGGCCGGAGCGCTCCTGCAGCCGGTCGATCACCTTCGACGCCTCCGCCTTCGTCAGCTGCCCGGGCACCTCCTCACCCGCCTCACGGGCGAGGGTCTCCAGGTAGCTGCGCTGGGCAGCGGTCATCGGCTCGTCGCCGGTGGTCCAGTCGTCGGGGTCCTTCTGCGCGTTCTCGCTCACCCGGACCACCCTGCTACCGAACCGCCGACGCGACCACTCGTCGGCGGACCGCACGCCGAGGACGCCGGTGTCAGATCCGGACGGTGCCGTTCGTCGTCGCGAAGGACACCGACATGACGCCGGGTGTGCCGTGCGGGGCGATGAACTCGAACTCGAGCGTGTCGGGGGTGAAGTCGGGGTCCAGCCCCAGCCAGTCGCGCACCCGGTCGGGGTCGCCGGCGATCTGCAGGCCCTGCAGCCTCACGTCCGTGCCGCCGCCGCTGGAGGGGTGCAGCTCCGGTCCGGTCTCCCACCTGATGAGGAACGGCAGCTGCGGGTCCGCGAGCAGGCCCTTCACGCCGATCTGCCGCCAGCGCAGCTCCACGCCGTCCGGGCGGTGCCGGTTGCCCGGGACGGCCTCGCGGCCGAGCTTCGCCTCGATCGGCGCGAGGTCCTCGACGGCGACGACCCAGCCCATCCACCCGCCACCGTTCTCGCAGCGGCCGCGGACGGCCTGACCGAACGGGGCGTTGTACGACGCCGGGTGCTCCAGGGGTTCGACGACCTCGACGTAGCGGCCGTCGGCGAGGGGCAGGACGACGTTCACCGTGCCGAACCGCGGGTGGTTGCCGCCGTCCACCGGGTCGATGCCCAGTGCCGAGCCGATCCGCTTGGCGGTGGCCCACAGGCCGTCGGACTCCGCGGCGTACGAGACGTGGTCCAGGCGCATGCGCGCATCGTGGCACACGGGCCGTGACGGGCCTCACCCGGCCGTCACCACCAGACGGCGAGCGCCACGGACCGTCACCGGATGACTGCGGTGGGTCGGTGGAGCCGTCACCGACCGGAGCGGTCCCCTCGCCGACGACCGCACCTTTCCACCCACCTGAGACCCAGACGGGGCCCACGACCGCACCTTGTCGGAAAGGTGCTGTCAGGGGCGGGACCGCGGCCGCAAGTTGGTGGAAAGGTGCGGTCAGGGCGGGCACCCAGACCGCAGGGTGGTGGAAAGGTGCGGTCAGGTGGTGAGGGTGGCGCGGAGCACCCGGTGGGCGACGAGCACGACGAGCGCCGCGAGGACGACGGGCGCGAGGTACGGCCCGGCGGCCGGCCCGGGCGCCTGCAGCCCGGCGCCGACGACGGCCACGAGCACGGCCACGACCCCACCGGCGGCCCCGGTGCGCAGACCGGCGTGCAGGCCGCGCAGGGCGGTCGCGTCGGTGACGGCGCGCCCCCGGCGGAGCCGGGCCAGCGGGCCGGGGACCGCCGCGGCGACCACGGCCGCACCGGTCAGGCAGGCCACCAGCACCGGCCAGGCCGTCGCCGACTCCGGTGCGGGGACCACGCCCGCGAGCACCCCGACCGCCCCCGCCGCCTGCACGGCGGCGACCAGCAGGCCGAGGACGACGAGGCCCGCGGCCGCCCGGGCCGGGCCGCGGTTCGCCGCGGGTGCCGGGCCGGTGGGCCGGTCCGTCTGGGCGAGGACGGCGAGCACCGCGGCGGGTGCCCACACGACGAGCGTGGCGGCTCCGACGACGGGTTCGGTGGCGGCGTCCAGGACCCGCACGGCGGCGTCACCGGCCCCCGCGGTGCGCGGCGCGCCGACCGCAGCGAACGCGTTCCCCGCAAGAGCCGGCGCGGTGGCGACGAGCAGGCCCGTGAGTGGTGCGGTGTGCGGCACGACGGCCTCCAGGCTGGCCGTCCCGGGACCGGCGGGCCGGCTGCCCGCTGGGCGGTCCGGGACGTGCCGACCAGCCTGCTCGCGTGCGCGCCCCGGGTCAGTCCCGTCGCCCGCCGGACCCGGCCGGGGGTCCGCCGGTCGGCGGGGGTGGGGTTGTCCCCCGTCGTCGCAACGTCAACCACACCCGGTGCCCGGTGACGACCACCGACAGCCACGCCAGGCCCAGGGCCCACGCGACGAGCACGTCGGTCAGCCAGTGGTGCCCGAGGTACACCCGGCTGAGTCCCATCGTCGCAGCGAACGCCGCCGCGGCGGTCACCACGGCGAACCGGGCCCAGACGCCGTCGAGCCGGCGGACCACGACGTACGCGAGCACCCCGGCGACGACCACCGAGTTCAGCGAGTGCCCGCTGGGGAACGACGCGGACTCCTCGTACGGCGGGACGGCGTCGACGAGCGGCGGCCGGACCCGCCCGACGGCCGCCTTGCCGGCCACGGTCATCAGCAGGGAGCCCGCGGTCGCGACGACCATGAGGACGACAGGCGTGAGCCGTCGGCGCGGCCACACCGACAGCCCCAGGGTCGCGACCACGGCGATCACCGTCATGCCGACCGGCCCGCCCAGGTCGGTGTACGCGGTGACGAGCCGTTCCGTCGTGGGGGTGCGGGCGTCGACGGCGGCGTCGAGCAGCGGCCGGTCGAGCCCGGCGACACCGTCGGACTCCGCGACCGACTCGTACACCTCACCGGCGAGCAGGCCCATCACCGCGGCGAACCCGAGGCCGAGGGCCAGGGTCAGCAGCAGCGCCCACCGCGGCGTGGCCCAGCGGACCGCGGCCCCGGCTGCCGTGACGACCCACCGGCCCGCAGCCGTCGGCCAGTACGTGAGGTCCCGGCCGCCGACGTACTCCTCGTCCGGGTCGGGCCCCGCGGTGGGGGCGGCGGGCTCACCGGGACGTCGCATCCCACCCATCGTCGTCGAGCCGGCGGGGTCCCGCCCGGCGAGCGGTCAGCGCCCGCGCGCTGACCCGCGCAGTGACCCGCCCGGTGACCCCCGCAGCCGCCGCGCCGCCCGCAGGGCGACGGCCTCGGCGCCGGACCGGACCATCGTCACCGGCGGCGCGGTCGCCATCAGCGCCAGCTCCGCACCGAGCCCCGTCGCGCCGTCCAGGACGTCGAGGACCCGGGAGGTCGGGTTGCGCGCGAACAGCCGGGTGAAGAAGTCGGGGCCGTCGAGGTGGCCGGCGTCCAGGCCGCGGAGCATCGCGGCGTCCATCAGCAGGTGCCGGCGCGGGTACGGGCGCGGCGGGACCGGGTGACGCCAGTCCAGCAGGGCGCCGACGACGGCCGCGGCCTGGCGCTGCATGGTGCGGAACGTGTACCCGGTCGACGGCCGGGTCGCGCCGCCGGCGGTCCCGGCCAGCAGCACCCGCGGGCTGGTCCGCCGCCGGTGCACGGCGTCGGTCATGGGGATGACGCCGGTCTCGGTGTGCTCGACCTCGACCGGGGCGCCGGCCGCAGCCGACGGCAGCAGCGTGCGCAGGTACGCGTCCAGCGCCGCGCGGTACGCGGGTGCGTCGAGCACCGCCGCGGAGAACTCCGTGTACTCGACCAGGGCCAGCCGCGGCCCGAGCGGCAGGCAGTACCCGAACGACAGCCCCCGCTCGGGTTGGTCCGTGCGGAAGTCCATGAGGACCGGCAGGTCCGGGTCGAACGCGTCCACCGCGGTGCGCACGACGGCGCCGTGGAAGTGCTGCAGCAGGGTCGTGGCGCCGCCGCGGTGCGCAGGTCGGGGACGGGAGTCGACCACCCACGCGGCACGGACGTGGCCGCCCGGGGTGCGGACGGTGACGCCGTCACCGTCGTCGTCGACGGCGCTCGCCGACGGCAGCCGGACGACGTCGAGGGAGCCCGCCGCGGCGTGGACGGCGTCCGCGACGAGCCCGTAGTAGTCGGCGGACCGCAGCATGGCGTAGCGCAGGGGCGCGAGCCGCAGGACCAGCGGCACACCCACGGGCCGGCCCGCGGGCGCGGTGCCGGGCGCGGGGTGGACGAGCACCCGGTCCCAGCTCGCCGCGAGCGCCGCCTCCGCCGGGTTGCCCCCGCGGTCCCAGAAGCACCAGGTGCGGTCCTGCGGGCGCTCGGCCAGCCGGTCGACGTCGTCCACCAGCGCGACCCGCCACCGGCGGCCGGACGCGGGTGCGCGGACGGCCAGCTCGTGCAGCACGGTGAGCCCGGCACCTCCGACGCCGACGAGCGCCAAGTCGACGGGTGCCGGGTCGACAGCCGGGTCACCGGCCGCCGGGACCCCCGTCACCCGTCGGCGGCGCGGCTGCCGCCGGTCGCGTCGTCCTCGTCCGCGACGGCGAGCGGGGACGGCGAGCTCGCGTCCAGGCCGGCGTCCCCGATCGCGGTCAGGACCGAGCGGCAGATGTCCTCCAGGCAGGCCCGCTGCTCGGGGGTGATGGCGTCGAAGATGAACCGGCGGACGGCGCCGACGTGGCCCGGGGCGGCCGCCACGACGGTGCTCATCCCCTCGTCGGTGAGGACGGCGATGTTGCCGCGCCCGTCCTCCGGGGAGCGCTCGCGGCGCACCCAGCCGCGCTCCTCGAGCCGGGCGACGGCGTGCGACAGCCGGCTCGCCGAGGAGTTCGTGATCTCGGCCAGCTCGCTCATCCGCAGCGACCGGTCGGGGGCCTCGGAGAGCATCGCCAGGACGATGTAGTAGGTCAGCGGCATCCCGGCGTCCGCACGGGTCTGCCGCTCCAGGGCCTCGGGCAGCCTGCGGCTCATGGCGAGGTACAGGCGCCAGGTGCGCTGCTCGTCGTCGTCCAGCCAGCCGCTCACCCGCCCATCCTAGGGACGGGACGCGGTTTCGCCGGTCCGTCCCTACGCTTGCTGCTGCACGCACTCCCCCGAGGCAGGAGCACCGCGTCGTGGCCGTCAAGCCCACCCACCAGCAGGGACGCTCGTCCCGCCCGCGCGTCGTCGTGATCGGCGGGGGGTTCGCCGGCCTGTCGGCCGTGCGGGAGCTCAGCGTCGCCGACGTCGACGTCCTGCTCATCGACAAGAACCCGTACAACACGTTCCAGCCGCTGCTGTACCAGGTGGCGACGGGCGGGCTGAACCCCGGCGACGTGACGTACACGCTGCGCGCGTACTGCTCGCGGTTCCGCAACGCGGCGTTCCGGCGGGCCACCGTGACGGGGCTGGACCTGGAGAACCGGGTGGTGCACGTCGCCAAGGGCGAGGACGTGTCGTACGACTACCTCATCGTCTGCCCCGGCGTGGCGGCCAACTACTTCGGCGTCACCGGCGCCGAGGAGCACTCGATGACGATCTACTCGCGGGCGTCGGCGATCGCGGTCCGGGACCGGATCCTGTCGAGCGTCGAGGTCGCCGCGCAGGGGTTGGAGGACGCCCCGGAGCCGACCGTCGTGGTCGTCGGCGGGGGCGCGACCGGGGTGGAGATGGCCGGCGCGCTGGCCGAGCTGCGCAACATCGCCCTGCCCGCGGCGTACCCGGAGCTGCCGCTGGAGCGGGTGCGCATCCTGCTGGTGGAGATGACCGACACGGTGCTCGGGCCGTTCGACCGCCGGCTGCGCGGCTACGCCGCCAAGGCGCTGCGGAAGCGGGGCGTCGACCTGCGGCTGGGCACGTCGGTCAAGGAGGTCACCCCGACGTGCGTGGTGCTCGGGGACGGCGAGCAGGTCCCGGCAGCGGTGACGGTCTGGGCCACCGGGGTCACGGCGTCTCCGGTGGTCGGCGACTGGGGCCTGCCGACGGGTCGGGGTGGGCGGGTCGTCGTCGGCAAGGACCTGCGGGTCGAGGGCCACGACAACGTGTTCTCGGTCGGGGACGTCGCGGCCGACGGCCTGGAGCCGCTGCCGCAGCTCGCGCAGCCCGCGATCCAGGGCGGGCGGCACGCGGCGGTCCAGATCCGCCGGCTCCTCGCCGGGTCGCCGACGGAGGAGTTCCACTACAAGAACAAGGGCACGATGGCGACGATCGGTCGCAGCGACGCGATCGTGGAGATGCCGCCGGGCATCCGGCTCAAGGGCTTCGTCGCGTGGCTGGCGTGGGTGGTGCTCCACATCGTCACGCTCGTCGGCAACCGCAACCGGGTCGCGACGATGGCGAACCTGTCGGTGCGCTACCTGGCCTGGCCGGGCAGCCTCAACGTCATCACCGGCGACCCGCCGTGAGCAGCAGCCGCCGGGTCCGACGGCCGGGTCCGCGGCGACCGGCTCACAGGTCCTTGGCGTAGCTGCGGGACAGCGGCGAGCACGAGTAGTGGCCGAAGCCGGGGACCGCCTGGTACCCGGCGGACTCGTACAAGGCGATCGCCTCGGGCTGCTGCTGCCCGGTCTCCAGCAGGAGCCGCGTGTAGCCGAGGTCCCGGGCGCGCTGCTCGGCGGCCGCCAGCAGCAGGCGGGCCAGGCCCTGCCGCCGGTGCGCGGCCCGCACGTACATCCGCTTGAGCTCGACCTGCGCGGGTTCGCCGGGACCGCCGTCGTGCCGTCGCAGCGCCACGCACCCGGCGGGGTCGTCGTCCCGCAGCAGCACGAGGAAGGCACCGGTAGGTGGGGTGAACTCGTCGGGGTCGACGGGGGTCTCGTCCGGCCCGCCGTAGCGGACGACGAGGTCGGCCTGGATCTCGGCGACGAGCGGGGAGCCGAGGTCGTCGTCGTAGCGGGCGTCGACGAGCCGGACGCCGGTGAGCGCGTTCTGCACGGGCACAGCATGGGGCACGCGGGACCGGCGCGTCGTCACGGCGTCCTCAGCGACGCGTCACCACGCGGGCCGGACGGCCTCGGGTCGCTCGGGCAGGCGCAGCAGCCGCCCGGACGGCATGAGGAACCAGTGCCGGGACAGGCAGCGCAGCTTCACCAGGCCGCTGCCGTCGTCGCGGTGCGGCACGGTCTGACGCCACTCCACCTCGGCGGGTAGCCCGCACTCGGGGCAGACGGTGAGGTCCACGGCGCACCTCCTCGGGATCGGACGGTCGAGGAGCCGCGCCACCCGGGCGGTGATACCCCGTCACCTCCCCACCCCCGTGATCATGCAGAAGTGATCGCGGCGGGTCATATCTGCAAGATCACGGGGAAGTGGGGCAGACCGCAGGGTCAGTTCTGCAAGATCACGGGCGGGGTGGGGTGCGCAGGGCGCAGGCGGCGCGCGCCAGGTCGGTGACCCGGTCCCAGTCACCGGCCCGGACGGCGTCCCGCGGGGTGAGCCAGGACCCGCCGACGCAGCCGACGTTCGGCAGGGCAAGGTAGTCGGCCGCGTTGCCCGGACCGATCCCGCCGGTGGGGCAGAACCGCAGGTCCGGCAGGGGCCCGTGGACGGCCGAGAGGTACGCCCGGCCGCCGCTCACCTCGGCGGGGAAGAACTTCATCGCCTCGAGCCCGCGCTCGGCGAGCCGCAGCATCTCGCTGAGCGTGCTCGTGCCCGCGAGCACCGGGACGCCGGAGTCGAGGGCGGCGTCCAGCAGCCGGTCGGTCGTCCCGGGGGTGACGAGGAAGCGCGCGCCGGCCCGGCGGACGGCGTCCACCTGGTCGGGGGTGGTGACGGTCCCGGCGCCGACGAGCACGTCGGGCACCTCCGCGGCGACGCGCTGGATCGCGTCGAGGCCCGCGGCGGTGCGCAGCGTGATCTCGACGACCCGGACTCCGCCGGCGGCGAGCGCGCGGGCGAGCGGGACGGCGTCCGCGGCGTCGTCCACGACCACGACCGGGACGACGGGTGACACGTCGAGCAGGCTCGTCGCGGTGACCTCGGCGGGCAGGGCGGTGGCGGTCATCGGGAGGTCTCCTGCAGCTCGGGGAGGACGGGTTCGCTCTCGGGTCCACCGACGGTCTCGCTGACGATCTCGCCGACGGGGTCGCCCCACCCGGCAGCGAGGACGGACGCCCCGGCGTCGGCGGGTCCGACGGCGGAGCGGAACGCGGCGAACAGCTCGCGGCCGGTGCCGCGGGCGCGGTCCGGGCGGGGGGCGGCGGGTTCGCGGGCGTCCCACTCGGCGGGGTCGACGAGGACGTCGAGGCGGCCGTCGAGGGTGTCGAAGCGGACGACGTCGCCGTCGCGCAGCCGGGCGATGGGGCCGCCGTGCACGGCCTCGGGGGTGACGTGGATGGCGGCGGGGATGGCGCCGGACGCACCGGACATGCGCCCGTCGGTGACGAGGGCGACGCGGTGGCCGCGCTTCTGCAGCACCCCGAGGGAGGGGGTGAGGGCGTGCAGCTCGGGCATCCCGTTGGCGGCGGGTCCCTGCTCGCGCAGGACGACGACGACGTCGCGGTCGAGCTCGCGACGGGAGAACGCGGCGAGCACCTGCGCCTGGTCGGTGAACACCCGCGCGGGGGCCTCGACGACGCGGTGCTCGGGAGCGACCGCGGACACCTTGACGACGGCCCGGCCGAGGGTCCCGCGCAGCAGCCGCAGGCCGCCGTCCGGGGCGAACGGGTCGTCCGCCGGGCGCAGGACGTCGGGGTCGAGGCTGTGCGTCGGGGCGTCGTGCCAGCGCAGCCGGCCGTGGCCGTCGAGCTCGGGTCGCTGCCGGTAGCGGTGCAGCCCGGGGCCGGCGAGGGTGCGGACGTCGGCGTGCAGGAGGCCGGCGTCCAGGAGGGTCCCGACGAGGAACGGCGTGCCGCCCGCGGCGTGGAAGTGGTTCACGTCGGCGGTGCCGTTGGGGTACATCCGGGCGCACAGCGGGACGACTGCGGACAGCTCGTCGACGTCGTCCCAGGTCAGGTGGATGCCCGCGGCGGCGGCCATGGAGACCAGGTGCATGGTGTGGTTGGTCGACCCGCCGGTGGCGAGCAGCGCGACGACGCCGTTGACGACGGCCTTCTCGTCGACGACGTGCCCGATGCCGTAGGGGGCGTCGCTCGCCGCGATGCGGGCGACGCGGGCGACGGCCGCGTCGGTGAGGGCGTGCCGCAGCAGGCTGCCGGGCGAGACGAACGCGGCGCCGGGCAGGTGCAGGCCCATGACGTCGAGGACCAGCTGGTTGCTGTTGGCGGTGCCGTAGAACGTGCAGGTGCCCGGCGAGTGGTAGGACGCGACCTCGGCGGCCAGCAGCTCGGTGCGACCCGCTTCACCGGCGGCGTGCCGGCGGCGGACGGCGGCCTTCTCGGCGTTGGGCAGGCCGGACGCCATCGGCCCGGCGGGCAGGAAGGCGGTCGGCAGGTGCCCGAACGCGAGCGCGCCGGCGACCAGGCCGGGGACGATCTTGTCGCAGACGCCGAGCATCAGCGCGGCGTCGAAGACGTCGTGGGAGAGGGCGACGGCGGTGGACAGGGTGATGACGTCGCGGCTGAAGAGGCTGAGCTCCATGCCCGCGCGTCCCTGGGTGATCCCGTCGCACATGGCGGGCACGCCGCCGGCGACCCGGGCGACCGCGCCGATCCGCCGGGCGGTGGCCTTGATCTGCTGCGGGTAGTGCTCGTACGGCGCGTGCGCGGACAGCATGTCGTTGTAGGAGGTGACGACGCCGATGCTGACGGCCTCGTCACCGGTGAGCGCGGCCCGTTCGGCCGCCCCGCAGGCGGCGACGGCGTGCGCGAGGTTGCTGCAGCCGAGGTCGCTGCGGGTGGGGCGGCCGGCGCGTTCGGCGGTGGCGCGCTCGAGGGTGTCGAGGTACTCGGCGCGGCTGGTGCGGCTGCGTGCGACGACGCGGTCGGTGACGGCGGTCAGCACGGGGTGGGGGGACGGCGCCACGGGGGCCTTCTCTCGTCGTCCGGCCGGGTGGGTCGCACCCGGCGGTCGGGACGGACGACGCCGTCGGCGTCCGTGTGACGGCGCTCACGCTAGTGCAAGGTCTTGCAGCCGCGGTGTGTGTCTTGCAGTACGGACGGGTAGGAGGCGGGCTCAGCTGGGGCCGGCGCCCCGGTGACCGGGCACCCTCACGTCCACCCACACGAGCCGGTGGTCGGACGACGGGAACGGGAACGTCCCGGTCAGCCGTGAGAGCGGGTCGGCCTGCACCGGCCAGAACACCCCGGCGTCGACGACCCGGAGCTGGCGGGACGGCAGGACGTAGTCGGCGCGCAGGTTGCCCGGGGCGGGGTTGTCGTTGAAGTCCGCGGTGTCGTAGCGGGGGTCGCTGCGGTGGGTCAGGTTCGCCCCGCCCTGCAGGGCCGACGCCTCGACGGCTCCCGCGGAGGCGGGCAGCGGGTCGACGACGAACCGGTGGTCGAGCAGCTGGTCGATGGCGTCCGGGACGGAGTCGCCGTCCTGGGGGTCGCTGTTCTGGTCGCCGGCGACGACGAACGGGGAGCCGGGGCGCAGGCCGCCGCGCCGCCCCTGGTCGTCGTACACGTACGAGGCGGTGCGACCCGGGGAGACGTAGTCGGCCCAGAACCGGATCTCGTCGTGGTTGCGGCGGCCGTTGCGGTCCTCCGGACCGTCGAACGTCGGGGGCGTGGGGTGGGAGACGAGGAAGTGGACGTCGCGGGCGCCGACCTCGATCGGCACGTCCCAGTGGGACTTGCTCGACAGCCGGACGACGTCCAGCTCCTCGGCGGAGAACCAGTCGGCGGGCTCGGGCGTCGACGGGTCGTCAGGGAGGAGGGCGCCAGGCACGTCCTTCCACAGGAAGTGCTGGAACGTGCGCACGTCGTCGGTGGCGATCGGGTACCGGGACAGCACCGCCATGCCGTACTGACCGGGGAACAGCCCGAAGCCGAACGCGTCGTCGCCGCCGCCGACCGTGCCGTCGTTGTTCAGGTCGTAGCCGCTCGGGATCCCGGTGTTCGACGGCGCGACGAAGGCGTACGGGTAGTCGATCGGGTCCGCGCCGCCCTGGCCGACCTCGAGGTAATTCTGCCGGAACAGGTCGACCGCCACGTCACCGGGTACGTAGTCGAACTCGTTGAGCAGCAGCACGTCGGGCCGGGTGCGCTGGATGATCTCGGCCACGGCCTGCGCCTGCTCGTCGTCCGGGGTGGACAGGTCAGCGACGAGCTCGCCCTCGGCGGCCCGGTTCAGCGACGCGTTGAACGTGGCGAACCGGACGGGCTGCGGCGCCCCCGAGACCGGTCGGCTGTCGGCCCGCTCCGGCGCCGCGGCGGCCGGCGTCCCCGCGAGCAGACCCAGCGCCAGGGCCGCCCCGGCGGCGCAGGCGACGGCGGTGGTCGGACGTGGACGGCGCATGGCGTACCTCCCGGTCGACGGGTCCGGGACGCAGGGGCGGGAACCCGGACGCGCGCCATCCTGACTCTGGTCGCGGCACCTGTCCACGGTTCACGGATGGAGGTACAGAGGACATAAGGCCACAACCGGGTGTCTTCGCAGCCCTCGGGGCTGTCCTAGCTCGTCGAACGCCACCGGCCGGTGGCGGCGCATCCGACCGGTCACCGCCAACGCCTGGCCGACGCCGGCCTGGAGCCGCGCCGGCACTACCTGGTCGTGATGGACGAGCTGTGGCGGGCGCTGCGCGCCGGGCGGGGGATCGTCGACCACGTCGACGTCCTGACCCGCCTGAACCGGGGCAAGGGCGTCGGGCAGGTGATGGTCTCCCACACCATGAGCGACCTGCTCGCCCTGCCCACCGAAGAGGACCGGATGAAGGCCCGCGGGTTCGTCGAGCGCTCCGGCATGGTCATCTGCGGCGGGCTGCCGTCCGCGGAGATGCCGATGCTGCGCTCCGCGGTCACCCTCTCCCGCGCGGAGGAGGAGCTGCTGGTCGGGTGGCAGGACCCACCCGCCTGGGACCCGGTTTCCGGCGCGGACGCCGAACCCCCCGGCCGCGGGAAGTTCCTGATCAAGGTCGGCGGGAAGTCCGGAATCCCGGTCCAGGTCGCGCTGACCTCGATCGAGCGGGACCTGCAGATCAACGACACCAACAAGCTGTGGCACGACGTCTCCCGAATCGGGCAGGTCAGCGACCTGCCCCCAGTCGACGACGAGCTCGACGCCGCGCAAGCCGCCGGCACCAGCGCCGGCGCTGGTGTGAGCGGGGGAGTGGGCGTGGCCGGTAGTGGCGGTGCAGTGCGGTGAGCTCGACGTCGCGGCGGTCCTCCGGTCCCGGGATCGACCCCGGCACGGTGGCGCTGTGGGTCGCGATCGTCGCCGTGGTCCTGGTGCTGGGGACGGTGTGGGCCGCGGTGCACGTCGGCAATGCCCTGGCCGGCGGCCCGCAGGTGGTGCCGGCGAACCCGTTCGAGGTGCTCTTCGGTCTGCTCGGCGGTGACTTGACCTGGCCGGCCCCCGCCACGTGGGTCGCCGCCGGCATCGGCGTGGCCGTCGTCGTGGCCGGCGCGGTGGCCGGCCTGGGAGTGCGCCGGTGGCGGTCGGGCCGTTCCCGCGTGGATCGGGCCGCGGCGCACATGGGCCGCCGCACTGACCTGGCCGCGCTGGGGGAGCGGGGGGCGATGGCCACCGCGACCCGTCTCGGGGTTCCCACCCCGGGGTTGCCGCTCGGCCGTGCCGTCGCCGGCGGGGGCGTGTTGTACGGGTCGTGGGAGGACGTCTCGGTCGACATCTGGGGCCCGCGGACCGGTAAGACCACCTCCCGGGCGATCCCCGCGATCCTGGCCGCCCCGGGTGCGGTGCTGGCCACCAGCAACAAGCGGGACCTGGTCGACGCCACCCGCGGCCCCCGCGCCAGCGCCGGGCCGGTGTGGGTGTTCGACCCGCAGGGCATCGTCGACGAGGCACCGTCCTGGTGGTGGAACCCGCTGACCTACGTCACCGACGAGGTGAAGGCCTCGATGCTGGCCGACCTGTTCGCCGCGGCCGCCCGTGAACCCGGCGCCCGTACCGATGCGTTCTTCGACTCCGCGGCCAAGGACCTGCTCGCCGGACTGCTGCTCGCCGCGGCGGTGGCCGGGCGGCCGCTGACCCAGGTGTACCTGTGGCTGACCGACCCCACCGACGACGAACCCGTCGCCCTGCTCAAGACCGCCGGGTACCCGCTGCCGGCGGCCGCGGTCGCCGGCGTGGTCAACGCACCGGAGAAGCAGCGCGGCGGGGTGTACGGCACCGCCCAACAGGTCGCCTCATTCCTGACCAACCGGCAGGCCACCCGCTGGGTCACACCCCCCGACGCCGGAGAGCACCGCGCAGAGTTCGACCCCGCGGCGTTCGTCCGCGACGGCGGCACCCTGTACAGCCTGTCCAAGGAAGGCCGCGGGTCCGCCGGCCCCCTGGTGACCGCGCTGACCGTCGCCGTCACCGAGGCCGCCGAGGAGCACGCCAAGCGCTCACCCGGCGGCCGGCTGCCCGTGCCGATGGTCGCGGTCCTGGACGAGGCCGCGAACGTCTGCCGGTGGCGCGAGCTGCCCAACCTCTACAGCCACTACGGCTCCCGCGGCATCGTGATGATGACGATCCTGCAGTCCTGGTCCCAAGGCGTCGAGGTCTGGGGACGCGACGGCATGCGCAAGCTCTGGTCCGCCGCCAACATCAAGATCTACGGCGGCGGCGTCACCGAGGTCGAGTTCCTCTCCGAGCTCTCCCAGCTCGTCGGCGACTTCGACCTGCACCAGGTCTCCACCACCCACGGCAAGGGCGGGCGCTCCACCAACCGCTCCACCCGCCGCGAGAAGGTCCTCGACGTTGCCGACCTCGGCTCCCTCCCCAAGGGTCGCGCCCTGGTCATCGCGTCCGGCACCCGGCCGACCCTGATCCAGACCACTCCCTGGATGGCCGGCCCACATGCGGCAGCCATCCAGGCCTCGATCCAACGCCACGGTCCGGTGGTCACCGCGGTCGCCGGGCCCGCCTCCACGGGAGGGATGCGCAGTGTCTGAAGTCTTCGCCTCCGACGTCGACGAGTGGGCAGACGACGAGCAGACCACCCAGGCCGACGAGCCCGAGCCGGCGCAGCTGTACTACCCTAACGTCGAGGTCTTCGTCACCGAGCAGCTCGCCCCGATGTACCGGCGCCACCTCGACGGCCGCAACCGCACCTGGTGCCCCCAGTGGTGGCGCCACGCCGAAGCCATCGCCCGCCTCGAAGCCCTCTGGCGCGCCTGGGAACACCTCCGCCACGACCCAGCCCTCGGCATCTCCATCTGGTTCCGCGACCACGCCGACCACCACATGACCGTCCTGCTCGACCCCGACGGACCGTTCAAGGGCTGCTCACACGAGAAGGGACACGCCTCTCGCAGCGAGCCGCTTCCTCTCGAGCACCCGCCGCCAGGGCTCTTCGCCAGGGTTAGCGCCGCCGCCGTTTCTCCGCGAAGCAGCACCTGAGCGCCAGCCCGAGCGGGGTGTGAAAAGTGAAGAGAAGGGGAGTCAACCTCCTCACTTCGAGCCCATCCTCTGCTCGCAGCAGGAGCGCCGAGCGGGAGCGCGCGGCGCACGGGTGAACCTCACCGCTTCTTTGGCCCGCAGTCGCCCGGCGCCGATGAGAATCGTGCTGGTTGCCGCCGCCTGGCGGCCCTGGTGGATGAGTGCGGGGGGTCGTCGGCTGTGCGTGGGTCGCTGCTGTCTGTGTGGGGTCGTGTGGTCTGGCTGTCGCGCGTCAGGATTCGTGGCAGGGCTGTTGTGTCAGTCCTGAAGGAGAATCCACGACATGGGAAGACCGCCTTCGATCCCGGCTGAGAAGAA
>NZ_BAAGTX010000017.1:0-104218 GCF_054781695.1 Thalassiella azotivora
GCCTGACGCTGGACCTGCTGGTCCGCCGGCTCGCGCCCGGTCCGCGGCCGTGGCAGCCCGGCGGGGCCGCGGAGTGGCGCCGGATGCTGCTGACCACGCCCCTGCTGCCCTTCGCCGCCGCCCGGCACCGGGTCGCCGGCGAGGTCCGGCACCGCGGTGCGGGCCCGTGGCCGCCGCCGCTGCGCGCGGTGCTGCTGGACCGCGACGGCACGCTCGTGCACGACGTGCCGTACAACGGCGACCCGGACCTCGTGCGCCCCGTCGACGGGGCGGCGTCCGCCGTCCGCCGGCTGCGTGCCGCGGGCCTGCGGGTCGGCGTGGTGACCAACCAGTCCGGCATCGGGCGCGGCCTGCTCACCCGCGACCAGGTGGACGCCGTCAACGCCCGCGTCGAGACCCTGCTCGGCCCGTTCGGCACCTGGCAGGTCTGCCCGCACGCGCCGCAGGACGGGTGCCGCTGCCGCAAGCCCGCCCCGGGGATGGTCGAGTCGGCCGCCCGGGCGCTCGGGGTGCACCCGAGCGAGTGCGCCGTGGTCGGCGACATCGGTGCCGACGTCCGGGCCGCGCTCGCAGCCGGCGCACGACCCGTCCTCGTCCCCACGCCCGTCACCCGGCCGGAGGAGGTGGCCGCCGCACCCGAGGTGGCGACCAGCCTCGCGGCCGCGGTCGACCTGCTGCTGGGTTTGGCGCCCGGGGAGCGCTCCGCGGACGACGTCGAGAGGCCCGCGGGTCGCCCCGTCGACCGCCCCGTCGACCGCACCGTCGACCGCCCCGTCGAGACGCCCGCGCAGGTGCGCTCGTGACCGCCGAGCACGCCGGCGCGCGCCGCGCCGAGCACCCCGGCGGCCAGCCCGTCGGCGGGACGGTGCTCGTCGTCCGCCTCGACAGCGACGGCGACGTCCTGCTCAGCGGTCCGGCGGTCCGCGCCCTGGCCGCGACCGCGGACGCCGTCGACCTGCTCGTCTCGCCCGCCGGGGAGGCGGCCGCGCGGCTGCTGCCCGCCGTGCGGGACGTCCTCGTCTTCGACGCGCCGTGGAGCGGGTACCGGCCCCCGCCGGTCGACCCGGCGGCCACGGAGCGTCTCCTCGAGGACCTCCGGGCCCGGCGGTACGACCGGGCCGTCGTCCTCACCTCCTTCCACCAGAGCCCGCTGCCCGCCGCGCTGCTGCTGCGGCTGGCCGCTGTGCCGTTCGTCGCCGCGACCAGCGAGGACTACCCCGGCTCCCTGCTCGACGTGCGGCACCACCGCCCGGACGGGGCGCACGAGGTCGAGGCGGCGCTGGACCTGGCCCGGGCCGCCGGCGGTCACCTGCCGCCGGACGACACCGGCGCCCTCGCGGTGCGGCGCCCGTTGCCGGACCACCGCGACCTCGTCGCGGCCGAGCGGTACGTGGTGCTGCACCCGACGGCGTCGGTGCCGGCGCGATCACTCACCGTCGAGCACGCCGGAGCGGTGGTGGCCGCCCTCGCCGCGGCGGGCCGGCACGTCGTCGTCACCGGCGCCCCGGCCGACACCGGTCGGGTCGGCGCGGTGGTGGCGCGGGCGTGCGCCGACGCCGCCGCGTGGAGTGGGCACCCCGGGGTGACCGACCTGTCCGGGTGCACCGACCTGCCCCGCCTGGCCGGGGTCCTCGCCGGCGCGGACTGCGTCGTGGCGGTCAACACCGGACCGGCGCACCTGGCGGCCGCCGTCGGCACCCCCGTGGTCAGCCTCTTCGCCCCGGTCGTCCCCGCCGACCGGTGGGCCCCGTGGTGCGTGCCCGTCGAGCTCCTCGGCGACCAGCACGCGGCCTGCGCGGGCAGCCGGGCCCGCACCTGCCCGGTCGAGGGCCACCCGTGCCTGGCCGGCGTCGACCCCGCCGCCGTCGCGGCGGCCGTCGACCGGCTCGCGCCCGCCCCCGTGCCCTCCGCCCCACCCGGTAGACCACCCCGCGGCGCGACCGCCAGCGCCGCACTGACGCCGACCGGAGGTGGCGCGTGAGGATCCTCGTCTGGCACGTGCACGGCTCCTGGGCCACCTCGTTCGTCCAGGGTGGCCACGAGTACCTGGTCCCCGTCCTGCCGGGCCGGGGACCCGACGGCCGCGGGCGCGCGCGCACCTGGGACTGGCCCGCCTCGGTGCGCGAGGTCACCCCGGAGCAGCTCGCGGACGAGCCGGTCGACGTCGTCGTCCTCCAGCGCCCGCACGAGCACGACCTCGTCCGGGACTGGACCGGTCGGGTCCCGGGCGCCGACCTGCCCGCCGTGCACGTCGAGCACGACACCCCCCGCGAGCACCCGTTCGCGCAGCGGCACCCCGTCGCGGACAGACCCGGCACGCACCTGGTCCACGTCACCCACTTCAACCGGCTCGCCTGGGACGCCGGCGACGCACCGACCAGCGTCATCGAGCACGGCGTCCTCGACCCCGGACCGCTGTGGACCGGGGAGCTGGAGGCGCTCGCCGTCGTCGTCAACGAGCCGGTCAAGCGCAGCCGCCTCGCCGGCACCGACCTCGTGGCGGGCCTGGCGCGGCAGGTGCCCGTCGACGTCTTCGGCATGGGGATGGCAGCGCTCGAGGACGCCGTCCCGGCGCTCGCCGGGCGCACCCACGACGACCTGCCGCAGCACGCGATGCACGCGGCCCTCGCCCGGCGCCGGGCGTACCTGCACCCGTTCCGCTGGACCAGCCTGGGTCTCGCCCTGGTCGAGGCGATGACCCTCGGGATGCCCGTGCTGGGCCTGGCCACCACCGAGGCGCCGCGCGCCGTCCCGCCCGGCGCCGGCGTCCTCTCCTGCGACCCCGAGGAGCTGCTCGCCGTCGCGCGGCGTTGGCTCGCCGACCCCGACGAGGCGCGGGCGGTGGGCCACGCGGCCCGCGCCCACGCCCTCGACCGCTACGGACTGCACCGGTTCCTGGACGACTGGGACCGCCTGCTGGAAGGAGTGACCCGATGAGGATCGCGATGGTCTCCGAGCACGCCAGCCCCCTGGCCGTGCTCGGCGAGGCGGACGCCGGGGGCCAGAACGTGCACGTCGCGTCGCTCGCCGGGGCGCTCGCCGACCGGGGGCACGACGTCCAGGTCCTGACCCGCCGGGACTCGCCCGGGCTCGCCGAGGTCGAGGCGCTGAGGCCGGGGGTGGACGTCGTCCACGTCCCCGCGGGACCGCCCGAGCACCTGCCGAAGGACGACCTGGCCCCGCACATGCCGGCCTTCGGCCGCTGGCTCGCGCGCCGGTGGCAGGCCCGCCCGCCGGACGTCGTCCACGCGCACTTCTGGATGTCCGGGGTCGCGGCCCTGGAGGCCCGCCGGTCGGTCGGCGTCCCGACCGCGCTGACGTTCCACGCGCTCGGGGTCGTCAAGCGCCGCCACCAGGGCTCCCGCGACACCAGCCCGGCGGACCGGGTGGACGTCGAGCGCCGCATCGCCTCGGCCGCCGACGCGGTCGTCGCCACCTGCACCGACGAGGTGCGCGAGCTCGCCGCCCTCGGCGTGGCGACCGGGCACGTGGACGTCGTCCCGTGCGGCGTCGACACCGCGCACTTCACCCCGCTGCACGACGTCGGGGACGACCCCGGTCCGTGGACCCGGCCCCGCGGCGGCGGCAGGCTGCTGTGCCTCGGCCGGATGGTCGAGCGCAAGGGCGTCGACACCGTCATCGAGGCGCTGCGGCACCTGCCGGGCGCCGAGGTCGTCGTCGCCGGTGGCCCCGCCGCGGCCGAGGTCGCCGACGACCCGGAGGGACGCCGGCTGTTGGACGTGGCCCGCCGGGAGCGGGTCGCCGACCGGGTCCGGCTCGTCGGGCGGGTCGGCCACGACGACGTCCCGGCCCTCGTGCGCTCCTGCGACGTCGTCGTGACCACGCCCTGGTACGAGCCGTTCGGGATCGTCCCGCTGGAGGCGATGGCGTGCGGGCGACCGCTCGTCGGCAGCGCCGTCGGCGGCCTGCTCGACTCGGTGGCCGACGGGGAGACCGGGCTGCTCGTGCCGCCCCGCGACCCCCTCGCCGTCGCCGCGGCCGTGCGCAGGGTGCTCGACGACCCCCGCCTCGCCGCCCGGTTGGGGCGGGCGGCCCGGCGGCGCGCGGTGGAGACCTACGACTGGGCCCGCGTCGCCGAGGCGACGGAGCGCGTGTACGCCGGGATGACGCGGCGGGTCGACCTCACGCAGGTGCGGACCCGGGTGGGCGCCCTGTGAGCGCGCCGAACGGGCACCCGCGCCGCGCGCCGGCTCCCGAACCGGCCCTCGACCCGAACGGCTGGCTGGCGCCGCACCTGGAGGAGCTGCACCGCGGCCTGGACAGCCTGACCGCGCAGCGCGGCACCGTCGAGGCGTGGGGACGTCACCTCGCGCGGACCCTGTGCGGCGGCGGCCGTCTGCTGGCCGCGGGCAACGGCGGCAGCGCCGCGGAGGCGCAGCACCTCACCGCCGAGCTCGTCGGCAGGTTCTGCGGCGAGCGGCGGCCGCTGTCGGCGCTGAGCCTGTGCTCGGAGACCTCCAGCCTGACGGCGCTGCTCAACGACTACGGCGCCGACGAGGTGTTCGCGCGCCAGGTCGACGCGCACGGCCGGCCCGGGGACGTGCTCGTCCTGCTGTCGACCAGCGGCCGCAGCCCGAACGTGCTGGCCGCAGCCGAGCGGGGTCGTGCGGGCGGGCTGACGGTGTGGGCGCTGACCGGTCCGGCGCCGAACCCGCTGGCCGCGCTCGCCGACGAGGTCCTCGCCGTCGACGCCCCGTCCACGGCTGCCGTGCAGGAGGTCCAGCTCGTGGCCGTGCACGCCCTGTGCGCCGCGCTCGACGCGGCCGTCGCGGACGCTGACGACGCCGCCGCCGCCGATGACGCCGACGCCGCCGCCGCCGACGACGCGGTGGTGACGGCGGACCTGACCCTCGACGTCCGGGAGGTGCGGGTGTGACCGGCCCGCGCCGGACCTCCGAGCGGACGTCCTTGGCCTCGGAGCGGACCGGCACCGGGCCGGCCCGCCGGCCCCGGGTGACGGTGGTCGGTGACGTCGTGCTCGACGTCGACGTCGTCGGCGAGGCCACCCGGCTCTGCCCGGACGCGCCGGTCCCGGTCCTCGACGCGACCGACCGCCGGTCGAGCCCGGGTGCGGCGGGCCTGACCGCGCTGCTGTGCGCCGCGTCCGGCGCGGACGTCACGCTGGTCGCCCCGCTGGCGGACGACGACGCCGGGCGGACCCTGCGTGCGCTGCTCGAGGGCGCCGTGCGGGTCGTCGCGCTGGGGCACGACGGCCCGACCCGGACCAAGACCCGGCTGCGCGCCGGCGGGCAGTCCCTGCTGCGGCTGGACGAGGGCGGGCCGGCCGCACCGACGGGCCGGGTGCCTGCGGAGGCCGCCGAGACGGTCCGGGACGCCGACGTGGTCCTGGTGTCCGACTACGGCGCCGGGACCGCGGCCGAACCGGCGCTGCGGGACCTGCTGGCCCGCCGCGCCGCCACCGGCCGGCGGCGGCTCGTCGTGTGGGACCCGCACCCCCGCGGACCGCTGCCGGTGCCGGGGTGCACGGTCGTCACCCCGAACCTCGCCGAGGGCCGCGGCGCGCTCGGCGACGGGCACGCCGCGAGCGCGCCGGACGAGGTGGCTGCGGCTTTGCGCGAGCACTGGCGCGCGACGGCGGTGTGCGTGACCACCGGGGCGTCCGGCGCCGTCGTCTCGCTGTCCGGCAGCGAGCCGCTGCGGGTGCCGGTCCCGGCCGCGGCCTCCGGTGACCCCTGTGGCGCGGGGGACCGGTTCGCGGCGACGGTCGCGGTCGGCCTGGCCTCCGGCGCCGTCGTCACCGACGCGGTCGTCGCGGCCGTGCGGGACGCGAGCGCCTGGGTGGCGGCCGGGGGAGCCGCGGGGTTCCGTGACGTCGACGGCGTGCACGACGTCGACGACGCGGGCCCCGGCGGTCCGGCGGTGCCGGGTCGTGCTCCGTCCCGCGACGTCGAGGCGCCCGGCGGTGAGTCGCCCGGCGGTGAGTCGCCCGGTGACGAGGTGCCCGGTGACGAGGTGCCCGGTGCCGAGGTGCCCGGTGCCGCGCACGAGGACGTGGACGCCGTCGTGGCCAGGCTCCGCCGGCCCGGCCGGACCCTCGTCGCCACCGGAGGCTGCTTCGACGTCCTGCACGCCGGTCACGTCGCCTGCCTGCAGGCCGCGCGCGGTCTCGGGGACGCGCTCGTCGTGCTGCTCAACTCCGACGCGTCGGTCCGCCGGGCCAAGGGCCCGGACCGGCCGGCCGTTCCGCAGGCCGACCGGGCCCGCGTGCTGCGCGGGCTCGCCTGCGTCGACGCCGTCGTCGTCTTCGACGAGGACGAACCCACCGCCGTCCTCGACCGGCTGCGTCCCGACGTGTGGGTCAAGGGCGGCGACTACGGCGGGACCGAGCTGCCGGAGGCCGAGACCGTCCGCCGCCACGGCGGCCGGGTGGCGCTGCTGCCGTACCTGCGCGGCCGGTCCAGCACCCGGATCCTCGCGCGGGCCGCCAGCACCCCATCACCGTCCCCGACCAGCGGGCCGCCGCCGGCGCCCGCACGACCGCACGCACCCGACCACCGAACCGGAGGAACCCCGTGACCACCACCCCCCAGACCGCCACCACCGCCGCGGACGAGGCCGGCGTCCTCGCCCGCGTCTACGTCACCGGCGGGGCCAGCGGGTTGGGCGCTGCCGTCGTCCAGGCCGTCCGCAAGCACGGCGGGCAGGCCTACGTCCTCGACCTGGAGGCGCCGCAGGAGGACGTCGAGCACGAGCTCGTCGACCTGTCCGACACCGGGGACGCCGCCCGGGCCGTGGCCGCGCTCGCCGAGCGCGTCGGACCGCCGACGGCCGTCGTCACCGCCGCCGGCACCGACGCGTGCGGGCCGCTGGAGACGGTGCCCGTCGAGACGTGGGAGCGGGTCGTCAAGGTCAACCTGCTCGGGACGGCGGCCGTCGTGCGCGCGGCCCTGCCGCACCTGCTCGCCTGCCACGGCGGCGTCGTGACGGTCGCCTCCACCCTCGGTCTGAAGGCGGTCGGGGACGCGACCGCCTACTGCGCCAGCAAGTTCGGCGTGGTCGGGTTCACCAGGGCGCTCGCCACCGAGCTGGCCGGCCGGGTCGGGGTGACCCTGCTCGTGCCCGGGGGGATGAGCACCCGCTTCTTCGACGGCCGCCCCGACCAGTACAAGCCCGGTCCGGACGCCGTGCTCAACGACCCCGGCGTCGTCGCCGACCTCGTCGTCACCGCGCTCACCCAGCCCCGCGGCTCCCAGCTGCGCGAGCTGGTCGCCTGCACCGAGACCGAGCCCTCCTGGCCGTGACGGCCGGGCCGGGCGCCGGCCGCGACGGCGGGCCGGTCGCCGCTGCCGGTGACCGGCCCGTCGTCCTGGTGCTGCGGGCCCTGGGGCTGGGTGACCTGCTGACCGCCGTCCCGGCCCTGCGCGGCGTGCGCCGGGCCTGGCCCGGGCACCACGTGGTGCTGGCCTGCCCGCGGCCGCTGGGCGACCTGCTGCGCCGGCGCGGGCTCGTCGACGAGGTGCTCGACGTCACCGGCGTGCGCACCCTGCCGCGGGCGCTGCCCCCGCTGGTGCGACCGGACGGCTCGCTGCGGCCCGTGGACGTCGCGGTCAACCTGCACGGCCGCGGGCCGCAGAGCCACCGGCTGGTAGCCGGCACCGGCGCCCCGCGGGTCGTCGCCTTCCACCAGCCGGCGGCCGGTCACCACGACGGGCCGGCGTGGCGGGACGACGAGCACGAGGTCGACCGGTGGTGCCGGCTCCTGGAGTGGGCGGGCGGACCCTGCGGCCGCGAGGACCTGCGGCTACCCGTCGACCCGGCGCCGGTCACCCACCGGGGGGCCGTCGTCGTCCACCCGGGCGCCGCGGCGGGCTCCCGCCGCTGGCCGGTCGAGCGCTGGGAGCAGGTCGTCCGCGCGCTCGTGGACGCCGGGCACCCGGTGGTCTGCACCGGCAGCGGCGCGCAGGAGGCGGCGGCGTGCGCTGCGCTGACCGCGGCCGGGGCGAGCGACCTGTGCGACCGCCTGGACCTGGAGGGGCTGCTCGGTGTCGTGGGTTCGGCCGCCCTGGTCCTTTGCGGGGACACCGGTGTCGCGCACGTCGCCACGGCGACGGGAACGCCGTCCGTGGTGCTGTTCGGGCCCGTCAGCCCGGCCCTGTGGGGACCCGCCGTCGACCCGCACCGGCACACGGTGCTGTGGGGCGGTGACACGGACGCGGGCTCCCTCGACGGCGGCCTCGACGGCCTCGACGCCGGCCTCGACGCCGGTCCCGACGACGGTCTCGAGGACCGCCGGGGCCCCGGGGACCCGCACGCCGACGCGGTCGACGCGCGCCTCGCCGCGGTCACCGTCGACCAGGTGCTCGCAGCAGCCGAGCACCACCTGCCGCGCCCCGCCATCACCTGACCTGCTCCCCCCACCGGGGTTTGCGCACCGAGACGGGGTGATCGCGGCTGGATCACCCCGTCCTGCTGAGCAAAGGTGCACGAGGTGAGCAGGGGTCAGGGGACGAACTGGGCCCCGTAGCGGTGGCCGTTGCCCGCGAACCACCCCACGGTCGCCTCCAGCCCCTCCTGCCAGGGCACGACGGGCTGCCACCCGAGCAGCTCGCGCGCCCGCGTCGTGTCCGGGCGGCGCACCTGCGGGTCGTCGACGGGCCGGCCGACGTGCAGGACGCCCGACCGCGACCCGGTCGCGGCGATGACGTCCAGGGCGATCTGCAGCACGCTCATCTCGTCGGGGTTGCCGAGGTTCACCGGACCTGGCAGGTCGCTGCGGCACATGCTCAGCAGGCCGTCGACCAGGTCGTCGACGTAGCAGACGGAGCGGGTCTGCGACCCGTCCCCGGTCACGGTGAGGGGTTCGCCGGCCAAGGCCTGCCGGATGAAGGTCGGGATGGCCCGGCCGTCGTCCGGGCGCATCCGCGGCCCGTACGTGTTGAAGATCCGCACGATGCCGGTGTCCACGCCGTGGGTGCAGCGGAACGCCGTCGTCAGCGCCTCGGCGTACCGCTTCGCCTCGTCGTACACCGAGCGCGGTCCCACCGGGTTCACGTTGCCCCAGTACGTCTCCGGCTGCGGGTGCACCTGCGGGTCGCCGTACACCTCGGAGGTGGACGTGAGGACGAAGCGGGCGCCCTTGCGCCGGGCCAGGTCCAGGGCGTTGCGGGTGCCGACCGACCCGACCTCGAGCGTCTCCAGCGGCAGCCGCTGGTAGTCGACCGGCGACGCGGGGCAGGCCATGTGCACGACCAGGTCGACCGGGCCGGCGACGTCCAGGCCACGGGTCAGGTCCGTGCGCACGCTGCGGAACCGCGCGTGCGCCGCGACAGGGGCCAGGTTCACCGGCGACCCGGTGACGAAGCTGTCGACGGACACCACCTCGGCGCCGCCCTCGACCAGCGCCTGGCACAGGTGGCTGCCCAGGAAGCCCGCGCCTCCGGTCACCACCACCCGGCGCGGCCACGGCCGCCGCGACGGGCCGTCCCGCAGGTCGACCTCCCGCAGGTCGACGTCCTGAAGGTCGACCTCCCGCAGGTCCACGACGGGCCCGTCGGCCCGTCGCCCCGCGCCGTCCACGACCCCCTCGTCAGTCATGGCCGTCTCCTTCCCCGTACGGGTGCCTCCATGCGCCCTGCCTGCGCAGCGGCCTGCGCCGCCGCGTCGCCGGCGACCGCGCGCAGCAGCCGCTCGACGTCCGGGTCCGGCCGTCGGCGGTCCCGGACCAGCCAGGGCAGCGCGGCCACGACGTCGCTGAGCGCACCGCGCGTCGCGGGGTCCCCCGGTGCGGTGCGCACGGCGTCCACCAGCCCGGCCAGCGCCACCCGGGCGGGCCGGCGCAGCAGCGCGGTCCACAGGTCGTTGCGCAGGGCCGTCCGGGAGCGCCCGGGCCGGTGCAGGCCCGCGGGCGCGTGCTCCGCGACGACGTCCGGCACGTGGGCCAGGTCCCAGCCCGCCCGCAGCAGGTCGACCGCGAGCAGCTGCTCCTCGCCGCCGACGCCGTAGCGCGGGTGGAAGCCACCGGCCTGCAGGTAGGCCTCCCGGCGCACCACCGCCCCGCACGCGACGAACCCGGTGACGCGCGGACCGGCGCCCGGCACGGTCCCGGCCCGACCCTCCGCGAGGACGGTGTTCAGCGGGTCGGGTTCGCCCTGCGGCTGCACCGTCACCGACGCGGCGACCACGGCCAGGCGTGGCACGGCGTCCAGGACGTCGGCCGCCAGGTCCAGCGCACCGGGCGCCCACCAGGAGTCGTCGTCGGCGAAGGCGACGTACGGGGTCCGCGCCGCGCGCACACCGAGGGTGCGACCGGCCGAGCCGAGGTTGGTCCCGGCGGCCACGACCTCGACGCCGGGGAACCGCGTGCGGACGGCGTCCGCCGTCCCGTCCCGGGAGTCGTTGTCCACCAGGACGACGCGCGGCCGCGGACGCAGCCCGAGCAGCCGCGGCAGGGTCGTCAGCACCCGCTCGCGGCGGTCCCGGGTGATGACGACGACGGTGATGCGCCGGTCCCGGGGTCCGTCCTGCGGCGGGCTCACCGGCCCGGCGGGAGCGCCGGGCGGGGGCAGCCGCCCGTCCCGTCCTCGATCACCACGCCTCCCGTCCCGGCGCCTGGACGACGCCGCGTGGCGCCCCGTACCCCGTCCCGTGACTCGGATGCCTGCCCGCTCGGACGGGCGCTCGGACGGCGGGGTCCGACACGCACGGTGACGCGCTGCCCTGCACACGGGCACGGAGGGTGTGCGGCGCTGCCGACGGGGTACGGCCTGCGCGTACCGGCGCCGGCACCCCGGGCCCGCGTCGCACGCACCCGCACGGCTCGCACGACGGAGGAGGACACGTGGACGGTCAGCCGCTTCCCGACCTGGACCACCTCGCGCTCGGGGAGGTCACCCACCGGATCCGGACCCTGGAACGACCCGACGTCGAGGCGACGGTCGAGCACGAGCGCCAGCACGCGAACCGCCCCGCGGTGCTGCAGGTGCTGGAGGCGCGGCTGCGCGAGCTCGACGAGGGCGCCGAGCCGACCGGCGGCAGCAGCCAGGCACCGACACCGCCGCCGCCCGAGGGCGGCTCCGCGGTCGGTCCCGAGACGCAGGGGCCGGTCGTCAACCCGCCGAGCCAGGGGGTCCCCACGAACCCGGCCCAGCCGCGGTCCACCGGCTGAGCCGGGGGCCGGGCAGGGTCGCCGCAGCGCTGCGGCGGGCGCGGCGGCCGGGGCTGCGGCTGGCCGCGGCGGTCGAGGTGCGGGCCCGCGGGACCGCGAGTAGAACCGAGGGGTGGGGTCCCCGGGCCCCGCACGGGTCGAGAACACGGCCGCTCCGACCACCGTCAGGACGTCGCACCGTGAGCGCACCCCTCGCACACTCCCTCCTGCTCGTCCGGCCCCGAGGGCGGGACGGGCAGGACGACCACTCCGCCCACGCCGCCCTGCTGGCGGCCCTCGACGAGGCCACGGGTGGCGACGTCGTCGACGTCCCCGTGCCGGTCGGCGGGGACGACGTCGAGCAGTGGCTGCCCGCCGCGGTCCGCCAGGTCCGTGCCGCGCTGGACCGGTCCGGCGGACCGCGCGGAGGCGGCGACGTGCCCGTCGTCCACGCCGTGGGCTGCGGGGCCGTCCTCGCGGCCACCGCCGCCTGCGCGCCGCCCGGGACGACGGTCGTGGCGCACGTCGGCGACGGTCCGCCGCCGTCCGCCGACCGTGCGGACCGACGCTGTGGCCGGCTGCTGTGGGCGGCAGCGCGGACGGCGCAGGTCGTCGTCACCGACTCGGGCTGGGCCCGGGAGCGGGCGGTGGCGCACGGCGTCGACCCGGCGCGGGCCGTCCGCGCCATGCCCGTCGCCGCGGCGGCGGACGCGGACGCGTGGGCACCGGCCGGTCACGGTCGGCGGGTGCTGCTCGTCGGCGCCCTCGGCCGGGGGAGCGCGGGAGCGGACGTGCTCGCGGCGCTCCGCCCGCTGGTGCACGTGGACGTCGTCGTCGGCGTGCCCGCCGGGTCCGGCGCCGCGTTCCGCCGGGGGGTGGAGGAGGCGCTCGCAGGTCTGCCGGAGGCGTGCCGACCGCCAGGCGCGCGGCTGCGTGTCGCCCCGCTCGACGGCCGCTCGCTGGCGGAGGCGGACCTCGTCGTCGACGCGGGCTGCGAGGACGAGGGCTCCCACGGGGTCGTGGCGGCCATGACGCACCGGCGGGCGGTCGTCGCGCCGGCGACCGGCCCGCGGCCGGAGGTCCTCGTGGACGGCGTCACCGGGCGCCTCGTCGACGGCCACGGTGCGCGGGAGTGGGCGCGCGTGCTCGGCCCCCTGCTCGACGACCCGTTCCGGTTGGAGGCCTACGGGGAGGCGGGCGCGGACCGGGCCCGCGCGGTGCTGTGCCCCCGCCGCCGAGCCGGTCTGGTGCTGCGGCTCCACGACGGCGGGTCCGAGGCGTCGGCGAACGGTCTTCCGCGGCTCCTGCCCGGTGACCACGCGCTCGTGGGCGTGGCGTCGTGAGCCGCGGCGCGGGAACGGCGACCGGCCCGTCCGACGACGTCGTCGTGCGGGGGGCCGCGAGCGGCCCCGGCGGTCTCGCCGACGTCCCGGACGAGGAGTCCGACCGGCAGGCGCTCGAGCACTCGGTCCCGGACCGGCTGCTGCGGGAGGCGGCCCGCTGCGGTGACCCCGGTCGTGCCCGCAGGCTGCGGGAGGAGGCGGTGCGCGCGGCGATGCCGGTCGCCCGCTCCATCGCCGTGCGGTACCGCGACCGGGGAGAGTCGTTGGACGACCTGGTGCAGGTGGCCTACCTCGGACTGGTCAAGGCGGTCGACGGCTTCGACGCCGAGCACCCGTCGGACTTCCTCGGCTACGCCACCCCGAGCATCAGCGGCGAGGTGCGCCGCTGGTTCCGCGACCGCGGGTGGGACGTGCGCCCGCCGCGCCGCGTGCAGGAGCTGCGGAGCACCGTCGGGCAGGTGGTGCAGGAGCTGACGCAGACCCTCGGCCGCGCCCCCACCGTCCGGGAGATCGCCGAGCGCGCGGCCAGCACGCCGGAGCAGGTCACCGAGGCGCTGGTCGCGGCGTCCGCGTACAGCTCGGACTCCCTGGACGCGCCCGTGGGTCGCCGGGACGACGTCTCGCTGGGGGACACGCTGCCGGAGCCGGACGACGACCTGGACGGCGTCGAGGACCGGGTGGCGCTCGCACCGCTGCTCGCCGCGCTGCCCCCACGGGACCGGCACGTGCTGGCGCTGCGGTTCTACCGGGGCCTGACCCAGAGCGAGATCGCCGAGGACATCGGCGTCACGCAGATGCAGGTCTCCCGGATCATCAGCAAGTCCCTGACGGTCCTGCGCCGTCAGCTGCTCGCCGGCTGACCGGACCGCGTTTGCTGCCGCGGTCCGGCGGGTACGGCGTCCCCGTGGACCCTGCCGACGACGCGACGCTCGAGCACGTGGGGACCGCCACGACGGTCCTGCGGCTCGGGCCCTTCACCCTGCTCACCGACCCGAACTTCCTGCACCGCGGGCAGCGGGCCTGCCTCGGCAAGGGGCTGTTCTCCAAGCGCCGCACCGAACCCTCCCTGCAGCCCGCCGACCTGCCGGCGCTGGACGCGGTGGTGCTCTCGCACCTGCACGGCGACCACTTCGACCGGGTCGCGCGCCGCGAGCTCGACCGCGACCTGCCCGTGCTGACGACGCCGGCGGCCGCGCGCCGGCTGCGGTCGTGGGGGTTCGCCGAGGCCGACGGGATGTCGACCTGGCAGAGCCGGACCCTCACCCGTGGGGACGCGACCCTGGAGGTGACCTCCGTGCCGGGGGAGCACGCGCCCGGGCCGGCGAAGGCGCTGCTGCCGCCCGTGATGGGGACCGTCCTGGCGCTGACCGAACCGGGCCGGCCGCCCCTGCGGGTCTACGTCACCGGCGACACCCTGTACCGGCCGTGGCTGCGCGAGGTCGGTGACCGGTGCGGCCCGCTGGACGCGATGGTGGTCCACCTCGGCGGGACGCGGGTGCTCGGCCTGCTGGTCACGATGGACGCCGACCAGGGCGCGCAGCTCGTCAGCCTCCTACGGCCGGGCGTGACCGTTCCCGTCCACTACGACGACTACACCGTGTTCCGCTCACCGCTGAGCGACTTCGTGGCCGAGTGGGAGCACCGGCGCCTGCCCGGCCAGCTGCGCGTCGTCCGGCGCGGTGAACGGGTCAGCCTGCGTCCCTGACCGGCGCCCTCGACCCGCCGTCCCCGACGGGGGCAGGGCGGGGTGAGGGTGCGGGTCGGGTCAACGACGCGCGGTCCGCGCGCTGCGGCCGCCGAGGGCCAGCCCCAGGCCGACCATGCCGACGCCGAGCACCAGGTGCAGCCAGTCGTCGGCGGTGTTCAGCGGCACGAAGTTCCCCGCCGACTCGGAGTCCACGAGCAGCCCGTACAGCCACAGGACCAGGTAGACGACCCCGCCGCCGACGAGGAACGCCCGGGCGCCGGACGCCGTCCGTGACATCGCGATCCCGGCGATCCCGAACAGCAGGTGCACGACGTTGTGCAGCACCGACACCTGGAAGATCCCGAGCAGCATCGCCTCGGACTCGTGACCGGCGACCTGCATCGCGTCGTAGTCCGTGGTGATGCCCGGGACGAACCCGGCGACCCCCACGAGCAGGAACGTCGCCCCGACGACCAGGGCGGCCATCTGGACGGTGCTGCGCCCCGAGGTCCGGTGAGCCTGCGTGGTCATGGTGCCCCCTCTCGGTCCGGCCGGACCGACCTGCGGCCCGGTGCCTGGTCCGGCCCGGAGCACCCGGGCCGGCACCGGACGACGTACCCGCCGGGCCAGGGCCCATGCGTGCGGCCGGCGTGCGCTGCGCGGAGGTGCGGGCGACGCTGGTGCGATGACGTCCCTGGAGATGCTCGCCCGTTCGCTGCGTCCCCGGTCACTGACGGGCAAGGTCGCGCTGGTCACCGGCGCGACCGCCGGGATCGGCCGGGCCGTCGTCGAGCGGCTGTCCGACGCCGGGGCCGTGGTCGTCGCGGTCGCACGGGACGACGCGGCGCTGGCCGAGCTGGCCCGGACGCTGCCCGGGGTCAGCGCCCACCCCGCCGACCTCGCCGACGACGTCGAGCGCCGGGACCTCGTGGAGGCGGTGCTGCGCCGCCACGGCCGCGTCGACGTGCTGGTCGCCGACGTCGGGATCGGGTGGGTCGGCGAGGTCGCCGACATGACCACCGAGCAGGTGCGCCGCGTCGTCGACGTCAACGTCACCGCCACCGTCGACCTGACCCGCCAGGTGGTGCGCCACCAGCTGGACCGCCGGGACGGCGACGTCGTCCTGCTCGGCTCGGGGGCCGCGTGGTTCTCGATGCCGCCGCTGACGGTGTACTGCGCGACGAAGGCGGCGGTCGAGGGCTTCGGGGAGGGCCTGCGGCGCGAGGTGATGACCCGCGGCGTGCGCGTGCACGTGGTCAACCCCGGTTTCGTCGCCACGGAGTTCGCCGCCCGCTCGGGTGGTGACGAGCCGGGGGAGGTCGACGGCACCCCGCGTCCCGGGCCCGGGCTGGCGCCCGAGCGCGTGGCCCGGGCCGTGGAGCGGGCCCTGACCCGTCCCGGCTGGCACACCGTCAGCGTGCCCCGGGTGATGGGGCTGACCCGCGTCGCGCGGCTGCCGTTGGCCCAGCAGGTGGCCGACGTCGTCGTCGGCGTGGCCGGGCCGGCACTGGCCCGGCTCGGCCCGCGGATGGCCGCGGACCGAGCCGGATCCGGCCTGCGCTGACACGCAGCCCGCGTCGACGCGCCGCCCTCAGGGGGCCGTGAACAGCGGCGGCATCCGGTCCCAGACCCGGTGCTCCGCCATCAGCGTCGCCACCTCGGCGAGCACCGCCTCGGCGTCCTCACCGACCACGACGCCCGGCCCCGCCGTCGGCACCGCGGACGCCCCGAGCGCCCGCTCGGCGTCGCCCCAGCCGCCGAGGGCCTTGCCGTGCCGGTACGCCTCGGACAGGAACAGCACCACCCGGGGGTCGAGCTCGTCGCCACCCGTGCCCGGCGCCGCGCCGGCCACGAGGACGGCGTCGAACTCCACCGACCGCGCCGTGGCGTAGCTGCGCTGGGCCGTCACCGTCGTCCCGCCGCCGTCGACCTCGCCGCCGGTGGGGGCGACGACGTGCGGGACCATCCCCGCGGCGTCCACCGCGTCCCGCACGGACGCGACCTGATCGACGTCCGCGCCGGGCAGGACGACGACGGCGACCTGCCGCCCGCTCGTCGGCCACCGCTCGCCCACCTGGCGCAGGGCCGGGCTGGGCTCGGCGTGCGGCAGCGGCCCGTCCGCGTCGGGGGCCGGCAGCCCGAGCAGCGCCGCCACGCGCGCGCACAGGTCGGTGTCGACGCGGGCCAGGACGGCGAGCTGGCGCTCGCGGATCGACTGCTCGTAGCACTTGCCCAGCTCGAACGCGTACGCGTCGACGACGTGCTGCTGCTCGACCGGCGTCAGGCTCAGCCAGAACAGCCGGACCTGGCTGAGGTGGTCGGCGAACGACGCCGGCGCCTGCCGGACCTTGGCCCCCGACACCGCGGTGGGCACCTCGACGAGCACGTCGGTGGCGTCGAGCTCCTCGCCCGGGACGGGCACGCCGCCGTCCAGGCTGTTCGGCTGGTACGGCGCAACGCCCTCGTGCACGGCGTGCTGGTGGAAGCCGTCGCGCAGCATGTCGTTGACGGGCGCGTGCGACCTGTTCACGGGGATCTGCGGGAAGTTCGGCCCGCCGAGCCGCGTCAGCTGGGTGTCCAGGTAGGAGAACAGGCGACCCTGCAGCAGCGGGTCGTCGGTGACGTCGATCCCCGGGACGAGGTGCCCGGGGTGGAACGCGACCTGCTCGGTCTCGGCGAAGTAGTTCGTCGGGTTGCCGTTCAGCGTCAGCCGCCCGATCCGCTGGACCGGCGCGAGCTCCTCCGGGACGATCTTCGTCGGGTCGAGCAGGTCGATGCCCTCGAACGTCTGCTCCGGGGTGTCGGGGAAGACCTGGATGCCGAGCTCCCACTCGGGGAAGGCCCCCGCCTCGATGGCGTCGCCGAGGTCGCGCCGGTGGTAGTCGGGGTCCATGCCGGCGAGCATCTGCGCCTCCTCCCACACCAGGGAGTGGGCGCCGAGCACGGGCTTCCAGTGGAACTTCACGAGGGTGGTGCCCCCGTCGGCGTCGACGAGGCGGAACGTGTGGATCCCGAAGCCCTCCATCATCCGGTAGGAGCGCGGGATCGCCCGGTCCGACATCTGCCAGATGACGTGGTGCTGCGCCTCGGTGTGCAGGGACACGAAGTCCCAGAAGGTGTCGTGGGCGCTCTGCGCCTGCGGGATCTCGCGGTCCGGGTGCGGCTTCGCGGCGTGGACGATGTCGGGGAACTTGATGGCGTCCTGGATGAAGAACACCGGGAAGTTGTTGCCGACGAGGTCGAACACGCCCTCGGAGGTGTAGAACTTCGTCGCGAACCCGCGGGTGTCGCGGACCGTGTCGGCGGAGCCCCGGGAGCCGACGACCGTCGAGAAGCGCACGAAGACGGGCGTCTCGACGTCCTTGGCGAGGAACGCGGCCCGCGTCACGGACGCCGCCGTGCCGTAGGCGCGGAAGACGCCGTGCGCGCCGGCGCCGCGGGCGTGCACGGCGCGCTCGGGGATCCGCTCGTGGTCGAAGTGCATGATCTTCTCGCGCAGGTGGTGGTCCTGCAGCAGCACCGGTCCGCGCGGGCCGGCCTTCAGCGAGTGGTCGGTGTCGCGCAGCCGGGTGCCGCCGGCGGTGGTGAGCCGGTCCCCCTGCTGCCCGCGGGCCCGCTCGGGAGGGGGACCGTCCGTGGCGGTGGTCCTCACACCGGTGGCCGTCACCGGCTCCGGCGCCGTCTGGTCCGGCTTCGGCGGCGGCATCGTGCGCTCGGCCGCCGGCGGCGGGACGACGGGCGGCGGCACGCTGCCCGGGGCTCCGGGGCGCTCGTCAGGCGACTGCTCGGGGCGCGGCGTGGCGGTCATCGTGGGGTCCTCCCGTGGTCGGCGCCGACGGCGTGGTCACGGCGTCGGGCAGCGCGCGCAGGTCCGGGCGGGGGGCGAGGTCGCGCAGGCGCCGGCGGAGCCGCCAGGTCGGCGTCGCCGCGCTGCGGATCCTCGCTCCCCGGTACGGGACACCTCCGCGCAGCGCTCGCCACACTGCCAGCCACGAGCAGATCGCGCGCTCCGAGACCCAGAGGGGGGCGAACAGGGGGACGTCGGCCGGCACGCGGTCACGGGCGCCGGCGCGACGCCGTCCCCGCTCGGCGAGGACCACCAGGCAGCCCGCCGCCACCGGCAGGAGGACGGGACGACGACGGGCGGCGAGGACGACGGCGGGCAGCGTCGCCAGCGCCCACGCCAGCCGCCACGGCTGGGCGAGGTCGTCGTAGGCCTGCCGCACCCGCTGGTCGAGGAACTGCCGGCTCGTGGGCGGACGTCGCGCCACGAGCACCTGCGGTGCGTCGACGACCCGCCCTCCGGCTGCGCGCACGGTCCGGACCATCTCGAGGTTCTCGAACATCACGTCCGGGTCCCACCCGCCGGCGGCGGCGACGACGCCGCGCCGGACCGCGAACGTCCCGGGCCAGTCACCGGCGACCGCCCGGTTGAGCAGCGACCGGGCGCCGTCCCAGCGGGCGTGCCACGGCCAGGACTCGAAGACGTTCGCCGGCCTGACCAGGTCGGCGTCGCGCAGCAGGTCCACCAGCGCGCGGAGGCTCGCGCGGTCGTAGCGGACGTCGTCGTCGGCCAGCACGACGAGGTCGTGCCGCGCCGCGAGAACCCCCGTGACCGCCCCGACGACCTTGCGGTTGAGCCCCGGTCGGTCGGCCGGTCGCAGGTGCCGCACGAGGTGGCCCCACTCCCGGTCGTGCACGGCGAAGCAGCCCGGCGCGGACCCGTCGACCACGGTGACGTCCGCCCACGCCGACAGCCGCGCCAGGTACGCGGTCATCTCCTGCAGCCGCGCGGCGGCCCGCCCACCCGCCGTGTCGTCCCAGCGCAGCGGGACGACGACCTCCACGTCGAGGACGGCGGGCGGCACGGCTACCCCGCCAGGCCCAGCAACCGGTCGGCGTCCGCCCCGGCCGGCTGCCCCGCGTCCGTGTCCGCGTCCGTGTCCGCGGGCAGGGGGGTCCGCAACGCGGTCGCCCCCGACTCCCAGGCGTCGAGCACGAGCCGGCCGACGAGACCGTCGACGCCGAGGCAGGTCCGGGCACCGAGCAGGACGTCCGGCACCAGGTCGGGCTCGGCCGCGACGAGGCTCCCGCACAGGTCGTGCGCGGCGACCTGCTCGTGGACGGCGTCGGCCTCGACGTGCTCGTCGAAGTACTCGGTGGCGTCCGGGCCCAGCCCCAGCCGCTGCAGGCCGGCGCTCATCCGGCCCGACGGCAGCGACGACGTCGCCTCGAAGGCCGCGAGGTGGCCGCAGAGGGCTCCGCGCAGCCGGTGGTGCAGCGCGAACAACGAGATCGCGTTGACCGAGGCGAGCGACGGCGCGGGGACGAGGTCGAGGTAGTCGTTGGGACGGTCGGACAGGCCGAGCGCCCGCAGCATCCGCGCGAACAGCCCGGCGTGCACCCGGTCGGGGTGCCCGCCGCCGTACTCGTCGGCCTGGATCTCGACGAGCGCGGCCTTCGCCCGCCCGCGTAGTCGCGGGATCGCGAAGGTGTGCGGGTCGGCCTCCTTGAGCTGGTAGACGGTGCGCATCGCCATCAGCTCGCGCACCTGGTCGAGGGTGGCGTGGCGGGCGACGTACGCCGCGACGGGGCCGCCCACCGGGCCGTCACCCTCCGTCGCCAGGCGCAGCAGTGCAGCCGGTAGCTCCTCGGGCGCGACGTCGTCCGCCGAGCCGCCGGGCGCAGACCCGCCGTCCACCGGTCCGTCGGCGTCGAAGCGACGTCGCAAGGCCGCCTCGAACGCCGCCTCGACGACCGCGCGGGCCGCGAGCAGGTCGGAGGACCACTCCCAGCCGCCGTCCGCGCCGTCCAGGCCGTAGTGCAGCTCGTAGGCCAGGTACAGCGCGAGCTGGACGTCCTCGTCGACGAGGAGGTCGCGGCTGCGGTCCACGGCGACGCGAGCGGTGGTCACGAGGCCCGGAACAGGTCGCACCGGGCCGGTGACGGCGTCCAGGACGGCTGCGCTGAGTGGTCCGCGAGCGTCGCACCACGACATGTCGGTTCCCTTTCCCCGGGGTGACGGCGGCAAACCCGCACGCCGGCCCGGCGGGCGCACCCGGCGGGCCGGACCTACCGTGACCGCAGAGCAGCCACCTCGCATCTCGTGCGGTGGTGGAGGCCGCGCGACCGTGCGGCCGGGGGCGGACGGACGTGATGGAGGTCGCCGTGGCCGGTGGTCAGGGTGCTGGTGGTCAGGGTGCTGGTGGTCAGGGTGCTGGTGGTCAGGGTGCTGGTGGTCAGGGTGTGCGAGGCCGCCGGGCGGACGACGGGGTCGTGACCCCGTTGACGACGGCGACGCGCCCGCGGCCCGACCGGACGGAGCCGCCCGTGACGGTGACCGCGTACCCGGACGGGCCGCTGGTCGTGCGCGGTGGCGCCGAGGTCGTCGGCGAGGACGGGCGCCCGGTGGGACGCCCGCGGGCGTCGGTGGCCCTGTGCCGGTGCGGGATGTCCGGCCGGGCGCCGCTGTGCGACGGCAGCCACCAGGTCGCCGCACGGGCCCGGCGGCGTCGCGACCGCAGCTGACCCTGTGGTCGGGGTCGGGGTCGGGGTCGGGGCCGGGGGCGCCTCAGCGCCGGTGGCGGGCGGCGCCCGCCACGGTGACGACCGCGACCGCGACCGCACCGACGGCTGCGGTGACCCACGCCGCGGTGGACGGCGGCCCGTCGCCGAGCCGCGCGACGACCACCCAGGCCAGCGCCCACGTCACGGCCGCACCGAAGGCGACCCGCCCGCGGGCGGACCACGACACCGCGCAGCCGACGACCGCCGCGACCGCCAGCATCGCGACCGCCCACACCTCCCGGCCGGGCGCCAGGTCCCCGTACCCCGCCTCCACGAGGGTCGTCGAGGCGTTCGCGACCGTGGCCACGCTCACCCACCCCAGGTACAGGCCGGTCGTCCCGTCGAGGAGGACGCCCTCCACGCGGGACGCGGGACGGTCCCGCAGCAGCAGCGCGTACGCGCGGGCCAGCACCGCCAGCAGCGCCGCGATGACGGCGACCGACAGCCACGTCAGCTCGGCCCGGGCCACCAGGATCCACGTCAGGTTGAGGACCATGGACGCCAGCACCCACCAGCGCACCCGGTCCAGCCGGGGCAGGTCGCGGCGGGACGGCGCGGCCTGCCACACGGCCAGCGCGACCAGCCCCGCGTAGATGACGCTCCAGATGCTGAAGGCGGTCCCGGCGGGCACCACCAGGGACGCCTGCGGCGACAGGTCGCCGTCGCCGACCTCGCCGATGGACGGGCCGCCGAACGCGCCCGTGCCGATCAGCAGGGCCAGGACGGCGACCACGCCGCCCGCCAGCAGCAGCACCTGCCGCAGCAGCCCCAGGTCCCCGGATCCGTGGTCCACGTGCGTCGTCGACGTCATGCACCGATCCTCCGGTGCCCCGGGCGCCGGCGCCCGTCGAGCGGCTCGTCCGGTGCAGGTGGGGGCAGGTAGGGGCCGGTGGGTGCCGGCGCGTGGGGTCAGGACGTTTGGCTCGCCGGGTGCGGGGCACGGTTGCACCGGCCACACCCACCACCAGGACGGAGGACGCCATGACCACCGCGCGCGACATCATGACCGAGGGCGCCGACTGCGTCCGCACCACCGACACCCTCGTCGACGCCGCCCGCCGGATGCGGGACCTCGACGTCGGTGCGCTGCCGATCTGCGGGGACGACGACCGGTTGCACGGCGTCGTCACCGACCGCGACATCGTCGTCAAGTGCCTCGCCGAGGGTGGCGACCCGACGTCCGCGACGGTCGCCGACCTCGGCGAGTTCGAGGTCGTCACGATCGGCGCGGACGACGACGTCGACGAGGTGCTGCGGACCATGTCCGAGCACAAGGTCCGCCGCCTGCCGGTGATCGACGGTCACCGGCTCGTCGGCATGGTCGCCCAGGCCGACGTCGCCCGGGCGCTGCCGGAGCGCAAGGTCGGCGACGTCCTCGAGGCCATCTCCAGCTGACGAGAGGGGAACCGGGTGAGCCCGACCACCGGCACGCCGCTGCTGCGACCGCTGTGGGACCTGCCGCAGCCGGCGGGCGGACCGCCGGGCGAGGACGTCGACTGCGACGTCGCCGTCGTGGGCGCGGGGGTGGTCGGGCTCACCGCGGCCGTCGTCCTCGCCGAGGCGGGACTGGGTGTCCGCGTGCTGGAGGCCCGTCAGGTCGGCGCCGGCACCACGGGCGGGTCGACCGCGAAGGTCACGCTGGCCCAGGGCACCCGGTTCTCCGAGCTGTGCGACCGGCACGGGGTGGACGCCGTCCTGCACTACGCGCAGGCCAACCTCGATGGGCAGCGGTGGCTGGGGGAGCGCGCGCGGTCGGCCGGTCACCCGGCCCAGGTGCGCGACGCCGTCAGCTACGCCACGACCGCGACGGGACGTCGCGCGCTCGAGCAGGAGGCCGCGGCGATGTCGGCTGCGGGGGTCGTCCCGGACGTCGTCGACGACCCCGGGCTGCCCTGGCCGACCACCGGGGCGCTCGTGCTGCCCGGCCAGCTGCAGGTCGACCCGGGGCGGCACCTGGCCGGTCTGCGGGCGCAGGCCGAGGTGGCCGGCGCCGTCGTCCACGAGGGGACGACCGTCTCGGTGCTCGCCACCTCCGACGGCGCGTCGCTGCGCTGCGTCCGGACCGCCGACGGCTCCGCGGCCGGGACGGTGCGGGCGCGCTGGGTGATCGTGGCCAGCGGCATGCCGTTCCCGGACCGGGCGGCGTTCTTCGCCCGGCAGGAGCCGGTGCGCTCGTACTGCGTCGCGGTGCGGGTCCGCGGACCGCACCCGCAGGCGATGCTGCTGTCCGTCGACCAGCCCACCCGGTCGGTGCGCACCGCCGGCGACGGCGTGGTGGTGGTCGGCGGCAACGGGCACGTCGTGGGTCGCGCCACCGACACCGACCAGCGGCTCGACGACCTCGAGGCGTTCGCCCGCGACCACCTCGACGTCACCGCGGTGACCCACCGCTGGGCGGCGCAGGACCACCGGACCGCCGACGGGCTGCCGTTCGTCGGTCGGCTGCTGCCGTGGCAGGGCTCGGTGCTGGTGGCCACCGGCTTCGCGAAGTGGGGGATGGCCGCGGGGACGGCCGCCGGTCTCGGCCTCGCCGGCACGGTGCTCGGCGAGCCGCCGGCGTGGTCGGCGTCCTGGGACCCGTGGCGCCCGACCGGGCTGCGCCAGCTCCCGCGGTTGGCGTCGTTCAACGCCGGGGTGGGGCTGCGGCTCGCCCAGGGATGGGCGGAGACGGTCCTCGGCGCCGTCCGGCACGCCGTCGGGGACCAGGCCGACGACGGTGCGGCGCCCGCCGAGGGCGAGGGTCGCGTCCGGCTGGCCGGTGCGCAGCCGCCGGTGGCGGAGTCGTGCGTGGACGGCGTCGTCCACCGCGTCGGCGCGGTCTGCCCGCACCTGGGCGGGGTGGTGCGGTGGAACCCGGGCGAGCGCACGTGGGACTGCCCGCTGCACGGCAGCAGGTTCGCCGCGGACGGCTCGCGGCTGGAGGGGCCGGCGACGCGGGGTCTGGCACCACGCGACTGACCGCGGCGTCGAGGGTTGAGCTGGCCGGCCCGTCGCGGTCCGGGCGGTGGACGTCGTCCGGCCGTCGGCGCCGCCGGTGCACCCGTCAGCGCCGCCGCTCCACCCGTCAGCGCTGCAGGTGCACCTCGTGGTGCTCGACCGCGCTGATGTCACCGGACGCCGTGGCCAGCAGCCGGTCCGCCAGGTCCCGCAGGGCGCGCGAGACGGCGACCTCCTCGCCGATCTCGGGCACGTCCTCGTCGGCGGGGTTGCGGCGGGCCCGGCCCTGACCGTGCAGGGGGTCCGGCCCGGGGCCGCCGTGCTGCGCGGTGCGCATCACGGCGTGCGCGGGGTGCTGTCGTCGTGGTCGAAGACCTGGACCTCGACGTGCCAGGTGCTGGTGCGGTTCATGGCTGGCTCCCGCCTGCGTCGTCGGCCACGGGCCCGCGCCGTTCGTCCGTGCGGGCGCGTGGTCGGTTCGGCCCCCTCGACGGGACCAGCCAACCTGACCGGTCCGGTGCCCGGCAGGGCCGGAGGTCCCGTGCCCGGGGTGCGTTCGCGGGGTCGCCGCGCAGCGACGAGGCTGGTGGGGAGGGTGTGCGGCCACCGTGCACCCGAGTCGCACCGAGGAGGAGGACCGCATGTCGGAGCAGTCCGGAGGATCCAGGAGCCCGCTGCGTGACGAGGAGCTGGCGCACGAGGTCAGCGGCCAGGTGCAGGGGGGCCGCAGCAGCCGGGCGGAGGAGTGGCGCGAGCCCGAGCCGGCCGGTGACGACCAGCCGACCGGTGACCGGGGGACGGTGCCGGAGGACCGCCGGGGGACGCCGCCGGGGATGACCTCGGGCGACGTCGACGAGCGCTCGGACATCGCCCGATTCCTCGGCATCGGCGCCTTCCCGGGCGACCGGGACGCGCTGGTGCGGGTCGCGCAGGGCAACGGCGCGACCGACGCGGTGCTCGCCGACCTGGGCCGGCTGCCCGAGGGCCGGCAGTTCGAGAACGTGCAGGACGTCGCCCGCGAGCTGGGGGTGGGGACGGAGCAGCGCCGCACCTGACGCAGGGGCACGAGAGGGCTCGCAGGGCCCGCGAGACGGACCCGCTGGCTCGCGAGACGGACGGACACGCCGTCGCCGGTTCGCTGGCGACGGCGTGTCCGTCCGTCTCGTGGGAGGGGTGGTGTGCGGGTGGGACGGGGGCGCGGGCGGGGTGGGTTCGGTGCGGGTGGGCGTGGGCGGCGTCAGCCGGGTGGGACGAGCTTGCCCGGGTTGAGGACGCCGTCGGGGTCCAGCGCCTCCTTGACGGCGCGCAGCACCCGGACGCCGACGTCCCCGACCTCGGCGCGCACCCACGGCAGGTGGTCGACGCCGACGGCGTGGTGGTGGGTGGCGGTCGCCCCGTGCGCGGCGATGGTGTCCGAGGCGGCGCGCTTGACCCGTGCCCACTGGGCCACCGGGTCGTCGTCCTGCCGGCCGACCACGGTGAGGTACAGCGAGGCGCCGGTCCGGTAGAGGTGCGACACGTGCACCTGCACGATCGGGTCCTGTCCCGGCAGGGCGGCGCGGACGGCGGACCGCAGCGCCGCGTGCAGGGCCGGCAGGTCCGCCCAGGTGGTCGCGGTCTCGAGCGTCTCCACGAGGACGTCGTGGTCGAGCAGGGCGTCCCGCAGGTACGGGCCGTGGAAGCGCCCGCGCTCCCACGCGCGCCCCGGCCCGGCGCCCAGCGGCAGCCCGCCGTGCCGGCGCAGCAGACGCGCGGCCGCCCGCCGTCGCGTGCGCACGTCGTCCGCCGTCCCCTCCCACCCCAGCACGGCGAGCACACCGCCCGCGCGGCCGCGGGCCGCGAGGTACCCGCGCAGCGCCCGGGCCCCCGCCGACCCCCCGGCGAGGGCGAGGGTGGTGGCGGTCTCCTCCTCGTCGGACAGCCGGCAGACGTCCGGTGCCCACCCGTGCCGCAGGTCCTGCGCCAGCGCGCGGAAGGCCTCGACCCCGTGGGCGAACGAGGGGAAGGACCACCCGGCGCGGACGACGGCCTCGGGCCGGCGGTGCACGGCCAGGGTCGCCGACGTCACCACCCCGTAGGCGCCCTCGGACCCGACGAGGACGTCCAGCAGCCGGGGCCCGGCGGCGCTCGCCGGTCCCCGTCCGAGGTCCAGGTCGCCGACCGGGGTGGCGCAGGTGAGGCCGACCACCATGTCCTCGACGCGGCCGTACCCGGTCGACGCCTGGCCCGCGGAGCGGGTGGCGACGTACCCGCCGACGGTGGCCATCTCCCAGCTCTGCGGGGTGTGGCCGAGGGTCAGGCCGTGCGGGGCGAGCGCCGCCTCGGCGGCGGGGGTGCGCAGGCCGGCGCCGAGGGTGGCGGTGAGCGAGACCGGGTCGACGGCCAGCAGCCGGTCGAGCCGGTGCAGGTCGAGGGCGACGACGGCGTCCAGGCCACCGCGCAGCGGCTCCAGGCCGCCGACGACGCTCGTGCCGCCCCCGGTCGGGACGACGGCGACGCGGTGCCGCGCGCACGCCTCCAGGACGGCTCGCACCTCGTCGTGGTCGGCCGGTGAGACGACGGCGTCGGGCGCGGCGGGGTCGCCGGCGCGCCGGCGCAGCAGGTCCGTGTAGGAGCGGCCCCCGGCGTGGGTGGCGCGCGCGTCGTCGTCGGTGCGGACGTGGTCGCGGCTCACCGTGCCGACGAGGGCGTCGAGCGCTGCGCCCTCCAGTCGGGTGGGCGGCAGGTCCGGGCGAGCGGTGGGCCGGGGCGGGCCGGGTCGCAGCAGCCCCCGCTCCGCCAGGGTCCGGTGGACGTGCCGGGGGAGGCCCACGGCGTGCTCCGGCGTTCCCCACGGGGCCCAGGCCGCCGGGCGCTCGGGGCGGCGGGGGGTGGTGCGCGTCGTCCACATGCGGTACACAGTGACACATGACGTCTCGACGTAACAAGGGCGCGACCCGCGGTGCGGTGGACGGCGCTGGTCACGACGCGGCCGACGATCCCGCCGACGTCCCGACTGACGTCCCGGCCGACGGCGCAGCCCAGGACCCCGTGCAGGACCCCGTGCAGGACGCCGTGCTGGACGCCGCACGCGAGCTCGTCCTGGCCGTCGGCGTCCGCCGCACCACGGCGACGGACGTGGCCCGGCGCGCCGGGATCAGCCGGATGACGCTGTACCGGCGCTACCCCGACGTGCAGACCGTCCTGACCGCGTTGCTCACCCGCGAGGTCACCGAGCTGCTCGCGGCGGTCGTGCACGAGGCCGGCTCCGGCACCGCCCGCGAGCGGCTGGTCGGCACGGCGCTGGGGATGGTCCGCCGCCTGCGCGACGACCCGCTGCTCGCCCGCATCCTCGACGTCGACCCCGAGCTGCTGCTGCCGTACGTGGTGGACCGGTCCGGGACGAGCCAGACCCTGCTGCGCGCCGCGCTCGCCGCCGTCGTCGCCCAGGGGCAGGACGACGGCTCGGTGCGCGTCGCGGACGTCGACACCGTGACCCGCGTCGTCCAGCTGACCGTCCAGTCCTTCGTGCTGTCGGCCCGGGTCGTGGACCGGGAGGCCGACACCGAGGCGGTGCTCGCCGAGCTCGCCGTCCTGCTCGAGCGGTACCTGGCACCGTGAGCGCGACAGGCGGCGGCCGTGACGACCGGGGCGGCCGCGGACGACCCGACTCCCGGCTGGACGCCGCCCGCCGCCGCGCCGACCTGCACCGCCTCGCGGAGGAGCCGTTCGACGTCCTCGTCGTCGGGGGCGGCGTCACCGGCGCCGGGACGGCCCTGGACGCCGCCACGCGGGGGCTGCGGGTCGCCCTCGTCGAGCGCGCCGACCTCGCCAACGGCACGTCGCGGTGGTCCAGCAAGCTCGTCCACGGCGGCCTGAGGTACCTCGCCGGCGGGGACGTGGCCCTGGCCTGGGAGTCGGCCCGCGAGCGCCACCTGCTGATGGAGCGGGTCGCCCCGCACCTGACCCGGCCGCTCGGGTTCCTCGTCCCGCTGACCGACGACGTGCCGCCCGCGCAGGCCGCGCTGATGCGCACGGGGCTGCGGCTCGCCGACGGCCTGCGCCGCGCCGCCGGCACCCCCGGCACCACCCTGCCCGCGCCCCGGCACGTCCCCGCGCCGGAGGCGCTCGGTCTCGTACCCGCGATGCGGTCCACCGGCCGGCGCGGCGCGCTGCTGCACTGGGACGGGGGCCTGGAGGACGACGCCCGGCTGGTCGTGGCCCTCGCCCGCACCGCCGCCCTGCACGGTGCCGCCGTCGTCACCCGGGCCGCCGTCCACGCCGCGGGGGGCGGTCGCGCGGTGGTCGAGGACGTCCTGACGGGCGAGCGGGTCGAGGTCCGCGCCCGGGTCGTCGTCAACGCCACCGGCGTGTGGGCCACGGGCCTCGCGCCCGGCCTGGAGCTGCGCCCCAGCCGGGGCACGCACGTCGTCCTGCCGGCGTCCGTGCTCGGCCACCCCCGTGCGGGAGTGAACGTGCCCGTCCCCGGGGAGCGCAACCGGTTCGTGTTCGCCGTCCCGCACGACGACGGCACCGTGCACGTGGGCCTGACCGACGACCCGGTGGACGAGGTCACCGACGAACCGCGGCCCGGCCCGGGCGACGTCGAGCGGCTGCTGGAGGTCCTCGGACGCGTGCTCACCGACCCGCCCACGGTCGCCGACGTGCTGGGTGCGTACGCGGGGCTGCGGCCGCTGGTCCTGGCCGGTCGGGCGGGCGGCGCGGCCGCCGGCGGCGGGTCCAGCGCGGACCTCTCGCGCCGCCACCTCGTGCGGACGGTCGACGGGCTGGTCACCGTCGTCGGCGGCAAGCTGACGACCTACCGGCGGATGGCTGAGGACGCCGTGGACGCCGCCGTCCGCGCCGGCGGGCTGGACGCCGGGCCGTGCGTGACGGCGTCCACCGGGCTCGTCGGGGCGGTGCCGCGCACGCTGCTCCCGGCGGTCCGCGCGCCCCGGCGGCTGGTCCGCCGCTACGGCGCCGAGGCGGTCACCGTGGCCGCGCTCGCCGACCGGGACCCCGCCCTGCTCGAGCCCGTCGTCGACGGGTCACCGGTCCTGGCCGTCGAGCTGCTGTTCGGGGTGCTCGCCGAGGGCGCGCTGACGGTCGAGGACCTGCTGGCGCGGCGGACGCGGCTGTCGCTCGTCCCCCGGGACGCCGACGCCGCGAGGGACGCCGCGAGCGAGCTGCTGGCCCGCGGCTGACGCGACGGGCCGCCGCGACGGGCCGGTCCCGCCGAGCGGGTGGACCCGCGGCGCAACCGGGTGACCGTGGCCGCCACGGGCTGCAGCCGGCCACCCCGCGTGCCGACGCGGCGGGGAGAGGGGAGCCGCATGCCCACCGCACCACAGCAGCCACCAGCACGACCAGCGCAGCCGGCGCCGACGCCGTCCCCGCCCCGCTCCGGGAGGGGCCGCTCGACCGGCGCCACCGCCGGAGCCGACGGCAGCCGCTGGGAGGCGCGACCCGTCCTGGCCGCGCTGGTCCGGGTCGTCGTGCTCGCCATCCCGTTCGCCGCGGTCGTGACCGCGACGCTGCTGCTGCGGCGCGCGCTGCCCGCCGGCTGGCCGCTGTGGGTCCACGTCACCGTCCTGCTGGGGGCGGGTGTCGCCGTCGCCCTGCTGACCGAGCGGCTCAGCCGCCGGTTGCTGCCGCTGGCCGTGCTGCTGCGGATGACCATGCTGTTCCCCGACCGGGCGCCCTCGCGGATCGCCGTGCTGCGCGGCGCCACGAGCACGCGCCAGCTCACCGAGCGGCTGCGCGACCCGGACCGCGACGCCGCCACCACCGCGCGGCTCATGCTCTCGCTCGTCACCGCCCTCGGCGACCACGACAAGCGCACCCGGGGGCACTCCGAGCGCACCCGGATGCTGGCCGACCTGCTCGGCGAGGAGCTGCGGCTGCCGCAGGCCGACCGCGACCGGCTGCGGTGGGCGGCGCTCCTGCACGACATCGGCAAGCTCGACGTCGCCCCCTACCTGCTGACCAAGCCCGGCGCCCTGACCGACGGCGAGTGGGAGCGGATGCGGCAGCACCCCGTCGCCGGGGCCCGGATCGCCGCGCCGCTCCTGGACTGGCTCGGGCCGTGGGGGCCGGGCATCGAGCACCACCACGAGCGGTGGGACGGGTCCGGGTACCCGCACGGGCTGGCGGGTGAGGACATCTCCCTCGCCGGCCGGCTCGTCAGCGTCGTCGACGCGTTCGAGACGATGACCGCGGCCCGTACGTACAAGCAGCCGATGTCCACCCGGACGGCCCGCGCCGAGCTCGCCCGCAGCGCCGGCACGCACTTCGACCCGCACGTGGTCCGGGCCTTCCTGGGCATCTCCCTGCCCCGGCTGCTGTGGAGCATGGGCCCCCTGTCCCTGCTCGTGCACCTGCCGTACTGGCACTCCCTGCAGACCGCGGGGACGCAGCTGGCCGCGGGGGTGTCGTCCTCGGCGACCGCCGCGGGGACGGCCGCGGCCGTCGGGGTCGGGGTCGCGACGGGCACGGTCGCCGTGGCCGGGCCGGTCGCCCCGGCGCCGCCCGCCGTCGTGAGCGAGGTGGGACCGGGACGCTCACCGGCCGAGGAGCCGGCGCCCGGTCCGTCGGGTGACGAGGCCGGCGGCCCCTTGCGCCCGACCGGTCCCGCGGCGGGTCCGACGGTCGGTCCGACGAGCGCGCCACCCACTGCGCCGACGAGCGCGCCACCCACTGCGCCGACGAGCGCGCCACCCACTGCGCCGACGAGCGCGCCCACCTCGGGTCCTCCGAGCCCCTCGCCGACCGCTCAACCGACTCCTCAGCCGACGGCCCGGCCGACCGGACAGCCCCCGGGCAGCCAGCCGCCGGACCGTGGGCCCGGCCCCGCCGGACCCACCGCTCGTCCACCGGCCCCGCCCGGTCCGTCCTCCGGTCCATCCGGCCGCGACTCGACCCCGCAGGGCCCACCGGCGGCCGGCGGCGGTGGGACGCCGGCAGGCGCCGGGAGCGGCGGCGCACCATCGGGCGCCGGGGGCGGCGGCGCACCATCGGGCGCCGGGGGTGGTGGTGCACCGGCGAACGCCACCGGCGACGGGCCGGGTATCACCGACGCCCGACCGGGCTCCTGACCCCAGGAGCCGTGCGCTCGCACGGCGACGCGGCAGGAGGCCCCAGATGCCCACCACCCGGCCCCGGACGAACCCGACCAGCCCGACCAGCGCGACCAGCCCGGCGGCGACCAGCCTCGCGACGTCCCGGAGACCGGACGCGGTGACCCGCGTGCTCGCGGACCCCGAGCTCGCCGGGGAGCTCGGCCGCCTCGCACGGCGCCGCCGGGCCGTCCACCCCCAGGAGGCCGCACCCGCCGCTGCACCGCCCCCGTTCGGCGGCGCCGAACGCGGCGAGCACCTCAGCGAGGCGATCGTCCTGCGGTTCGGGCGCCCCACCCTCGTCGTGCGCAACGACACGTTCGAGGTGCCCGAGGCCGACACGTGGCGCTCGCGGCTCGAGCCGTTCAAGGCCCGTCTCGACGCCGCGCTGCGGTCGGTCGGCCGCGTCGAGGTCCTCGGGGTGGGCGCCGACTTCGTCGGCACGGCGTGGGTCGTCGCCCCGGGCGTCGTGGTGACCAACCGGCACGTCGCGCTGCTCTTCGCCCGCGGCACCGGGACGGACGTCTCCCTGCGCACCGCCCCCGACGGCAGGCCCTACCAGGTGCGGGTCGACTTCGCCGAGGAGCACGGCCTGGCCCGCAGCCTCGAGGTCCCGGTCAGCCGGGTGCTGTACGTCGCCGACGACGACGACTCCTCACCCGACCTGGCCGTGCTCGAGCTCACCGGCGAGCCCGCGCAGCTGCCGCCGCCGGTGCCGCTCGCCGAGGCCGACCCGCCCGCGGGTGCGGTGGTCGCGACGGTCGGCTACCCCGCCGAGGACCCGCGCAACGACGCCGCCGACCAGGCCCGCCTCTTCGGTGGCGTGTTCGACGTCAAGCGGCTGGCACCCGGTGAGGTCGTCACGGCCACCGACGCCGGGTTCACCCACGACTGCACGACGCTCGGCGGCAGCTCCGGGTCCGTCGTCCTCGACGTGGCCTCGGGGGCCGCCGTCGGACTGCACTTCGCCGGCCGGTACCTGGACGCCAACTACGCCGTCGGGGTGGCCGCCCTGCGCCGGCACCTCGAGCTGGCCGGCGTGCGCCTGCCGACGGCCGCCCCCGTTGTCCCGGTCCCCGCGCCACGCCGCCCGCCGGCACCGGGACCGGGACCGTTGCGGCACCGGACCGGGTTCGACGAGACGTTCCTCGGCGACGGGCACCTTCGCGTCCCGCTGCCCGGGCTCGTCGGGGACGCCGCCCGCGACGCCGTCGTCGTCGACCCCGACGCCGACGGCACCGCCCGGCACCGGCTCGACTACCAGCACTTCAGCGTCGTCCTCGACGGCCGCCGCCGGCTGGCGCGGTTCACCGCCGTCATGATCGACGGGGCGCGGACGCGACGGCTCAAGCGCAGCCGTGACCGGTGGTCGCTCGACCCCCGCGTGCCGGCCGACGTCCAGGTCGGCGAGGAGCTCTACGCCGACAACGACCTGGACCGCGGGCACCTGGTGCGCCGCCTCGACCCGGCGTGGGGCACCGCCAAGGCGGCCGAGCGCGGCAACGACGACACGTTCTACTTCACGAACTGCACCCCCCAGCACGCCCGGTTCAACCAGCGCACGTGGCTGGAGCTCGAGGACTACCTGCTCGACTCCGCGGCCACCCGGGGCTTCCGCGCGTGCGTCCTGACCGGTCCGGTGCTCGCCGAGGACGACCCCGCGTACCGGGGTGTCGCGCTGCCGCGCAGCTACTGGAAGGTGGCCGTCATGGTCCGCGCCGAGTCCGACGAGCTCAGCGCCACCGGGTACGTCGTCAGCCAGGCGGACCTGCTCACCGACCTCGAGCTCGTCTACGGCGCGTTCCGGACCTACCAGGTGCCGCTGCGACGCGTCGAGGCCATGACCGACCTGCGGTTCGGTCCGCTCCGCGACGCCGACCCGCTGGAGACGGCGGACGAGGCCGCGGTCGTGCAGGTCACCCGGGAGGTGCACGGACCGGCCGACCTCGCGCTGTGACCTCCCGTGGGCCGGTGCGCCCGGCCGGGCGCGCCAACGGGTGACGGCGACGACCCGCGGGCGACTCTCCCTCACCCCGGTGGCGGCCCGTCCGATGGGACGGCATGCACCGGGACCGGCACTCCGCGGTGGCGGGGACCCGGCTCTTCATCGTGTACGCGGTGGCGAGCCTCGTCCCCGTCCTGCTGCTCGGTGCGGGCCTGGCCGAGAGCCAGCGCCGGGACGCCGTCCGGCACGGCCTCGAGCTGGGCCGGTCGCAGGCCGCGGTCGTCGCGGACACGGTCGTCGCGCCGTCCCTGGACGGCGTCGACCTGTCCTCCGGTCTGACCCGTACCCAGCGCGAGAGCCTGGGCGACGCCACCCGCACCGTCCTGGACAGCGGCGCGGTGCTCGCGCTGCGGCTGCGCACGTGGCGCGGCGACGTGGTGTTCGACGGCTCGGTGCTCGACGGTTCGGGCGCCGGCGCCCCGGCCGTGGCGGCCGACCACCCGGCGTTCCGGGCGGCCGCCGACGGGCAGGTGCACGTGCGCGTCCTGCCCGACGGCGTGGACGGGCCGACCATCCGCGTCCTGCAGCCCGCCACCGCGGCCAGCACCGGCCGGCCGGTGGGGGTCCTCGAGGTGGTGCTCCCGTACGCGACGGTCGCCGACCAGGTCGAGGCGTCGGTCGCCGGGACGCGCTGGCGGCTCGTCGGCGGTCTCGGCGCGCTGTACGTCGTCCTGGGCGCCATCTCCTGGTCGACGTCCCGCCGGCTGCGCCACCACGCGCGCCGGGCCGCGCGCGACGCGCTGCACGACCCGCTGACGGGGCTGCCGAACCGCGAGCTGTTCCGTCGCAGGGTCACCGAGGCGACCCGGCGCGGCGAGCCCTTCGCCGTCGTGCTGGTGGACCTCGACCGCTTCAAGGCCGTCAACGACAGCCTGGGGCACCACGCCGGCGACCAGCTGCTCACCGAGGTGGCCCGCCGCCTCGGGGAGGTGCTGCGCACCGACGACGTCGTGGCGCGGCTCGGCGGCGACGAGTTCGGCCTGCTCCTCGCCGGGACCGGTGACGCCGACGGTGCCCGCGAGCTGGCCGACCGGGTGCGCGAGGCCGTCTCCGCCGACACGGTCCTGGACGGCGTGCCGGTCAGCACCGAGGCCAGCCTCGGGGTGGCGTTGCACCCCCGCGACGGGGACGACGTCGAGACGCTGCTGCGCAGCGCCGACGCCGCCATGCACGTCGCCAAGCGCGGCACCAGCAGCGTCGTCGTCTTCGACCCGCTCAAGGTCGGCACGCACGGTCCCGGCGCTGCCGGTCTCAGCGTCCAGCGGGAGATGCGCCGGGCCATCGAGGACGGCGAGCTGCGCCTGCACTACCAGCCGAAGGTGGACCTGGCCTCCGGGCGCGTCACCGGTGTCGAGGCGCTGGTGCGCTGGCAGCACCCCGAGCGCGGGCTGCTCCCGCCGGCCGAGTTCCTGCCGTTCGTCGAGCAGTCCGGGCTGATCACCCCGCTCACCGAGTGGGTGCTGCGCAACGCGCTCGGCGACTGCGCCCGGTGGCGCGCGCAGGGCGCCGGCTGGGGCGTCGCCGTGAACGTCTCCGCCCGCAACCTCGAGGCCGACGGCTTCGCCGACCTGGTCGTCGACCTGGTCACCGCCAGCGGCGTGCCGACGTCCGCGCTGCAGCTCGAGGTCACGGAGACCGCGCTCGCGGTCGACCTGGAGGTCGCCGCCGGGACGCTGGAGGTCCTCAACGGCCACGGGATCGGGACGTCGCTCGACGACTTCGGGGTCGGCTACGCCAGCCTGTCGCACCTGCGGTCGCTGGCGATCACGGAGGTCAAGATCGACCGCGGGTTCGTCCGGCACGTGGAGACGAGTGACGAGGACCGCGAGGTGGTCCGGTCGCTGATCCAGCTCGCCCACGGCCTGGGCCTGCACGTCACCGCCGAGGGCGTGGAGACGGCGGAGGCCGCCACGTGGCTGCAGGCCGCCGGGTGCGACAGCGCGCAGGGCTACCACTTCTCCCGGCCGGTCCCCTGGGAGGAGCTGGCGGTGGCCGGCGACGCGCGGTTGGCGGACCTCCTGCCCGCCCAGCGCGTCGTGCCGCAGTCCGTGCTCACCGCGCCGGACGCCTGACCGCCGGTCGTCCCGCGCGCTCGCACGCCGGGGCGTCCTGCCCGAGGATCGGGGGAGCGCCCCAGCCGCCGACGCGCAGGAGACCCCATGAGCGCACCGACCGACCGTGCCACCCGCCCGGCGGGGCTGCGTCCGGGTGCCGTGCGGGACTGGTTCCACCGCACGCGCCGCACGTACGAGGAGGGCCACGAGCGGGCCGAGGGACGCCCGCTGCGCGGGTACGCGGTGCTGCTGGCGACGTACCTGGTGCTGGTCGGCACGGGGGTCGTGCTGGTGCGCCGCCGGACCGCCCGCGGCGGGCCCGTCGACGTCCCGTCGGTCGCCGACGTGCTGCTGCTGGCGGTCGCGACGTTCCGGCTGAGCCGCACGGTGGCCAAGGACGCCGTGCTCGCGCCGCTGCGCGCGCCGTTCGCCACCTACCAGGGGCGCGGCGGTCCCGGTGAGGTGATGGAGGCGCCGCGGCCCGGCCCGGTGCGGCACGCGGTCGGCGAGCTCGTCACCTGCCCGTTCTGCCTGGCGCAGTGGGTCGCCACCACCGGGGCGTTCGGGATGCTGCTGCGACCCCGCGCCACCCGGTGGGCGGCCGGCGTCCTGGCCGCCGTCGCCGGGGCCGACGCCCTGCACCTGGGCTTCGCGCGCCTGCAGGGCGGCGACTGAACCCGGGCCCCGTCACCCAGGCGACCCACCCACCGTTCCCACCCCCCCGGTGCGCACTGATCGTCAGACCGTCCTGGGGGTGATCACCCCCAGGACGGTCTGACGATCAGTGGGTGGGGGAGCGGCGGCGGCCCTTGACGAAGTAGGCGATCGGCCCGACCCAGTTGATCCCGATGACGGCGGCCCACTTCAGCTTGCTGCCGTTGACCTCGTCCCTCGGCCGCCGGGCGAGGTCCACCCACGCCGTGAGGGCCAGCGAGAGCTGGACGCTGAACGCCACCAGCGCCGCGGTCCGCTGCCGGGACGTCATGTCCTCCCACTTCCTGCGCTTCACCACCGTGCCCACCGGAACCTCCCTCGTCCGTCTCCAGCGCGACCTTCGTCCACCCTGCCCCACTGATCGTCAGACACCCGTGGGGGTGATGACCCCCAGGACGGTCTGACGATCAGTGGGGTGGGCGGGGGACCATGCTGCCGCGGGGTCGGCCGGCGCGAAAGGGACCGACGTCCTCCGGGGACGTGCCAGGATCGCCGGGGTGGACCGCCGGCAGCTGGACGACGTGGTGGAGCGGGAGCTGCGGCTGCTGGACCCGGGCGTCCGCCGCGACGGGGACGGCGTCCTGGCGCTGCTGCACCCCGACTTCGTCGAGCACGGGTCGTCCGGGCGGCGGTGGGACGCCGCGGGCGTGGCGCGGTCGCTGGCCGACGCGGACGACGAACCGACGGTCACCGCCGACGACGTGCAGGCCGCGCCGCTGGCCCCGGACGTGGTGCTCGTGACGTACCGGGCCACGAGCGCGGGACGGACGTCGCTGCGCGCGTCGGTGTGGGTGCGCACCCAGGACCGGGGGTGGTTGCTCCGCTTCCACCAGGGCACCCCCGTCCCGCCGACGGGGTGACGGCGCGGCGACGGGGGGTGAGCGCCGCTCAGCCGACGTAGTGGTGCCCGATCGCCCCCAGGGCGGTGTCGACCGCGGCCAGGCCCTCGCGCGCCTCGTCGTCCGTGACCGTGCACGGCGGGACGACGTGCAGCCGGTTGTCCGCGGTGAACGGCAGCACCCCGGCGCCCTTCAACGCGGTGACGAGCTCCCCCATCGCCGGGGAGGTGCCGCCGTAGGGGGCGAGCGGCTCCTTCGTCGCGCGGTCGGAGACGAGCTCCAGCGCCCAGAACACCCCGAGCCCGCGGACGTCGCCGACGACCGGGTGCCGGTCGGCGAGCTCGCGCAGGCCCGGCCCGAGGACGTCCCGCCCGACGCGGTCGGCGTTCTCCACGATCCCCTCGTCGTGCATGGCGCGCATCGTCGCGACGGCGGCGGCGCACGCGAGCGGGTGCCCGGAGTAGGTCAACCCGCCGGGGAAGGGCCGCTCGTCGAACGTCGCCGCGATCGCGTCGCTGATCACGACCCCGCCGAGCGGGACGTACCCGGAGTTGACGCCCTTGGCGAACGTGATGAGGTCGGGCACGACGTCGAAGTGCTCGAAGGCGAACCACCTGCCGGTGCGCCCGAAGCCGGCCATCACCTCGTCGAGGACGAGCACGATCCCGTGCCGGTCGCAGATCTCCCGGACGCCGGCGAGGTAGCCGGGCGGCGGCGGGATGATCCCCGAGGTGCCGGGCACGGTCTCCAGCACGATCGCGGCGATCGTGGCGGGGCCCTCCAACTCGACGGTCTGCGTCAGGTGCTCCAGCGCGCGCCGCGACTCCTGCTCGGGGGAGTCCGCGTGGAACGGTGACCGGTACGGGAACGGGCCCATCACGTGCACCGTCCCGGCGCTGCCGTGGTCGTTGGCCCACCGGCGCGGGCCGCCGGTGACGTTGATCGCCGTGTGCGTGCCGCCGTGGTAGGAGCGGTACGTCGAGAGCACCTTGACCCGGCCGGTGTGCAGCCGCGCCATCCGCACGGCGTACTCGACCGCCTCCGCGCCGGCGTTGGTGAAGAACACCTTCTGCATCCCGGACGGCGCGAGGTCGGCCACCATGGACGCCGCGAGCGAGCGCTGGTCGTTCGCGTGCTGCGGCGCGACCGTGCAGAGGCGACCGGCCTGCTCCTGGATGGCGGCGACGACCGCGGGGTGCTGGTGGCCGATGTTGGTGTTCACCAGCTGGGAGGACAGGTCGAGGAGCCGGTTGCCGTCGCCGTCCCAGACGTACGAGCCCTCGGCGCGCTCGATGACCATCGGGTTCAGCGACGCCTGCGCCGACCAGGAGTGGAACGCGTGGGCGCGGTCGAGGTCGTGGACCTCGGCGGCGGTGGGGCGGGGCAGCGACATGACCTCTTCCTACCAGCCGGCCGGTGGGCTCGTCGGGTGGCGTGCGCAGTCGGTGGCCTGCCGTCGGTAGGGTCCGGCGGGTGCTGGGACTGGGCAGGCTGCTGGGTGGGGCGCGCACGGGCACGCTGACCGTGGTGGACGACTGCGAGGTCCACGGCGAGAGCCTGCGGCTGCTGCGGCTGGAGGGGCCCTGGAACCCGGCGGCGGTCGACCGGTTCCGGTCCGCCGGCTGCGACGGGCTGGAGTGGCACCTGGGCCCCCGCGACACCGGGCAGACGGCCGACTCCCTGGTCGACCTGGTCGACGTCATCACCTACCTCGACGTCGTCGACGAGGCAGGGGACCTCGACCCCGCGGCGGTGGCCCGGCTGACCGGGTTGCGGCTGCTCGCCCTGACCCGCGAGCGCGACGGCGTCCGGGCGCGTCCCGACCTGTCGGGGCTGGTTGCCCTGCGCACGCTCGAGCTGGACGACGGCCCCGGCCTGGACGTCCCGGCGCTCCCGCTGCTGGAGCGCCTGCGCGTGGACCGCTTCCGCGGTGGCCGGCTCTCGGTCCTGCCGCTCCCGCGGACCGTCACGGACCTGTCCGTCTCCTGCGTCGAACCGCGTCCCGGCCGGCTCGACGTGGACCGGGAGGGACTCAGCTGGCTGATGGTGAGCAACCTGCGGGTCGACTCCCTGGCCGAGCTGCGGGCGCCCGACCTGGAGGTGCTGTCCGTCTCGTTCCCGACGCAGGACGTCGAGCTCGACCTGGCGCCGCTGGCGCGGGCTCCCCGGCTGCGCTTCCTGCGGCTGCAGGGGCCGGCGACCGTGCGCGGCCTGGACGCGCTGGCCGGTCTGGACCACCTGGAGACGGCGACGTTCGTGGACGTGGCGGTGCCACCCGACACGGTTGCCGCGGTGCCCGCGCTCACCGTGACCAGCAGCCGCTGAACGCGGCGGCCCGGTCGCGCTCGGGCGACCGGGCCGTCGCGGGCGACGGGTCAGGCCGGTGTCAGGCCGGTGTCAGGCGGTGCCGCCGGTCCGGCCGGGCTGCTCGCGCACCACGCCGGCGCGGCCGGCCTCCAGCCGCGCCAGCGGGACCCGGAACGGCGAGCAGGACACGTAGTCCAGCCCCACCGACTCGAAGAAGTGCACCGAGTCCGGGTCGCCGCCGTGCTCCCCGCACACGCCGAGCTTGAGGCCGGGACGGGTGGCGCGGCCGGACTCGGCGCCGATGCGCACGAGCTCGCCGACGCCGTCCACGTCGATCGACTCGAACGGGGAGACACCGAAGATCCCCTTCTCCAGGTAGTGGGAGAAGAACGCCGCCTCGACGTCGTCCCGGCTGAAGCCCCACGTGGTCTGGGTGAGGTCGTTCGTGCCGAAGGAGAAGAACTCGGCGGACTCGGCGATCTGGCCGGCGGTGAGCGCCGCGCGCGGCAGCTCGATCATCGTGCCCACGAGGAACTCCAGGTGCGCCCCGGTCTCGGCGCGGACCTCCCGGGCGACCTGGGCGATGTCGTCCTTGACGGACTCGAACTCCTGCACCGCCCCGACGAGCGGGATCATGATCTCGACGCGCGGCACGCCACCGGCCTTCTGCCGGGCGGCGGCGGCCTCGAGGATGGCCCGCGCCTGCATGGCGAACAGCCCGGGGACGACGAGCCCGAGCCGCACGCCGCGCAGCCCGAGCATCGGGTTCTGCTCGTGCAGGCGGTGCACCGCCTGCAGCAGCCGCAGGTCGCCCTCGACAGCCTCGCCACGGGCCTCCGCGACGGCGACGCGCACGGACAGCTGGGTGATGTCGGGCAGGAACTCGTGCAGCGGCGGGTCGAGCAGCCGGATGGTCACCGGCAGCCCGTCCATCGCCTCGAAGATCTCGGTGAAGTCGGCGCGCTGCAGCGGCAGCAGCTCGGCGAGCACCTTCTCCCGCTCGGCGTCGGTGTCCGCGAGGATCAGCTGCTCGACCATCTCCCGGCGCTCGCCGAGGAACATGTGCTCGGTGCGGCACAGGCCGATGCCCTGGGCGCCGAACCGGCGGGCGCGGGCGGCGTCCTCGGCGGTGTCGGCGTTGGCGCGCACCGCCATCCGCCGGGTGCCGTCGGCGGTGCGCAGGAGCCGGTCGACCGCCCGCACGAGGTCGTCGGCCTCGTCGGAGTCCGCCGACAGCTGGCCCTCGAAGTACCGGACGACGGGGGAGTCGACGACCTCCACCTCGCCGAGGAACACCTCGCCGGTGGTCCCGTCGATGGAGACGACGGTGCCCTCCTCGTAGACGGTGCCGTCGGGACCGGTGAAGCGGCGGCCCTTGGTGTCGACGTCGAGCTCCTCGGCGCCGCACACGCACGTCTTGCCCATGCCGCGGGCGACGACGGCGGCGTGGGAGGTCTTGCCGCCCCGGCTGGTGAGGATGCCCTCGGCGGCGATCATGCCGTTGAGGTCGTCGGGGTTGGTCTCGCGGCGGACGAGGATGACCCGCTCCCCGGAGCGGGACCACTTCACCGCGGTGTAGGAGTCGAAGACGACCTTGCCGACCGCGGCGCCGGGGGAGGCGCTCATGCCGGTGGCGATCCGCTGGTGGGCGCTCGCGTCGGCGAAGTGGGGGAACATCAGCTGGGACAGCTGGGCGCCGTTGACCCGCTGCAGCGCCTCCTGCTCGTCGATGAGCCCCTCGTCGACGAGCTGCGTCGCGATCCGGAACGCCGCCGCGGCGGTGCGCTTGCCCACCCGCGTCTGCAGCATCCACAGCTTGCCGCGCTCGATCGTGAACTCGATGTCGCACAGGTCCCGGTAGTGCTCCTCGAGCGTGCGCATGATCTGCATCAGCTCGGCGTAGCTCGTCGCGTCCAGGCCCTCGAGGTCCGCCAGCGAGAGCGTGTTCCGGATCCCGGCGACGACGTCCTCGCCCTGGGCGTTCGGCAGGTAGTCGCCGTAGACGCCCTTGGCGCCGGACGCCGGGTCGCGGGTGAACGCCACGCCGGTCCCGGAGTCCGCCGACATGTTGCCGAACACCATCGAGCAGACGTTGACGGCGGTGCCGAGGTCGGCGGGGATGCGCTCCTGGCGCCGGTAGAGCACCGCCCGGTCGGCGTTCCAGGACCGGAACACGGCCTGGACGGCGAGGTCCATCTGCTCGCGCGGGTCCTGCGGGAACTCCCGGCCGGCGTGGTCGCGGACGACGCCCTTGAACGTCTCGACGAGGGCGCGCAGGTCCTCGGCGTCGAGGTCGAGGTCGTTGGCGGTGCCCTTCGCGGTCTTCGCCGCGTCCAGGGCGTCCTCGAAGTGCTCGCCGTCGACCTCCAGCACCGTCTTGCCGAACATCTGGATCAACCGGCGGTAGGAGTCCTGGGCGAACCGCTCGTTGCCCGAGCGCTCGGCCAGGCCGCGCACGGACTCGTCGTTCAGCCCGATGTTGAGGACGGTCTCCATCATGCCGGGCATCGAGAACTTCGCGCCCGAGCGCACGGACACGAGCAGCGGGTCGTCCGCCTGGCCCAGGCGGCGTCCCATCCGCTCCTCGAGGGCGGCCAGGTGGGCGTCGACCTCGGCCCGCAGGCCCTCGGGTTCGCGGCCGTCGCGCAGGTAGGCCTGGCAGGCCTCGGTGGTGATGGTGAAGCCCGGTGGCACGGGCAGGCCCATCCGGGTCATCTCGGCGAGGTTGGCGCCCTTGCCGCCGAGCAGGTCCTTGAGGTCCTTGTGGCCCTCGGTGAAGTCGTACACGAACTTGGTCATGCGTCCTGAACCCCTTCGTCCGCCGGCTCGCCCGGGAGGCTAGGCCCAATGTGCCGGACCCGCGCCCCGGCGACGAGCGAATGTGAGCCCGGCGACACCACCGGGCGGAACGCCGTGCCCGGCCGTGGGGCGGCGGCGGGTGCGCCCGTGCCGCCCACCGGCACACCAGCCCGGGGTGCCGCCCGCAGCGCGTGGCCGCGCGGTCGCTGGGACAGTGGGGGGATGGGTGACGACCTGTGCTTCCTGCCCGCGACCGAGCTGGCGGCGCTGCTGCGTCGCCGCGAGCTGTCCGCGGTCGAGCTCCTCGAGGCCTCCCTCGCGCGGATCGAGCGGGTGAACCCGCAGGTGAACGCGATCGTCACCCTGGACGCGGACGGCGCGCGGCGGCAAGCGCGCGCGGCGGACGACGCGCTGTCACGGGGTGACGAGGTGGGCCCGTTGCACGGCCTGCCGTACGGCGTGAAGGACACCCACGAGACCGGCGGGCTGCGGACGACGTGGGGGTCGCCGGTGCGTGCCGAGCACGTGCCCGAGCACGACGAGCTCGTGGTCGCCCGCGCCGCGGCCGCGGGCGCCGTCCGGGTCGGCAAGACGAACGTCCCGGAGTTCGCCGCCGGGTCGCACACGACCAACCCCGTGTTCGGGCCCACCCGCAACCCCTACGACCCGAGCCGGTCGGCCGGCGGGTCCAGCGGCGGGTCCGCGGCCGCCCTGGCGGCCGGGATGGTGGCCCTCGCCGACGGAAGCGACATGGGCGGCTCGCTGCGCAACCCCGCCGCGTTCTGCAACGTCGTCGGGCTGCGGCCCTCGGCCGGCCGGGTGCCGAGCCACCCCGTGCCGTTCGGGTGGTCGACGCTCAGCGTGCAGGGGCCCATGGGCCGCACCGTCGGGGACGTCGCGCTCGGCCTGCGCGCCCTCGCCGGCCCCGACCCCCGCGCGCCCCTGTCGCTGCAGGACGACGGGTCGCTGTTCGCCGTGGACCTGCCGGACCGGCTCGACGGGCTGCGCGTCGCGTGGACGCCGGACCTCGGGGGGCTCGTCCCGGTCGAGCCGGAGGTGCTCGAGGCGCTGCGGCCGACGGTCGGGCTGCTGGACGGGCTGGGTGCCCGGGTCGAGGAGGCGTGCCCGGACCTGCGCGAGGCCGACGAGGTGTTCCACACGCTGCGCGCGTGGTTGTTCGCGGCGAACCTCGGCGACGTCGTCGACCGCCACCCGGACCAGGTGAAGGACACGATCCACTGGAACGTCGGGGTGGGCCGCGGGCTCACCGTGGCCGACGTGGCCCGCGCCGAGCAGGCGCACACCCGCCTGCACGAGGAGGTGGTGCGCTTCTTCGGCGACTACGACGTGCTGCTCGCCCCGGTCACCCAGGTCGTCCCGTTCGACGTGGACGTCGAGTACCCGACCGTCGTCGCCGGGCGCCGGATGCCGGATTACCTCGGGTGGATGCGGTCGGTGTCGCTGGTGTCGGCGACGGGGTGCCCGGCGCTGTCGGTCCCCGGCGGCTTCACCCCGACCGGTCTGCCCGTGGGCCTGCAGGTGGTCGCCGCGCCGCGGCACGACCTGCGGGTGCTGCAGGTCGGGCACGCCGTCGAGCAGGCCACCGGCCACTGGCGGCGCCGGCCCGTCACGACCTGACGCGTCAGCGGTTGCGGCGGTCGCGGATGAGGACGACCTGCTCGCGGCGCCGGACCTCGAACAGCTCGGTGGCCTCGATCAGGTCGCTGAGCTTGCGGAACCCGTGGTTGCGCGGGTCGAACGACGCCTGGTTGGCGATCTGGTTGCCGACCTGGCCGAGGTGCGCCCAGCCGTCGTCCCCGGCGGCCGCGTCGACCGCGTTGCGCAGCAGGTGCACGAGCCGGGTGTCGCCCTTGAGCTGCTGGGTGTCGGCGGCCCGCCGCGGGGGCTCGGTCGCGGACGGCTCGACGAGCCCCTCGACGTAGGTGAACTGCGAGCACGCGTTCACGAACGGCTCGGGCGTCTTCTTCTCCCCGAAGCCGTAGACCTTCACGCCCTCGGTGAGGATGCGCATGACCAGCGGGGTGAAGTCCGCGTCGCTGGACACGATCGCGAACGCGTCGAGGGTGCCCGCGTACAGCAGGTCCATGGCGTCGATGACCATCGCCATGTCGGAGGCGTTCTTGCCGCTGCTGTAGGCGAACTGCTGGATGGGCCGGATCGCGTAGGTGTGCAGGGTGGCCTCCCACGACTTGAGGTGGGGGCTCTTCCAGTTGCCGTACGCGCGCCGCACGTTCGCCGCGCCGTGCCGGGCGACCTCGGCGAGGATGACCTCGATCTTGGAGGCGGGGGCGTTGTCGGCGTCGATGAGCAGCGCGATGCGCTTCTCCCGGTCGTCGGGTGGTGGGGTCACGGGCCGACCCTATGGCGCCCCGCGGTCCCCGGGCACGGTGGCACAGTGGACCAGGGGCCGACGACACCGAGGAGGGACCGTGTCCAGGGTGGTGCACTTCGAGATCCACGCCGACGACGTGGAGCGGGCCAAGGCGTTCTACGCGACCGTCTTCGGGTGGACGTTCGAGGACTACGGCTACGTCACGGGTGGCACCTACTGGGGTGTGCGCACCGGGCCGCAGTCCGAGCCGGGCATCGACGGCGGCCTGCTGCACCGCGCCGGCGCGCACCCGGCGTCGACGGCGGGAGCGAACGCGTTCGTCGCGACGGTCGGTGTCGCGGACTACGACGAGACGGAGCGCCGGATCCTCGCGGCCGGCGGGGAGGTGGTCGTCCCGAAGGCGGCGCTGACGGCGATGGCGTGGCAGGGGTACTACCGCGACACCGAGGGCAACACCTTCGGGGTGCACCAGCCGGACCCCGAGGCCGCCTGAGTCACGGGGCGTGCGTCCGGGGCTCCCGGGCCCCGGACGCGCTCAGTCGTCCTCCTCCTCGCCGGTGCTGTCGCCCGGCTCGCGCTCCTCCTGCTCGCGGTCGCTGCCGACCTCGTCGTCGCATCCGGCGGCCGCCGTCAGCGGCAGCGCCAGCGCGACGAGCGGGACGACGGCGGCCCGGCGCCAGCGGGCGCGGCGGGGGAGCCCTCGGTCGCTCACGCGGTCCTCGCCGCCGCTCAGCGTGCGGTGCCGCGGCTGGAGCGGACCTTGGCGATCATCGACTTGATCTTCTGCTGGTTGTGCGGCTTGCGGGCCTCGTCGTAGGCCTTCTTCGCCAGCCCCGCCTTCGTGATCTTGCTCAGCAGTCCCATGGTGGCTCCTCTCCCCGGACCGGCTCGTCGGTCCTCGTGTCGGTCCTGACGGCAGCATCCCCCGGTCCGGGCCGAAGCGCGCGCCGAGCGGGGGAGCGCGCCGGGCGCAGCGGCCGGCTCAGGTGGTGACCGGCAGCGGGGCGGCGACCAGCGCCCGGCAGCGGTCCAGGACGTCGGCCACGGCGACCGTCGTGCGCAGCGGCAGCACGGGGCTCTCGGTCAGCCCGGCGGCCAGGCAGTCCTGGACGTGCTCGAGCAGGTGCGCGTAGCCCGTGCCGCGACGTCCCCGGTCCACGCGGGAGGCGGGGCCGCCGTCGGGCGTCACCAGCACCGAGGGGGCCCGCTCGAACGAGGGGGCCACCTCGATGCGCCCACGGTCGCACCAGACCGTCGCCCGCCCGTCCGTGCGGCCCGTCAGGGACGTCGACAGCAGCGACGTCCCCCCGCCCTCGTGGGTCAGCAGCACCGCGGTGTCCAGGTCGACACCGGTCGGGGACAGGCGGGCGGTGGCCTGCACCGTCCGGACCGGTCCGAGCAGCGCCAGGGCGAGCCAGACCGCGTACACGCCGCCGTCCAGGAGCGCGCCGCCGCCCAGGGCGGGGTCGTGGAAGCGGCTGGTGGGGTCGTCCGGGACGGCCCAGCCGAGCGAGGCCTGCAGCACCAGCGGCGGACCGAGTGGGCCCTCGCCGACGAGCTCGCGCAGGTGCACGACGTTCGGCAGGCACGCCGTCCAGAGGTTCTCGACGCACAGCAGGCCGTGCTCCCGGGCGGCCCCCACGAGCCGGCGCGTGTCCGCGCCGCTGCAGGTGAGGGGCTTCTCGACCAGGACCGCCTTGCCCGCGCGCAGGGCCCGCTCGGCCGCGGCCAGGTGGTGGGCGTGCGGGGTGGCGACGTAGACGACGTCGACGGTCGGGTCGGCGACCAGCCCGGCGTACGACCCGTGCGCCCTGGCGAAGCCGTGCTCGTCGGCGAACGCCGTGGCCCGGGCGCCGTCCCGGGACCCGACGGCCGCGAGCACGGCGCCCGGCACGAGCCGCAGGTCCCGGGCGACGGCCGCCGCCACCCGCCCGGGACCCAGGACCCCCCAGCCCACGCTCACGCCGGGGCGCCCCCCGTGTCGCCCCCGGTGTCGCCCCCCGTGTGACCCTGCGCGCGGACGTGCGCGGCGTACCAGTGCGCGCTGGCCTTCGGCGTCCGCACCTGCGTCTCGTAGTCGACGTGGACGATGCCGAACCTCTTGTCGTAGCCCCACGCCCACTCGAAGTTGTCCAGCAGCGACCACACGAAGTACGCCCGGACGTCGGCGCCCGCGCGGACGGCGTCCGCGAGGGCCCGCAGGTGGGTGCGCAGGTAGGCCACGCGGTCGGGGTCGTCGACCCGGCCGTCCGGACCGACCACGTCGGGGTAGGCGGCGCCGTTCTCGGTGACCATCAGCGGCAGGCCCGGGTGCTCGCGGTGCAGCCGGACGAGCAGCTCGGTCAGCCCGCGCGGGTCCACGCTCCAGCCCATGTCCGTGTACGGGCCGGGCTGCTGCGGGAACTCCAGGTCCTCGCACGCCGGCCAGGCGCTCGCCGCGCCGTCGCCGTGGCCGTCGGCCTCCGCCCGCGGGCTGACGCCGTCCCAGGCGCGCACGACGGTGGGCGAGTAGTAGTTCACGCCGAGGACGTCGAGCGGCTGGTGGATCGCCTCGAGGTCGCCGTCGCGCACGAAGCCCCAGTCGGTCACCGACTCCGTGGCGCGCAGCACGTCCGCCGGGTACGAGCCGCGCAGAACCGGGTCGAGCCAGACCCGGTTCTGCAGCCCGTCGATGCGCTCTGCGGCCGCCGCGTCGGCGGCGGAGTCGGAGGCCGGGCGCACCCAGGCGAGGTTGAGGGTCAGCCCGACCTGCGCCGTCGGCGCCGCGGCACGCACGGCCTGTGCGCCCAGGCCGTGCGCGAGGTTGAGGTGGTGGACGGCGGCCAGGGTGGCGGCGTGGTCGGTGCGGCCGGGGGCGTGCACCCCGCTGCCGTAGCCCAGGTACGCCGAGCACCAGGGCTCGTTGAGCGTGATGAAGGTGCCGACCCGGTCACCGAGCCGGCCGGCGACCACGCCGGCGTAGTCGGCGAACGCCTCGGCCGTGCCGCGGGCCGGCCAGCCGCCCGCGTCCTCCAGCGCCTGCGGGAGGTCCCAGTGGTACAGGGTCACCGCCGGCTCGATCCCCGCCTCCAGCAGCTCGTCGACGAGCCGGTCGTAGAAGGCGAGGCCCTCCTCGCTGACGGGACCCGGGCCGCCCGGGCCCACGTGGGGCAGCACCCGCGGCCAGGACACCGAGAACCGGTAGGCCTGCAGGCCGAGCGCCCTCATCAGGGCCACGTCCTCGCGGTAGCGGTGGACGTGGTCGCAGGCCACGTCCCCGGTGTCGCCGTTCGCGACCCGTCCCGGGGTGTGGCTGAAGGTGTCCCAGATGGACGGCGTGCGGCCGTGCTCGGTGACGGCGCCCTCGATCTGGTACGCCGCGGTGGCCGCTCCCCAGACGAAGCCGGGGGGCAGCCCCAGGTCGCCGACCCCCGCTGCGGTGGGGTCGGTGAGCGGGTGGACCGCGTCGGGTCCGGTGGAGGTCGCCGCGCTGATGAAGTCGGTGCTCATGGGTGGTCGGCGCCGGCGGCGCCTGCTCCGTCCTGTCGTCGTGCGTTCTGGTCTGATGCCGGCCCGGTTGCTCCGGACGGTGGTCGCTCGGTCACTACCTGCATCATCCCTTGACCGCCCCGGCGACGATCCCGCTGACGATCTGGCGCCCGAGCAGGACGAACACCACGACGACCGGCAGGGTGCCGACGAGCGTCCCGGCCATGATCACCGCCGTGTCCGGCACGTACCCGCTGCCGAGGTTGTTCAGCGCCACCTGCACCGTGGGGTTCGAGGAGTTCAGGGCGATCACCGGCCAGAAGAAGTCGTTCCAGGCGGTCATGAACGTCAGCATCCCGAGCACGGCCATCCCGGGCCGGGCGATGGGCAGGACGATGCTCCAGAAGGTCCGCAGCGACGTCGCCCCGTCGACCCGCGCGGCCTCGAGCAGCTCGTCGGGCAGCGCCTGGGCGAGGTACTGGCGCATGAAGAACACGCCGAACGCCGTCACCAGCGAGGGCAGGATCACCGACGACAGCCGCCCGGCCAGCCCGAGGTCCGCCATCACCGCGTACAGCGGCACGACGCCGAGCGTCGGCGGGATCATCATCGTGCCGAGCGTCAGGGCGAACAGCGCGTCGCGGCCGCGGAACCGCAGCTTGGCGAAGGCGAAGCCGGCGAGCGTGCAGAACAGCAGCGTGCTCACGGTGACGACCCCGGAGACGACGACCGAGTTGGTGATGGCCAGCCCGATGCTCTGCTGCTCCAGCGCGGTGGTGACGTTCTGCCACAGGTACGGGCCGGGTGTGAGCGGCGGCGGCGACTGGGTCATCTCCGACATGGGACGGCTCGCGGCGACGAGCATGTAGTAGAACGGCGCGACGAAGCACAGCGCGGTCAGCCCCAGCAGGGCGTAGGTGGCCCAGCCGGCGCGGTGCCCGCCGGCGGCGACGCGGCCGCGACGGCGTCGGGGCGGGACGGGGGCGACCAGCGCCCCGCTGCGGACGGAGGTGGTGGTCACGACGCCTCCCCGGCGGTGTCGGTGGCGGTGGCGGAGGATGAGGACGTGCTCCGCCGTGGCGTGCGCTCGCGGCCCCGCCGCCGCACCAGCGCGGCGTTGACCAGCACGAGCACGATGATGAGCAGGAAGGTCACCCACGCCACGGCCGCGGCGCGACCGAGGCTGCCGTACTGCCAGCCCTGCTGGTACATGAAGAGCCCCAGCGTCTGGTACTGGTGCACCGCCCCGCCGTTCGGCGTCCCGCCACCGAACAGCAGCGGCTCGCCGAAGAGCTGGGTCGCGCCGATGGTGGAGACCACCACGGTGAACAGGATGGTCGGCCGCAGCCCGGGCAGGGTGACGTGCCGGAACTGCTGCCAGCGGTTGGCGCCGTCGAGCGACGCTGACTCGTACAGCTCGTAGGGGATCGACTGCATCCCGGCGAGGTAGATGAGCGCGTTGTACCCGGTCCACCGCCAGGTGACGATGACGGCGATCGCCACCTGCGCCGTCCAGTTGCCGTTGCGCCAGTCCAGCGCGTCGACGCCGACGACCGACAGCAGCCAGTTCGCGAAGCCGCCGTCGCGGCCGAAGATCTGGGCGAACACGAGCGTGGCCGCTGCCACCGACGTCGCGTACGGCATGATCATCGAGACGCGGAAGAACGTCCGGGCCCGCATCCGGTAGTTGAGCAGGTGCGCCAGGCCGAGGGCCAGCGCCAGCTGCGGGACGGTGGAGAGCACGCCGATGGTGAACGTCTTCCACAGCGCGTTCCAGAACAGGTCGTTGGTCAGCAGCCAGCGGTAGTTCTCGACGCCCACCCAGGAGGAGTCCGAGCCGAGCCGGAAGTCGTGCAGGCTGATCCACGCGGTGTACACGAGCGGGAAGAGCCCGAAGGCCGCGAACACCAGGAAGAACGGCGCGACGTAGACGTACGGCGCGGAGCGGGCCTCCCAGCGGAACAGCCGCGCGCGTAGCGGCGACCGGCGGCGGGGCGCGCCGGGAGCCGGGGGCGTCGTCCCGGTCGCCCGGGCGGGAGCGGTGGTGGCGGGTGCGGACACGGGGGACCTCCGGTCGGGGCCGCGTGGGTGGTGGTCGCGGGGTGGCCGGTCGCTCCGGCCACCCCGCGACGGCTGCTCCCGTCCGGTGGACGGGAGGGGCCGGTCGGGCCGGTCAGCCGACCTGGGTCTCGATCTCCGCCAGGGCGTTCTGCCACGCCTCGTCGGGGGAGACGCCGTTGCTCTCGACGGAGACGAGCGCCTGGGTCAGCGCGTTCTTGATGACGCCGTCGGCCGGTCCGAGCAGCTGCGTGGGCGCGGCCTCCGCGGAGGTCGTGAACACCTGGCCGATCGGGGCGCCGTTGAAGTACTCGTCCGTGGTGTCGCCGACCAGCGCGATGCCCTCGGTGTTGGAGGGGAAGTTGCCGACCTGGGAGAAGACCTCGGCCTGCTGCTCGCCGTCGGTCAGCCAGCGGATCAGCTCCGCGGCCTCCTCCTTGTTCTCGCTGGCCTCCGGGATCGCCAGGTAGGCGCCTCCCCAGTTGCCGCCCTGGCCGCCGGGCAGCGTGGTGATGTTCCACGTGCCGCTGCCGGCGTCACCGGCCTTGCCCTTGATGTAGCCGATCATCCACGAGGGGCAGGCGATGGAGGCGAAGGCGCCGTTGCCGAAGCCGGCGTCCCAGCTGCCGTCGCCGACGAACTGCTCGAGCCGGGCGGTCAGCCCCGCCTGGGACGCGGCGGCCGCGGTGTCGAACGCCTCGCGGACGGCCGGGTTGGTGTCGTGGACGAGCTCGCCGTCCTCGTCGTAGTAGATCTCGGCCTCGGTGGAGACGATGGCGTTGTACAGGCCGCCCGCGGAGTCGTGGAACGCCGAGCCCTCGGGGGCGTTGGCGGCGTACTCCTGGCCCAGGGCGAGGAAGCCGTCCCAGTCGTCCATCCGGGCGGCGACCTCGGCCGGGTCGGTGGGCAGCCCGGCCTGCTCGAACAGGTCGGTGCGGTAGCAGATCGCCATCGGGCCGATGTCGGTCCCCATCCCGATCACCTTGCCGTCGGGGGTGGTGGCGGCGGCGCTCTTCCAGTCGACGTAGTTCTCGACCTGGTCGCCGGCGGCCGTCTCGGACAGGTCGACCCACTTGTCGGCCTGGTTGGCGACCACGTCGGCGATGCGGGCGACCTCGATCCCCTGGATGTCGGCCAGGCCGCTGCCGGAGTTCAGCTTGGTCTGGAGGGCCGGCCAGTACCGGTCCTCGCCCTGGGTCGACTCGTACCGGATCTCCACGTCCGGGTTCTCCTCCATGTAGCGGTCGAGGAGCCCGGACTCCTCGAAGCCGAACGTTCCGAACAGGCTGACGGTCAGCACGGTCGTGCCGTCCTCGGAGCCGGCCTGGTCGCTGCCCCCGGAGCCGCAGGCCCCGAGCAGCAGCGACCCGGACACGGCGGTGGCGCACAGCGCCACGGTGCGGCGGGGCAGCTTCATCGTTCCTCCTCGGGCCCGCAGGCCACTCGACCCGGCGCTCGCGTGGGATTGCGTGGGAGCGCTCTCATGTCGTGCACATCACACGCGGGCGAACGGCCGGTGTCAAGACCTCGCTCGTCCTGCGGTCGCCGCGAGTCCCTCGACCGGCGGCGGATTCCGTGGGCGTGTCCGGTCCGTCGCCGGGCGTAGCGGCGAGGGCGCTCAGGCGCTCTGGCGCACCACGAGCTCGGTGTCCAGGACCACGGACGTGGTCGGGCTCCCGGCCGCCTGGTCCAGCAGCAGACGGGCCATCTGCCGGCCCATCGCCTCGAGCGGCTGGCGCACCGTCGTCAACGGCGGGTGGGCCGCGGCGGCGACGGGCACGTCGTCGAACCCGACGACGGCGACGTCCTGCGGGACCCGCAGGCCTCGCTCCTGAAGCGTCTGCAGCGCACCCACGGCCATCAGGTCGTTCGCCGCGAAGACCCCGTCCACGCGGGCGCCGCGGTCCAGCAGGACGGCCATCGCCCGCCGGCCGCTGTCCATCCCGAAGTCGCCCTCGACCACCAGCTCCGGCGGCAGGTCGAGCCCGGCCCCCCGCAGCGCCTCCCGCAGGCCGGTCAGCCGGTCGGTCCCCGCGGTCATGTCCGAGGGCCCGGTGATGGTGGCGACCCGCCGGCAGCCGCGCTCGACGAGCACCTGACCGGCGGCGCGGCCGCCCGCGACGTTGTCCGGGCTGACGTACGGCAGCGACCGGCGGCCGGACTGGGGCCGGCCCGCGATCACCACCGGGACCCCCAGCCGCTGGACCCTGGCCGGCAACGGGTCGTCGCCGTGCAGGGACAGGAACATCGCGCCGTCCAGGTGGCCACCCGCCGCGTACTCGACGAACCGCGCGCGGTCGTCGTCCGTCGCGACGATGACGAACACCAGCTGGCGCCGGCGCTCTGCCGCGGCCGCCTGGGCGCCCCGCAGCACGTTGGCGAAGAACGGGTCGGCGAAGAACCGCTCGCCCGACTCCGACACCACGAAGGCCAGCGCGTCGCTGCGCCGGGTGACCAGCGCCCGCGCGGCCTGGTTCGGGGCGTACGACAGCTCCGCCGCGGCGGCCTGGACGGCCTGCTTCGCGTGCTCGCTCACCCGCGCGGACCCGGCGAGCACCCGGCTCGCGGTCGAGCGCGACACCCCCGCGAGCGCGGCGACGGACTCGAGCGTGGGGGCCTGGCGGCGGGTGCTCGGCTCCACGGTCGCTCCTCGTCTGGTCGGCCACCCGGCGGGCGTCCGGCGCGACGGCGCGCCGGCGCGGCCAGTATGCCGACCGGGCCGACCCGACGCCGGGTCACCGGGGAGGCCCGGCGGTGACGGCTAGGATCCGCGCACGGACGGCGCGACGGCGCGCCGCCCGACGCGACGCGGAAGGCGAGGCGATGACCCAGGTGCCCGAGCAGGCCGGGGCCCCCGTGCCCGCGACCGTGGACGAGGCGCCGAGGGTCCCGGCGCGCGGGGTGGACCCGCGGGTCGACGTCGGCACCGACCTCGCGGTCCTGGACGAGGTGCAGCGCCGGGTGCTGTGGCTGGCCACCCGCATCGTGGACGCCGCCAACCGGGAGCGGCGGACCCAGGACGGCGTGAAGGTCGGCGGCCACCAGGCGTCCAGCGCCAGCATGGTCACCGCGATGACCGCGCTGTGGTTCTCCCACCTGGACGCGGCGGACAAGGTGAGCGTCAAGCCGCACGCGTCACCGGTCTTCCACGCCATCCAGTACCTGCTCGGCCGGCTCGACCGCTCGTACCTGACCCGGCTGCGCGAACGCGGCGGGCTGCAGTCCTACCCCAGCCGCACCAAGGACCCCGACGAGGTGGACTTCTCCACCGGGTCGGTCGGTCTCGGCCCGGCGGCGCCGCTGTTCGCGGCCGCCGTCCGCCGGTACGTCGACGCCCACTTCGGCCCACGGCCCGCCTCCCGCTTCGTCGCCCTGCTCGGCGACGCCGAGCTCGACGAGGGCAACGTGTGGGAGGCGGTCGCCGACCCCGCCACCCACGGGCTCGGCAACGTCATGTGGGTCGTGGACTTCAACCGGCAGAGCCTCGACCGCGTCGTCCCGGGCATCCGGATCGACCAGTGGCGCGCCTCGTTCGAGGCCAACGGCTGGCACGTCGTCGAGGTCAAGTACGGCCGGCGCCTGCAGGCGTTCTTCGACCGCCCGGGCGGCGAGGGCCTGCGCCGGTGGATCGACGCGATGCCCAACGAGCAGTACCAGTCGCTGTTCGGGCTGGCCGGTGCGCAGCTGCGCGAGCGGTTCCTCGACGGCGCCCCGGACGACGTCGCGCCGCTCGTCGCCGACGTCCCGGACGACGAGCTGCCCGCGCTCGTCACCGACCTCGGCGGCCACGACCTCGGCGCGATGCTCGAGGCCTACGCCGCCTGCGACGCCGAGACCACGAGGCCCAGCGTCGTCTTCGCCTACACCGTCAAGGGCTGGGGGCTGCCGACGGCCGGCAACCCCCGCAACCACTCCGCGCTGCTCACCGGCGAGCAGGTCGCGAGGCTGCGCGCGGACCTCGGCGTGGACGAGGCCCGCGAGTGGGACCGGATCGACCCCGCCACCCCCGCGGGGACGTGGGTGGCCCGCCGCGCCGAGCACCTGACCCGCTCGCCCCGCTCGCCGCGGATCGACGTCCAGGTGCCGGAGTCCACCGGCGTGCGGGTCTCCAAGCCCGTGAGCACGCAGGAGGTCTTCGGCCGGGTCCTCGTCGACCTGTCCCGCCACGAGCAGCTCGCCCGCTACCTCGTGACGACGGCGCCGGACGTGGCGACGTCGACCAACCTCGCCGGCTTCATCAACCGGATGGGCGTGTTCGCCCCCGCCGACCGGCGCGCCTGGTCGCCCGACCCGGTGCTGCGCTGGGCCGAGGGCCCGTCCGGCCAGCACATCGAGCTCGGCATCTCCGAGATGAACCTGTTCCTGCTGCTCGGCCAGCTCGGGCTGTCCTGGGACCTGTCGGACCAGCCGCTCGTGCCGGTCGGCACCGTCTACGACCCGTTCGTCTGCCGCGGCCTCGACGCCTTCATCTACGGCACCTACTCCGGCTCCCGCTTCGTCGTCGCGGGCACGCCGTCCGGGGTGACGCTCGCGCCGGAGGGCGGGGCGCACCAGTCGACGATCACCCCCTCGATCGGCGTCGAGCTGCCGGGGGTGACGTTCATCGAGCCCGCCTACGCCACGGCGCTGGACTGGCTGCTGTGCGACGCGGTAGGGCGGATCGCCGCCGGCGGTCACGGCGCGCCACGCACGGCCGCCCCGCACGACGACGGCGCCTACTACGTCCGCCTGACGACCCGGCCCGTCGACCAGGCCCCGTTCGAGGCGGCCCGCGCGCGGCTCGGCGACGCCGTCCTGCGCCGCCAGGTGCTCGCCGGCGCCTACCGGCTCGTGGACGCCTTCGAGGCCCACCCGCACCTGCGCGGCGAGGACGGTGGCGCACCGGCGCCCCAGGTGCACCTCGTCGGCTCGGGTGCCGTGCTGCCCGAGGTGCTCGCCGCCGCCGAGGAGCTCGCCGAGGAGGGCGTCGCGGCGCACGTCGTCGACGTGACCAGCCTCGACCGGCTGTACACCGCCTGGCAGCGCACGCTGCGCCAGGGCGTCCGGACGGCGACGGCACCGAGCGTCCCCGGGGCGCTGCGCACCGCCTTCGGCGGCCTCGGGGGAGACCGCGCCCCCGTCGTCACCGTGCACGACGGCGCCAGCCACGCGATGGCCTGGATCGGGTCGGCGCTCGGCGTGCCCGCCGTCCCGCTCGGGGTCGACGAGTTCGGCCAGTCCGGCACCGTCCACGACCTGTACGAGCTGCACGACCTGCTGCCCGGGTCCGTCGTCAACGCGGCGCTGGCCGCGCTGAGCCTGACCTGAGCGGGCCGTGACGACGGGGGAGGACGCCGGCCGGCGCCCTCCGCCCCCACGCCGCGGCGGCCCGGCGACGACCCATGCCCGGCGGGCGCGCGACGTCGGCGAGCGCGCCGACGGCATGCGCCGGCACAACGTCGCGGCGCTGCTGCGCGCCGTCGTCGCCCGGGGCCGGACGACGCGGGTCGAGCTCGCCCGGCTGACCGGCCTGTCCGCGCCGACCGTCACGGTCGCGGTCGGCGCGCTGCTGGAGGCCGGGGTCCTGCGCGAGCTCGAGCCGCGGCCGGGCAGCCGCGGTCGCCCGGCCGTGCCGCTGGTGCTCGACGGCCGGCGCGGGCTCGTGCGCTCGGTGCACGTCGGGCGGCACGAGGTGCACGTCGGTCTCGTGGGCCTGGACGCCACCGTCGTCGCCCGGCACGTCGTCGCGCACCGCGCCCCCACCCCGGAGGAGGTGGTCGCCACCGTGAGCAGGTCGGTCCGGGCGCTCGAGGCGAGGACGCCCGCCGGCGCCCGCGTGCTGCGGACCGGGGTGACCTGCGGCGGGCAGGTGAGCAGCGAGACCGGCACGGTGCTGCTGCACGCCGGGCTCGGATGGCGCGACGTCCGGCTCGCCGCGGCGGTCGGCGCCGCCGTCCCCGAGCCCGTGGTGCTCGAGCAGTCCATCCGGGCCGCGGCCGGGTACGAGCTGCTGTTCGGCTACGGCCGGTCCGCCGACGACTTCGCCCTGCTCCACGTCGGCACGGGCATCGGCGTCGCGCTGGTGCAGGACGGACGGGTCCGCACCGGGGCGACCGCCTCGGCCGGGTCGGTGGGTCACCTGCAGGTGCAGCGCGGGCCCCGCGCGCCGCAGTGCCCGTGCGGTCGTCGGGGCTGCTTCCAGGTCGTGGCCGGTGACGACGCGGTGGTGCAGCGGGTCCGGGCCGACGGGCTGGACGTCGGCGGGGTGGACGACGTCGTGGAGGCCGCGCGGTCCGGTCGGGCCGCGGCCGTCGAGGCGCTGCGCTCGCGCGCGCAGGCCGTCGCCACGGCCGCCGCGGCCCTCGTGGACCTCTACGACCCGGGGGCGCTGGTGCTGCGCGGGTCCATCACGCGGCTGCACGAGCACCAGGTCGACGTGCTGTGCCGCGAGCTCGACCGGCTGGCGCACCTGCCGGACGCCGGCTCCCGAGTGGTGGTGGGCGACCGGTCGGGCGACTCCGAGGTCCTGGTGGCCGCAGCCCCCGCGATCGCCGCCGTCCTGGACGACCCGTTCGCGGGGGCCTGAGCGGCGTCGTCAGCGACGCTGCGTCGCGAGCACCTCGGCGTCCGCGGACGCCGCGTCGCCGGAGGCGACCTCGTCGGCCCCGTCCCCGTCGACAGAGCCGTCCGCGTCGACCGAGCCGTCCGCGTCGGTCGGGTCGTCCTCGTCGACCGGGGCACCGGCCTGCTCGGCGTCGGTCAGGTCGACCACCTCGGCGCCGGCCGGGGCCTGCTGCGTCGGGGCGCCCTGCTCGTCGGCCACGTCGTCGGTCGCCTCGTCCGCCTGCGGCGCGGTGTGCTGGCCGGCGTCCGGCGTGCTGTGCGCGTCCTCCTGGAGCAGCGCCATGGACGCCCCGCCGGACAGCGTCGCCAGCATCTGCCGCACGTTGGCGAGCTGGGCGTTGATGCTGTCGCGCCGCTGGGTGGCGGCAGCCAGCTCGCGCTCGGACTCCGCGCGGATCTTGTCGGCGCGGGCCTTCGCGGCGCTGACCAGCTCCTGGGCCTGCTGCCCGGCGTCGGCGAGCAGCCGCTGAGCGGCCCGCTCGGCCTCGGTGCGGGTCCGCTCCGCCTCGGCCTGGACCTGCTCGGCCTCCTCCTGCGCGGCGGTGAGCTGCTGCTCGGCGGCGGCCGTGCGGGCGGTGAAGTCCTGCTCGGCCCGCTCGCGGCGCTGGGCGAGCGTGGTCTCGAAGTCGGCCGCCGCCTGCGCGGCCCGGGCGCGCTGCTGCTCGTAGACGGCCTCGGCCTCCTCGCGACGGGCCGTCGCGTCGCGGTCCGCGGCGTCGAGCAGGTCGTCGGCGGTGCTGCGGGCGTCGGCGAGCACCTGCGCCGCCTCGGCGTCGGCGGCCGCACGCCGGTCCTGCGCGTACCGGTCGGCCTCCTCGCGCACCCGCGCGGCCGCCTGCTCCGCCAGGCCGCGGTGGCTGTCGGCCTCCGTCTGCGCGCTCGCCCGCAGCTCGTCGGCCTCCTCGGTCGCCAGGGCGAGGATCTGCCCGATCCGGGCCCCCAGCAGCTCGAAGGTCGGCTCCTGCGGGGGTGCCGCCTGGGCCGGCTCGGCGGGTTCGGCCGGGCCGGCCTCCTCGTGCGCCCGGCGCACCTGCTCCTCGGTGTCCTGACGCGCCTGCTCGAGAGCCTCCTCCAGGGCGGCCACGCGGCGACGGAGCTGGTCGGTCTGCTCCTGCCCGGTCCGGGCCGCCTCGCTCAGCTCGCGGATGCGGCGGTCCACCTGCGCCGGCTCGTAGCCGCGCAGGACGGTCCGGAACGTGCTCGTGTCACTCATGGCTCAGTGCTCACCTCGGGGGAAGGAGCCGTCAGGCTCGGTACGGGGTTCGGTGGTCGGGGTCCGCGCCCCGGCGGGGACCGTGGCGCGCGGGTCGGCGTGCTGGTCGGCGTGCTGGTCGGCGTGCGGGGCGTCGTGGTCGTGCCGGGGGTCGTGGTCGTGAGGGCCATCGTCCCGCAGGTCCGACTCGTGCGGTCCGCCCGGGTCGCTCCGGCCGGTGCCCGGCCCCCCGGGACGCCCACCGGGGACGGCGAGCGCCTCGATGACGCCCGACAGCTGACCGAGCTCGGCGGCGATCTCGTCGCGGCGGCGGGCCAGCACGGCGACCCGCTCCTGGGCCTCCGCGAGCTGGGCGCGGGCCTGGGTGCGCATCCGGTCGGACTCCTCGCGCGCGGAGTTCAGCAGCGCCGCCGCCTCCTGCCGTGAGGTCCGCAGGAGGTCCTGGGCCTCGCGCTGGGCCGCGCCGAGGTCCTCCGCGGCGCGCTCGCGCAGCGTCCTCGCGGCGCTCTCGGCCTCGGTGGTGCGCCGGCTCGCGCGGTTCTGGACCGCCTCGGCGCGTGCCTCGGCGTCCTGGAGCACCTCCGCCGCCTGCTGGCGGGCGCGCTCGCGCTCGTCGTCCGCCTGGGCCCGGGCCCGCTCGAGCGCCGCGCGGGCCACCGCGTGCAGCTCGGCGACCTCCGCCTCGGCGGCGCTGCGCTGGTCGCGCAGCCGGCGGGTCGCGGTGCCCAGGGCGGCGCCGAGCCGGCCCCGGCGTGCCCGGACCACCGCGGCCGCCTGCTGGTGACCGCGCAGCCGGGTCCGCTCGGCCTCCGCCTCGGCGGTGGCGAGCAGGGCGTCCACGGTCTGGCGGGTCCACTCCGTCTGCTGCGCCGCGGCGGCCAGCTCCGCCTCGGCCGCGTCGCGGGCCTCGTCGAGCAGCCGCTCGGCCTCGGCGGCAGCCTCGTCACGCAGCTGCTGGGCCTGGGACCGTGCGGACGCCAGCTCGGCGGCGGCCGTGCTGCGGTCGCGCTGCGCGTCGTCGGTCGCGGCCAGGCGCTCGGCCTGCGCGGCCTCCCGCGCCCGGGTGGTGACCGTCTCGGCCGCCTCGGCCGCCTCGCGGGTGAGGCGCTGGGCCTCCTCCCGGGCCTGCTCGAGCTCGGTCCGGGCGGTGCGGTGGGCGGCCTCGAGGAGCTGCTCGACCTCAGCGCGGGTCGTGCGGCGCAGCGCGTCGGACTGCTCGCGCGCCGCCCGCGCGTCCTCCTCGGCCGCGGCGCGCAGCTCGGCCGCCTCGGACTCGGCCTGCGCGGTGAGCTGCTGGGCGGTGCGACCCGCGGACTGCACCACGAGGGTCGCCTGCTCGCCGGCGTCCTGGACGAGCTCGCGGGCCTCCTCGCGGGCGGACTCGAGCTCGGCCTCGGCGGCACGCTGGGCGCGGGCGGCGACCCCGTGCAGGCGCTCGGCCTCGGCGCGCAGCCGCTCGGCCTCGGCGGTGACGGAGTCGGCGTGCTCCTGCGCACGGGCCAGGATCCCCATGGCCTGCTGCGCCTGGTCGAGCGCCCCGTCGCTGTCCGCGGCAGGACCCTGCGGGGGGCGGTCGGGCGCAGGGTCGGCTGCCGCCACCGGCAGGTCGTCCGCGTCCTCTGGGGACGTCCCCGGACCGGTGGCGACGGAGGTGGGGGCAAGACGCTGGGCGTCCATGTGCAGATCGTCGCAGATGTTCGGCGTGCTATCGACCGCGCACGCACAGTGACTGCAGATCGCCCGGGTGGACGGGGGACGTCAGCCAGGCAGCGACGGTGTCGGACCGGGCAGGAGCCGGTTCCCCGGGTCGTCGCCCGGCGGCCCCGTCGGCCCCGGCGTCGGCTCGTCCCGGCCGTCGCCCGAGGGCCCCGACGGGCCGGGCGTCGGCTGCTCCGGTGACGGGAACGGCAGGGTGCGGGTCGGGTACGGCCGGGGCCCGGGGCCTGCCCCGCCCTGGTCCTGCGCAGGCAGCAGCCACCACAGCAGCAGCAGCATCAGCAGGACCGCCAGCAGGACGGCGGCGAGGGACCACAGCACGGTGCGGTCCCGTCTCGTGGGCGGCCCCATCGTCGCCGTGTCCGCCGGGCGTGGACGCCACCGGCCGTCGGACCAGTAGGGCGCGAACCGCGGGCCGCGCGGGGCCCCGTCCACCGGGTCCGGCCCGGCCGGCAGCACGCTCGAGAGCAGCAGCGCGGCGGCCCGCGCCGAGGGAGCGGCCGCTGTCCGGTCGGACCCCGAGCCCGCCGCGTCGCCCGCCGGTGGCTCGGCCGGCCCTGTCGACGGGTCCGGCCCTGCCGGCTCGGCTGCCAGGGCCGCCCACGGTCGCTCGCCCGCCAGGTCGGCGGCGACGACGCGGGCCGCGTCGACGCGTCCGCCCTGCACGACCGTCGCGAACCGGCCGCGGCACGCGGGGTCGCCGGCCGGGCCGGCGGCGAGGCGGACGACGAGGTGGACGAGCCCGTCGGGACCGGCCGCCCTCAGGACCTCGCCGGCCTCGGTGCGTCGCTGCACGGACTCGACCCGGAACGGGCCCACCCGACCGCCGTCCGGCGTGGGGTCGCTCACCGCGTCATCAGACCACAGCGCCGGTGGCCGCCCTGCGCCCCGGTGGTCCGCCCGCCACCCGGGCGGGCCAGGGTCCGGCCGGGCCGCGGCGGGTGGTGGAATGGCCGACGACGGCAGCCGGACGACGCCGGCGGCCGACGGGTGCCCCGCGGTCGCCGGGGCGGAGGGGCGGGCGGATGAGCACGGTCGGGACCGAGGACCTGCACGACCTGCGTCGCGCCGCCGACGGCATCCGCCGCGTCGTCGTCGGCCAGGAGGAGATGGTCGAGCAGCTCCTCGTCGCCCTGCTCGCCCGCGGCCACTGCCTGCTCGAAGGCGTCCCCGGTGTCGCCAAGACCCTCGCCGTGCGGACCTTCGCGACGGTGGTGGGCGGGTCCTTCGCCCGGCTGCAGTTCACCCCCGACCTCGTGCCCTCCGACATCGTCGGCACGCGCATCTACCGGCCCGGCAGCGAGCGGTTCGACACCGAGCTCGGCCCGGTCTTCGTCAACGTGGTCCTCGCCGACGAGGTGAACCGGGCACCGGCCAAGGTGCAGGCGGCGATGCTCGAGCTGATGGCCGAGCGCCAGGTGTCGCTCGGTGGCCGGTCCTACCCGCTGCCGGACCCCTTCGTCGTCGTCGCCACGCAGAACCCGATCGAGTCCGAGGGCGTCTACCCGCTGCCCGAGGCGCAGCGCGACAGGTTCCTGCTCAAGATCACCGTGCCGCTGCCGCGGGCGCACGAGGAGGCGGAGATCCTGCGGCGGATGAGCGTGGACCCGCCGACCGCCACCAGCGTCCTCGACCCGGCGCGCGTGCTGCGCCTGCAGCGGGCGGCCGACCACCTGTACGTCCACCCGCTCGTCGCCGACTACGTCGTGCGGCTCGTCATGGCCACCCGCCAGCCGCGCGACTACGGCGTGGACGACCTCGACGGCGTCCTGGACGTCGGCGCGAGCCCCCGCGCCACCCTCGGCCTGCTCGCGGCCGCCCGCGCGCTGGCGCTGCTGCGCGGGCGCGACCACGTGCTGCCGCAGGACGTGCAGGCCCTGGCCGTCGACGTCATCGCCCACCGGCTCGTCCTGGGGTTCGACGCCGTCGCGGACGGCGTCCAGGCGGCCTCCGTGGTGCACCGGGTGCTCGCCGCCGTCCCACCCCCGGTCCCCGTCACCGGGCCGGGGTCGGGGCCCGCGGCCCAGGACCCCTGGCCCCCGCGGGCCCCCGACGCGCACGCGGGCCACCGGCCGGGACCGGCGCCCGCGCCGTACGGACCGTGACCGGGCCCCGGGGCGGCCGGGTCCCGCCCAGCCGGCTGCTCGCCGACCTGGCGCCCGAGGACGCCCTGCGGCGGCTCGAGCTGACCGTCGTCCGCCGCCTCGAGGGGTACCTACGCGGCGAGCACCTCGGGCTGCTGCCCGGTCCCGGCACCGAGCTGGCCGAGGCCCGCCAGTACCGCCCCGGCGAGGACGACGTGCGGCACATGGACTGGGCGGTGACGGCCCGCACCACGCACGCCCACGTGCGCGACGTCGTCGCCGACCGGGAGCTGGAGACCTGGGCGCTGGTCGACCTGTCGGCGTCCATGGACTTCGGGACGGCCGACCGCACCAAGCGGGAGCTCGCGGTGGCCGCGGTGGCGACCGTCGGCGTCCTCACGCAGCGGGTCGGCGACCGGTTCGGCGGCGTGGCCGCCTCACCCGCCGGGCTGCGCCGCTGGCCCGCCCGCTCGGGCCGCACCGCCCTGTACGGGCTGCTGCGCTCGCTGCTCGACGAGCCCGTGCACCCCGGCGGGCACGGCTCGCCGCAGCGGTCGGCGGCCGAGCTCGCGGACGCGGTGACCGCGCTCGCGCGGGCGCAGCAGCGCCGGGGGCTGCGCGTCGTCGTCTCCGACTTCATCGACCCGCAGGTGCGGCGCGGCGTCACCCAGACCCTCGCCGGCCGTCGTCCCGGCGCCGAGCCGCCCGCCTGGGAGCGGGCGATGCGCCGGCTGGGCGCGCGCCACCAGGTGCTGGCGGTGGAGGTGCGCGACCCGCGCGAGCACGAGCTGCCGGACGTCGGGGTGGTCGAGCTCGTCGATCCCGAGACCGGCGACGTGCTGGAGGTCGACACCTCCCGACCCGCGACCCGGCGGGCGTTCGCCGACGCCGCCCGGGCGCACGCCGACGAGGTGGCGGCGGCGCTGCGACGGGCCGGGTGCGCGCACCTGGTCCTGCGGACCGACTCGGACTGGGTCGCGGACACCGCCCGCTTCGTCCTGGGTCACCGGCGCACCGCGCACGCCCTGCACGCGCCGCGGCGGGGGGCCGCCGGGTGATCCCCCAGGACTTCGTCGCCCCCGAGCGCCTCTGGCTGCTGCTCGCGGTGCCGCTGCTCGCCGGGCTCTACGCCTGGTCGCAGCGCCGCCGCCGCGGGTACGCCGTCCGGTTCACCAACCTGGCGCTGCTCGGGCAGGTCGCCCCCCGCCGCCCCGGGTGGCGACGGCACGTCGTCGCGGTCGGGCTGCTCGTCACCGTGGCCGTCATGGTCGTCACGTTCGCCCGCCCGGCCGGTGAGGTCAGGGTGCCCCGTGAGCGGGCCACGATCGTCCTGGCCGTGGACGTCTCGCTGTCGATGGCGGCGGAGGACGTCGAGCCCACCCGGCTGGACGCCGCGCAGGCCGCCGCCACCGAGTTCGTCCGCTCGCTGCCACCGCGGCTCAACGTGGGCCTGGTGTCCTTCGCCGGCACGGCGTCCGTGCTGGTGCCGCCGACGACCGACCGGGCCCGGGTCGAGCAGGCGGTGGACCAGCTCCGGCTGGCCGAGTACACGGCGATCGGGGAGGGGGTGTTCACCGCGCTGGAGGCGGTGCAGCAGGTCCCGGTCGACCCCGCCGCCCCCGACGAGGAGGTCCCGGCCCGGATCGTCCTGCTCTCGGACGGCGAGACGACCGTCGGCCGCAGCAACGAGTCCGCCGCCGCCGCGGCCCGTGAGGCGGGGGTGCCGGTGTCCGCGATCGCGTTCGGCACGCCGGACGGCGTCGTCGAGCTCGAGGGCCAGCTCGAGCCGGTGCCGGTGGGGGAGGAGGACCTGCGCGCCATCGCCGACGCGACCGGCGGCCGGTTCTACCAGGCGGAGACGGCGGGGGAGCTGCGGGACGTGTACGCCGACATCGGCTCGTCCGTCGGCTACGAGACCGTGCTGGAGGAGGTCACCGGGCGCTGGGCGGGGCTCGGCCTGCTGAGCCTGCTGCTGACCGCCGCCGGCTCGCTGGTCTGGTTCGGCCGCCTGCCCTGACCGCCGGCCTGGGTGGGCTCTCAGTCCAGCGGGAGCGGCAGCGGGCGCTTGGCCGCCCGGCCGTCACCCGAGGAGCGGCCGCGCAGGCGCCGCTGCACCCACGGCGTCAGGTGGCCGCGCACCCACGCGACCTCCTCGCGCAGCGCCTCGCCGCGCACCCGTGCCGGCAGGGCCGGCAGCGGGTCGGACCACGTGCTGTCCGCCGCCGGCAGGCCGAGCGTCGTCGCGGCGAGCTCGGCGACCCGCCGGTGCCCCTCGTCGTTGAGGTGCATCCGGTCGGGCGCCCACATCCGCCAGTCCCGCAGCGCGCGGGTGCCCCACTGGTCCATGACGTACGCGCCGTGGCGGCGGGCGATCGACCAGATGTGCCCGTTGTAGGTGGCGACGCGGCCGCGGGTCATCCGGATCAGCGGGGCGTCCCGGGGGTCGACACCGGTGGCGAGCAGGACGTCGGCGCCGGCGGCACGCAGCCGCGCGACGCCGTCCTCGAGCCGCTCGGCGAGGGCGTCGACGTCCGAGCCCGGGCGCAGCACGTCGTTGCCGCCGCCGACCAGGCTGACGAGGTCCGGGCGGGCGTCGAGGGCGACGGGCAGCTGCTCGTCGAGGATCTGCCCGAGCAGCCGGCCGCGGATGGCGAGGTTGGCGTACTCCAGGCCGCGCCCGCCGGCGTCGCGGTGCAGGGCGTGCAGGCGCTCGGCGAGCCGGTCCGCCCAGCCCCGGTACACCTCGCCTGCACCGCTGGCCGCACGGTCGGCTGCACGGTCGGCTGCACCGTCGGCTGCACCGTCGCCGGGGTGGACGGAGGGGTCGCACATGCCCTCGGTGAAGGAGTCGCCGATCGCGACGTAACGGGTCCAGCGGGGTGCGTCGGTCACGTCCCCATCGTGGCGGACGGCCCGGTCACCGTCAGCGCGGGGTGTGGGCCGGTGCCGGGGTGCCTGCGTGCGGCGTCAGTCCCGGGCCCCGGCCGTCGAGCGCCGCAGCGCCCGCCGCTGCCAGCGGTCGAGCTCGCTGCGCAGCGGTCGGCCGATGAACGCGCCGAGGCTCACGCCGGCGGCCAGCCCCATCCCGATCCCCGCGGCACCCAGCAGGATCGTGAGGCCCGGCACCATGCCGCCCTCGCCCTGCTCGATCATCGTGAAGAGCCCCCGGTACACGCGCATCCCCGGCAGCAGCGGGACGATCGCCGCGGTCGTCAGGGCCAGGGCCGGCATCCGCCACCGCTCCGCGACCACCTGGGCCATCAGCCCGATCAGGGCCGCCGCGAACGCCGCGGAGGTGGCCGGGCCGGCGCCGAGGGCCGACGCCAGGCCGTTGGCGACCCAGCCCACGCCGCCCATCACGGCGCCGACGAGGGCCGCGCGGGGCTGGGCGTAGGCGGACAGCGCGAACGTCCAGGACACCAGGACGGCGGCCACGAGCGTCGCCACGGGGTTCGGGTTCAGCCCCGTCTCGGTCGAGATCGTCAGCGGAACCCCGAGCTGCCCGGCGACCGCCAGCACCGCCGCCACGCCCACGACGATGCCGAGCGTCAGCATGAGCACCTCGAGCCCGCGGGCACCCGCCGTCAGGTAGTACCCGTCGACGGCGTCCTGCGCCGCGCCGAGCACCGACAGGCCGGCGAGCAGCACGATGATCCCGGTGGCGACCACGAGCGACGGGGGCAGGTCGGCGACGTCCAGGTCCGTGTTCGCGATGAGCAGGAACATGCCGACCGCCACGCTCGCGGGGATCGCCGCGCCCACCGCCTGGGTGAAGAAGGCGGGCAGCCCGCTGCGGGTCAGCCGCCGCTGGGCCCGGTCCACCACGGCCGTCGTGACCGCCGTCAGCAGGAGCAGCCGGACGCCGCCACCGAACAGGGCGGCGATGGACGCCCCCATCGCCGCCAGGGAGGCCGTCACCAGCCACCGGCGGTACGGGTGCGGGGACCGCACCGCGTCGTCGAGGCGGGCGCGGGCCTCCTCGACCGCCAGGTCACCGGTCGAGGCGTCCCGGACCACGTCGTACAGGTGCTGCAGGCGCGTGTAGTCCTGGCTGCGCACCCGCACCACCCGCATCAGGGTCATCGGGTCGTCGTCGTCGCCGCGGTGCACGGACACCGTCACCGACGTGAAGGTGACGTCGACGTGCACCGACCGCAGCCCGTACGCGTCGACCAGCCGCAGCACCGTGGCCGTCACGTCGGACGCCGACGCCCCGGTCGACAGCAGCGCCTCGCCGAGGCGCAGCGCGAGGTCGACGACGGCGCGCGCGGTGGCGTCCGGGACGCCGTCCGCCCCGCCGTGCAGGGAGATCGGCTGGGTCGGAGGGGCCGAGGAGCGGACGACGCGTGCCGCTGCGCTGCGCAGCGCGCGGTGCGGGGGTCGGGGCCCGGCGGTCCCGGGCCTGGGGTCGGGGCGGTCGGGGGTCGTGCGGGCCACGTCCCCACTGTGTCACCGGCCGGTCGGCCGTCGCACGTCGCGGTCCGCCGGAGCGTCTCCTCCACTGCGCGCGGGCGCGGCCGGTTGGCGCTCGTCGCCGGCGGGGACTACGAAAGGGGGGCGCCCCGGTGCCCACCCGGTGCCACCGCGTCCCTTCCGAAGTCCCTGCCGAACCCCTTCCACGAGGAGCCCCAGCATGCCGAGGAAGCAGCCCAGCGAGGTCGTCGCCGTCACCGGCGGGTACGTCGTCCCCGTCGTCGGGGAGCCCGTGCAGGGCGGCACGGTCCTGCTCGAGGACGGCAAGGTTTCCGCGGTCGGCGCGAAGGTCAAGGTGCCGTCCGGCGCCAGGGTCGTCGACGCCACCGGGTCGTGGGTGCTGCCCGGCTTCGTCGAGGCCCACGCCCACATGGGCGTCCACGAGGAGGCCGAGGGGTGGGCCGGGCAGGACACCAACGAGATGACCGACCCCAACGGCGCGCGGATGCGGGCACTGGACGCCATCAACCCCGCCGACGAGGGCTTCCGGGACGCGCTCGCCGGCGGTGTCACCACCGCGGTCGTCAAGCCCGGGTCCGGCAACCCGATCGGGGGGCAGACCGTCGCCCTGAAGACGTGGGGCCGGATCGTCGACGAGATGCTGCTCAAGCAGCCGGTGTCGGTGAAGAGCGCCCTGGGGGAGAACCCGAAGCGGGTCTACGGCGACCAGAAGAAGCTGCCGTCGACCCGGCAGGGCGTCGCGGCCGTGATCCGCGACGCGCTGACCAAGGCGCAGGACTACAAGGCCCGACGCGACGCCGCGGCCCGCAAGAAGGAGCCGTTCGACCGCGACCCCAGCTGCGAGGTGCTGGTGCGGGTCCTGGACGGCGAGCTGCCGTGGTCGCAGCACTCCCACCGGGCCGACGACATCGCCACGGCGATCCGGCTGGCGGAGGAGTTCGGCTACCGGTTGATCGTGAACCACGGGACGGAGGGGCACCTGCTCGCCGACGTCCTCGCCGACAAGGGCATCCCCGTCGTCATCGGCCCGCTGTTCACGACCCGCAGCAAGGTCGAGCTGCGCAACCGGCACCTGCGCAACCCGGGCCTGCTGGCCGCGGCGGGCGTGCAGATCGCGATCACGACCGACCACCCCGTGGTGCCGATCAACTTCCTCGTCCACCAGGCCACGCTGGCGGTCAAGGAGGGCCTCGACCCCGCGGAGGCGCTGCGGGCGCTGACCATCAACCCGGCCCGGATCATGGGTCTGGACGACAGGGTCGGTTCGCTGGAGGTCGGCAAGGACGGGGACGTCGTCGTCTGGTCCGGCGACCCGCTCGACGTGATGTCCCGGGCGCAGCGGGTGCTCGTCGGCGGTCGCGAGGTCTACGTCTGGGACGACGAGGCCGGCGAGGGCGTCGTCACCGACCCGTACGCGGCCCGCGGCCGCTGACCGCGCGCTCCCGGGCGCACCTTTCCACCGGCGTGCGCCTGGCCGGGCCCGCCGGGCCGCACCTTTCCACCGAGGTGCGCCTGGCCGGGCCTGCCGGGCCGCACCTTTCCACCGAGGTGCGCCTGGCCGGGCCCTCCCGGCCGCACCTTTCCACCAAGGTGCGCCTGGCCGGGCCCTCCCGGCCGCACCTTTCCACCAAGGTGCGCCTGGCAGGGCCCTCCGGGCTCAGGGCAGGCGCCAGTCGACGGGGTCGGCGCCCTGCTCGCGCAGCAGCCGGTCGACCTGGCTGAACGGTCGCGAGCCGAGGAACCCCCGGGAGGCGGACAGCGGGCTGGGGTGGGCACTGGCCACCACGGGCGTGGACCCCAGCAGCGGCCGCAGCTGCTGGGCGTCCCGCCCCCACAGCACGGCGACGAGCGGGCGGCGGCGGGCCACCAGGGCGCGGACCGCCTGGTCGGTGACGGACTCCCACCCGCGCCCCCGGTGCGATCCGGGCTCGCTGGGACGCACCGTCAGCACCCGGTTCAGCAGCATGACGCCCTGCGCCGCCCACGGCGACAGGTCGCCCGTGCTGGGGGCGGGCACCCCGACGTCCTCGACGAGCTCGCGGAAGACGTTCTGCAGGCTGCGCGGCAGCGGGCGCACGGCGGGGTCGACCGAGAAGGACAGGCCGACCGCGTGGCCGGGCGTGGGGTAGGGGTCCTGTCCCACGAGCAGCACCCGCACGTCGTCCAGCGGCTGCTCGAAGGCTCGCAGCACCCGGTCGCCGGCCGGGAGGAACCGGTGGCCGGCGGCGACCTCGGCGCGCAGGCCGTCGCCGATGGTGGCGATCGTGCCCGCGACCGGCGCCAGGGCCTGCGCCCACCCGGGGCCGACCAGCTCGTGCAGGGGACGGCGCGTCACGGGCGGCGACCTTACTGCGCCGGGCCGCAGGGCCCGCGACGCAGGACCCGGGGAACCGCCGGGCGGGCGAATGACACCGCTGTCGTTCGGCCCGTACAGTGGCCCTGCCAGCCGTCGGCGAGACCGGGGGGCGGTCGTCGCCGACGCACGACAGAGGGGACCACATGGACGCGGCTAGGGTTCAGCAGGTGCAGGTCGACACGCAGCTGTCCACCAGGGACCAGGAGATCCTCGCCTTCGAGCGCCAGTGGTGGAAGTACGCCGGCTCGAAGGAGCAGGCCATCCGCGAGCTCTTCGACATGTCGGCGACGCGGTACTACCAGGTGCTCAACAGCCTGCTCGACTCGCCCGAGGCCCTGGCGTACGACCCGATGCTCGTCAAGCGCCTGCGCCGGATGCGCGCCACCCGGCAGCGGGCGCGCTCGGCCCGCCGCCTCGGCGTCCAGGTCTGACCCGCGCCCCTTGCGCGGACCCGTACCCTGCCGGGCGTGACCGAACGCCGCACCTACCCGCCCGACGAGTTCGACCGCGTCCAGGGCCCGCCCGCTCGTCGCGGCGCGCACCGCGGTCGGCCGAGCCCGGTGCTGGCCGCGCTGCCCGTCGTCGCCGTGCTCGCGGTCGTCGGCGGGGTGGCCTGGGGCTTCTCCACCCTGCTCGGCGACGGCCGGGTCGAGTCGGCGATCTCGGCCCCGGCGGGTGACGAGACGGTCGCACCGGCACCGCAGGACCCCGCCACCGAGCCCGCGCCGGGGACGGACCCCGGGACCGTCGCCCCTGAGCCCACGGTCGAGCCCACGCCGACCGCCACGGTCGACCGCGACGTCACGTTCCGGGTGCTCAACAGCACCACGGTCGGGGGGCTGGCCGCCCGCGGGGCGCAGGCGCTCGAGGACGCCGGCTGGACGGTCTCGGGGACCGACAACTACCGCGCCGGCGAGATGGACACGACCGTCTTCTACAACGACCCCGGGCTCGAGGCCACCGCCGCCGCGATCGCCGAGGACCTCGGCGGCGCGCTGACCACGCTGGACCCGAACCTCGAGGACGACCTGTCGGTCATCCTCGGCGCGGACTTCGACTGACCACCCGGGGACGGCGCCGCGGCGGTGGGGTCCCGCCCTCCGTCCGGTACCCGCCGTCGGCGAGCCCGGCCCGCACCTCGAACGGGTTGGCCCGCGCGGCGTCCCCGACGCGCAGCACCGACCACAGGCTGGCCAGGCCGTAGGCGGGCAGGAACCCGACCGGTCCCAGCCAGCACGCCCACTGGGCCGCGTGGCGTCGCTCGTGGGCGAGCAGCCTCGGGCGCGAGCGAGCCGACCCGACGTCCATCCGGAGCAGGACGACGTCCCCGACGGTCACGGCGCGGGCGCGCGGAGCGGGGAAGCGGGCCGCGTACTCGCAGGCGAGCAGCAGCCCGTCCGGTCCGGGCTCGACGCGGGCGCGGCCGAGGCGGGCCAGGAGCAGGCCGCCGGCGGTCGCCCCGGTGAGCAGGTTGACCGTCGAGCGCCACCGGACGAGGCGCGGTGACGGTCCGGTCGAGGGGTGCGCCGGCCGGTGAGACGGCCTGCGGTCGGTGCCCATCGGCGCCCTCCTCCACCCGGTGACTGCGCGTCACCCCGTCGTGTCGTCGCGTGCTCAACGACCCTCGCCACCAGCATGATCGCCCGCTAGGGTGGCGCGCGGTCGAACAGTTCGATGAGCACGTCCTACCTGCACCACCTGCACGGAAGGCCCGCACGTTGGACCATCGCGGACCACGCGAGCGTGAGACCCGGTCCGTCGCAGGGCCGCACCGCAGCAAGTGACACAGGAGTGGGAATGGCTCAGGGAACCGTCAAGTGGTTCAACGCCGAGAAGGGCTACGGCTTCATCACCGTCGACGGCGGTGGTCCGGACGTGTTCGTCCACTGGTCCGCGATCCAGGCGGACGGCTACCGCTCGCTCGACGAGGGGCAGCAGGTCGAGTTCGAGGTCGGCCAGGGTCAGAAGGGCCCCCAGGCCGAGTCGGTCCGCGCCCTGTGACCACGGGCTGGTCGGCCTGACCAGCAGACGACCGGCGACGGGTCGCCCCCCGACCCGTCGCCGAGGCGGCCACCGGTGTCGGTGGCAGCGCGGCGAGAGCGCCGTCGGCTCCGGCCGGCGGCGCTCTCGCTTGCACTCGCCACTCCCGAGTGCTAATCATTGACCTGGCACTCCCCTGTGGAGAGTGCCAAAGGTCGGCCGGCGAGGGCCGGTGCCGGGCGCGCAAGGGTCGCCCGGTCGCCGTCCCGTCCGTCGCGGGCGCTGGGCTGACCCCGACAGCCACCACCCGTCACCGGGAGGAACCACCCGCATGGCCAAGATCATCTCCTTCAACGAGGAGGCCCGGCGCGGTCTCGAGCGCGGTATGAACCAGCTCGCGGACGCCGTCAAGGTCACCCTCGGTCCGAAGGGCCGCAACGTCGTCCTCGAGAAGAAGTGGGGCGCCCCCACCATCACCAACGATGGTGTGAGCATCGCCAAGGAGATCGAGCTCGAGGACCCCTACGAGAAGATCGGCGCCGAGCTCGTCAAGGAGGTCGCCAAGAAGACGGACGACGTCGCTGGCGACGGCACCACCACCGCCACCGTGCTCGCCCAGGCGATGGTCCGCGAGGGTCTGCGCAACGTGGCCGCGGGTGCGAACCCGATGGCGCTCAAGCGCGGCATCGAGCAGGCCGTCGAGGCCGTCTCGGGCCAGCTGCTCTCCTCCGCCAAGGAGGTCGAGACCAAGGAGCAGATCGCGCAGACCGCCGGCATCTCCGCCGGTGACGCGTCCATCGGCGAGCTGATCGCCGAGGCGATGGACAAGGTCGGCAAGGAAGGCGTCATCACCGTCGAGGAGAGCAACACCTTCGGGCTCGAGCTCGAGCTCACCGAGGGCATGCGCTTCGACAAGGGCTACTCCTCGCCGTACTTCGTCACGGACGCCGAGCGCATGGAGGCCGTCCTCGAGGACCCGTACATCCTCTTCGCCGAGTCCAAGATCTCCTCGATCAAGGACCTGCTGCCGCTGCTGGAGAAGGTCACCCAGTCCGGCAAGCCGCTGCTGATCATCTCCGAGGACGTCGAGGGCGAGGCCATGGCCACGCTCGTCGTCAACAAGATCCGCGGCATCTTCAAGTCGGCCGCCGTCAAGGCCCCCGGCTTCGGCGACCGCCGCAAGGCGATGCTGCAGGACATGGCCATCCTCACCGGTGGCCAGGTCATCTCCGAGACCGTCGGTCTCAAGCTGGAGAACACGACCCTCGACCTGCTCGGCCAGGCCCGCAAGGTCGTCATCACCAAGGACGAGACGACGATCGTCGAGGGCGCCGGCGACGCCGACCAGATCGCCGGCCGGGTGAACCAGATCCGCGCCGAGATCGAGAAGTCGGACTCCGACTACGACCGCGAGAAGCTCCAGGAGCGCCTCGCCAAGCTGGCCGGCGGCGTCGCCGTCATCAAGGCCGGCGCGGCGACCGAGGTCGAGCTCAAGGAGCGCAAGCACCGTATCGAGGACGCGGTGCGCAACGCCAAGGCCGCCGTCGAGGAGGGCATCGTCGCCGGTGGTGGCGTCGCCCTCATCCAGGCCGGTGCCGCGACGTTCGACAAGCTCGAGCTGACCGGTGACGAGGCGACCGGCGCCAACATCGTCAGGCTGGCGATCGAGGCCCCGCTCAAGCAGATCGCGGTCAACGCCGGCCTCGAGGGCGGCGTCGTGGCGGAGAAGGTGCGCAACCTCGAGGTCGGCCACGGCCTCAACGCCGCCACCGGCGAGTACGTCGACATGCTCGCTGCCGGGATCAACGACCCGGTGAAGGTGACGCGCTCGGCGCTGCAGAACGCGGCCAGCATCGCGGCCCTGTTCCTCACCACCGAGGCGGTCATCGCCGACAAGCCCGAGAAGGCCGCTGCGGCCGCCCCGGGCGCCGGCGACATGGGCGGCATGGACTTCTGATCCAGCCCGCTCACGCCTGAGCACGTCCGGAGGGCGGCACCCCGCGCGGGGTGCCGCCCTCCGTCGCGTCATGGGACCCGCGGCACCGTCGCCCTCCCCGCTGCGTCCCCCGTCAGATCCCCTGTACCCACTGATCGTCAGACCGTGATGGTGGCTATCACCACCACTCCGGTCTGACGATCAGCTGCGTCCCGGGGGCTCGAGCCGCGGGTCTCGTCAGTGGGTCGGGGCCGGGGCTGGGGCATCATCGAGGGGTGGCCCTGCTCATCGACCCACCTGCCTGGCCGGCGCACGGCCGGTTGTGGTCGCACCTGGTGAGCGACGTGTCCCTGGAGGAGCTGCACGGGTTCGCCGTGTGGGTGGGCATCCCGCGCCGGGCGTTCGACCTCGACCACTACGACGTGCCGGACGTCCGCTACGACGACCTGGTGGCCGCCGGGGCCCTGCCGGTCGGCACGAAGGACCTGCTCCGGCGTCTCGTGGACAGCGGGTTGCGGGTCCCCGGGCACGCCCGCCGCGTCGGGCGTCCGTGAGCGGCGACCAGCTCGCGCCGGCGTCGGTGCCGGTGGCTGGGCGTGACCCCGCTCCAGCACGTGCGGCCGGCCTGCTGCTGGCGGCGGGGGAGGGCCGCCGCCTCGGGGCCCCCAAGGGGCTGGTCCGCGGCCCGGACGGCGTGCCCTGGGTGGCCGGGCGGTCCGCCGCGCTGGCCGCTGGCGGATGCGCACCCGTCGTGGTCGTCCTCGGGGCGGCCGCGGACGACGTCCGCCCGCTCCTGCCTGCGGGCACGACCTCCGTCGTGGCAGCGGACTGGTCGCAGGGCATGGGTGCCTCCCTGCGCGCGGGGCTGCGTGCTCTCGCGGCGCTCGAGCCGCAGCCGGAGGCGTGCGTGGTGGCTCTGGTCGACACCCCGGGCCTGACGCCGACGGCGGTGCGGCGGCTCGTCGCCGCGGCCGGCCCGTCGTCCCTCGCCCAGGCCGCGTACGGGGGGCGGCGCGGGCACCCGGTCGTCCTCGGACGGGAGCACTGGGCGGGGGTGTCGCAGGTCGCGCACGGCGACCGGGGCGCCCGTGACTACCTGCGGGAGCGCGACGTCCGGCTCGTCGAGTGCGGGGACGTCGCGGACGGCGCGGACGTCGACACCGGTGAGGACGCCGCGCGCCACGGCGCCACCTGGTGACCGCGGGGCCGGCTGGCGACGGTCAGTCGGTGAAGACGCAGAACTCGTTGCCCTCGGGGTCGGCGAGGACGTCCCACTCGATGTCGGCGTCACGTCGTCGGACGACGGTGGCCCCCAGCGCGACCAGCGCGTCGACGTCGCCGACGACGTCCCAGTGCACGCGGTTCTTCACGACCTTGCCCTCGGGTACCGGCACCACCCAGAACAGCGGGCCGCGGCCGGTGGGGTCGACGATCGGCACCGGCCAGCCGTCAGGGCGGGACCAGCCGTCGCCCGGGGGCTCGACCTCGTCCTTGCGCCGGTAGCCCATCGCCCGGCACCACCAGTCGGCCAAGGCGTGGTGGTCGGCCGCGTCGAGGCACAGGTCCTTGAACCGGGCCGGAGCCGGGGGCTGGTCGGTGGGGTCGCTCACGGCCGGGAGCCTATGGTGGGGAGGTGGCCCAGGACACCCAGCACGACACCTCCCGCGTGAGCGAGCCGGCCCGGCGCGTGGTCCGAGCCGTCGTCACCGACCAGCCCGTGGACGTCGCCGAGCACGCGGCGCTCGTCGCGGACGCCGCCGCCGGCGCGGTCGTGACCTTCGCGGGTGTCGTCCGCGACCACGACCACGGCCAGGTGGTGGACTCGATCGAGTACGTCGGCCACCCCACCGCCGAGCGGGTCGTGGCCGAGTGCGCCCGGGACGTCGCCGAGCGCTTCCCCGTGGACGCCGTCGCGGTCTCGCACCGCCTCGGGCCGCTCGGCGTCGGCGAGTGCGCCCTCGCGGTCGCGGTCTCCGCGGCCCACCGCAGGGAGGCGTTCGACGCGGCGTCCGAGGTCGTCGAGGAGGTCAAGCGGCGGCTCCCGGTGTGGAAGCGCCAGGTCTTCCCCGACGGCACCGACGAGTGGGTCAACTGCCCCTGACCTCCGACGGGCCCTCCCGACACCCGCAGGTTGGTGGAAGGGTGCGGTCACCCGGGCCCCGGCGGCCGCAGGTTGGTGGAAAGGTGCGGTCACCCGGGCCCGGAGACCCGCAGGTCGGTGGAAAGGTGCGGTCGTCGGGGGGCGAGGAGGTGGTCGGCGTGGGACGCGGACCGAGCGAGTGGTGGCGGCGTCGGGTCACCGTCTACGACGTCGTCTCCCCGACCGAGGCGGAGGCGCGCGACGCTGACATCGCCCGGCGGCGGCGCCGCTACCTGCTGGTGATGGGCGCCGTGGTCCTGCTGTTCGTCTCGTTCGGGTACCTGCTGCCCGTCCCGACGTGGGTCCGGGTGGCCGTGCTGGTGCCGGTGGCGCTGGTTCCGCCGGTCGCGGCCTTCCTCGCCAACCGGCACCGGACCTGAGGCCGCGCTCTCTGCGGCGCTGTCACCGCGCCGGCGGTCTGCGCGGACATGGCCAGGCGCTCAGGTGACGGGGGCTTAGGATCCGCGGCGGCTCTGCCGAACGAACGGAGTCAGCTCGGGGTCGGCCCGACGCGCGGCCCGCCCGGGGTGGTGATGGAGTTCTTGATCTGGGGCGTCGTCCCCGTCCTCGTCGTCGTCGCCGGCCCCGCGGTGGTCCCACCGCTGCGGGACGCGCGGGCGAAGTGGATGGCGCGACGCGCTGGTGCGGGTTGCTCTGTCGTCGTCCCGGCGCAGCTCGGCCTGCGTAGCAGGCGTCTGGCCCCCCGCGGGGCGCTGGTCCGTGACGGCGCCGACGTGCTGTGGATCTCTCGCAGGCCCCTGGGACGCGCGGTGCGCCTGGATCCCGCGACGATCGACGACCACGGACGGCTCGTCGACAAGACCGGTCGCTCGATCATCGAGTGGACGTACCGCGACCTCGAGGTCCGGGCATCCGACACGGCGGTGCTCCGCGTGGCCGAGTGGTACACGCCGGTGGTCGCCGTCGCGCGGCGCACGTACGCGCAGGCCCCCCGCCGGACGATCATCGCCGCCGCGGTGCCGCGGTGGGTTCTCCTGCTGCCGCTGAGCGCGGCGATCGGCTTCGCGCCGCTGCTGCTGGCATGGGCCAACGGCAGCGAGGTCGGCACGGTCGTCACCGGGCACGACCTCGAGTACGAACGGTGCGAGGTCCGCTGGGAGACGGTCGACGGCCCCGAGAGCGCGGGGATCGACTGCGACCTGGAGCCCGTCGGCTCGTCCCTCAACGTGCGTGCGCTCGGCTTCCCCCTGAGGGGCGAGGCGGCGGACCTGTGGACGCTGGAGACGGTCGGCGTCTTGATCGGCATCGCCGTGGGTGCCTCCGTGCTCACGCTGGCTGTGCACCTTCCCGTGACGCTGTGGCTGCCCGCACTCGACCCCGGACGGCCCGCCGGCACCGGAGAGGGTCGCCGACCGCAGCCGCCACGGCAACGGCCGACCACTGAGCACGCGGATGGTTCGCCCTGGCAGCGTCGCGCGCTGGAACGCGCCGCCGTCGACGGCTTCCGTCGACGGCGTCCTCGCCGTCACCTGCGTCCTCGCCTCGCGCGGTGGCTGCGGATGGGCGACGATGCGCGCGCCGCCGCGGCCGGCTATGCGGGCGGTGCCGTCCTGTGCGCCGTCGTGGCGCTCCCAGGGCTGGTCGCGGCGACGGACCTGTGGGTGCTGTCTCGCAGTCCGACCACCCTCGTCCGCGTCGAGGTCGTCGAGTCCGGTGACGTGCAGCTGCCGTTCCTGACTCGTACGTCAGTGGTGCGGGCGGACGCTGACGAGGAGCTGTGGCTCACGACCAGGCGGCACCTGGAGGATGGCGCGACCCTCACGGTGGTCCGAGCAGGCGACGTCCTGGCGTTACCTGGCGACCCGGGGCACCGGATCGACCTCGCCCAGGGGGCGCTCGCCCTCGGTCCCGGGTGCGTCCTCGGGGTGGTTGCCTGGAGACGCGCTCGGACGGCGTTGGCGTCGGTCCCTGGTCTCGCGCGGGGCGACCACGAGGACGTGCAGTACGCCGCTTTCCGCCGCGCCGACGGGACCAGCCTGGTCGCCCTGCTGGAGTCGGACGGCAGGCTCGGACTCGTCGTCCCCGTCAGGACCGCGCTGCCACCGGTCGGCGTCGCCACCGTCCCCGAGTCCCGACAGGAAGGGGACGAGCTCGCCCCCTTGGTCGGCGGGCGGTGGGCCGTTCCCGACGGCCCCGCCGTAGCGATGACGGACCAGGAGCTCCTGGACCGCCTCGACGGGTGATCTTCCTCAGCCGCCGGCGAAGGGCGGCAGGACGTCGACGGTGCGCGCGCCGGCGAGGGTGGCCGCGGGGTCGCTGACCGCGACCTCGTCGACGAGCAGGCTCGCCGAGGCCAGGACGGGCACCAGCCGCGGGTGCCGGTCGGCGAGCAGCGCCCGCAGCGCCGCGACGTCCAGGCCGGGGGAGACCTGCACCGACTCCGACGGCACGCCGGCCGCGGCGGCCGCGCCCGCGAAGTAGCGCACCTGCAGCTCCTGCACGCTCATCCTCCGATCGCGCTCATCGGCCGGGTCGGCTGGAGGAAGCCCTCGTCGTCGATGCCGTGCCCGGGCTTCTTGGCCCACATCGTGCCCCGCCAGGCCGCGGCGACGGTCTCGTCGTCCGCACCGCCCCGCAGCAGGCCCCGCAGGTCGGTCTCCGTGCGGGAGAACAGGCAGCTGCGGACCTGGCCGTCGGCGGTCAGGCGGGTCCGGTCGCAGTCGCCGCAGAACGGGCGGGTCACCGACGCGACGACCCCGACGCGGCCGAGCACGTCCGCGCGCCCGGGCCGGCGCACCCACCACGTCTCGGCGGGGGAGGCGCCTCGCGTCGCCGGGTCGGTGTGGTCGAGGTCGAACCGGGCCTCCAGGCGGGCGAGGATCTCGGTCGCGGTGACCATCTCGTCGCGGTCCCACCCGCCCTGGGCGTCCAGCGGCATCTGCTCGATGAAGCGCAGCTCGTACCCCTCGTCGAGCGCCCAGTCGAGCAGGTCGGCGGCCTCGGCGTCGTTGACGCCGCGCAGCAGGACGGCGTTGACCTTCACCGGGGCCAGGCCGGCGTCGGCGGCGGCCCGGGCACCGCGGAGCACGTCGTCGAGGCGGTCACGGTGGGTGATGCGCGCGAAGACCTCGGGGCGCAGCGTGTCCAGGGAGACGTTCACCCGGGTGAGGCCGGCCTCGACGAGCGCGGCGGCGCGGCGCTCCAGGCCGAGAGCGTTGGTGGTCAGCGAGGTCTCGACCGGGGCGCCGGCGGCGGTGCGCAGGGCGGCGGTCGCGGCGACGATCGTCTCCAGGCCCCGCCGCAGCAGCGGCTCGCCACCGGTGAACCGGACCTCCTCGACCCCCAGCAGCTCCACCGCGACCCGGACCAGCCGGACCACCTCGTCGTCGGTGAGCGCCTGCTCGGTGGGCATCCAGTCCAGGCCCTCGGGCGGCATGCAGTACGAGCAGCGCAGGTTGCAGCGGTCGGTGAGCGACACCCGCAGGTCCGTCGCCACCCGCCCGTACCGGTCGACCAGGCGCGGGTCGGCGGGCCGGGCCGGGTCCGGCGCGTCACCCGCGCTGCGGACCCCCGGCATCCCGAGCGCGACGGAGGTCATCACGCCACTGTAGGCGAGCGCGCGGCACCCGTCGTGCCCGCCCGTGACGCCGTGACGGCGTACCCGCGGACGGGTGAGGACCTCCGGCCCTGGTGCCCGCGGGACGCCTCGGATCAGGCGGGACGCCAGGTCCAGGTGGTCGTCAGCCGGTGCGGCCGGCCAGGGCGGACGACGTGCTCCTCGCCCAGCGCCGCGGCGTCCGGCGGCGCGGTCTGCGGCTCCGCGGCGACGGCCCCCTCCCGCTCGGTCATCACGACGGCGTACCGGCAGTCGCCCCGGACCTCGAGCCGCAGGACCCCGGGCCAGGTGAGCGTCAGCGGCCAGTCGACGTCCACGAAGCAGTCGTCCACGGGGACGGCGTTCGCTGCGCCGACGGGGACGCGCACCTCCCGCTCGGTGGCGATCCCGGCGTCGTCCCGGGCCAGCATCGCCCGCGCGTGCAGCCCGACGGTCACGGGCACGTCCGCGCCGTCCGGGCCGGGCAGGTGCCGGGGGAACCACGGGTGGATGCCGGTCCAGGCCGGCATCTCGGACCCGTCAGGACCGTCGCAGTGCACCTCGAGGTGCGTGGTCAGCCGGTCGGGTGCGAGCTCGTAGCGGACCACCGCGTGCCCGGGCCACGGCCAGTCGTCGCCGAGGTCGCGGCGCAGGGCGGCCGAGGCGTCGCCGTGCTCGACGACCTCCCAGGGCACCCGCGCCACGGTGCCGTGCAGGGCGTGCGGGGGCTTGGGGGTGGGCAGGCGGTGGGTGCGCCCCCGCCAGGTCAGGGCGCCGTCACGCACCCGGCCGGCCCAGGGGGCCATCGGGAACGCGCCCCAGCCGTGCGGGCTGTCGCTGCCGCGGCCGACGACGTCGACGGCGTCGCCACCCGGACGGGGGACGCGCAGGGACGCGATCCGGGCGCCGTGGCCGACGGCGACCACCGCCGTCACGGTTCCGTCGGGGCCGTCCGCGGTCAGGTCGAGGGACTCCATCTGGCGCATGCTGCCACCGACCGCGGCGAGGCGCGTGCGCGAGGTCGTCCCCTGCACGTCGGCGCTCGGTGCCACCGCCGCGCGGGCCCGGTCGGCAGGACGTGCCGTACCCGCTCGTCGGGCCGAGGGGTGAGGATGAGCCGGTGACGACCGAACCCGAGGCCGCGACGGCGCCGGCCGCGCCCCCCGCCGCGCAGGCACCCGTGCGCGTGATGCACCTGACCGTCGACTGCGCCGACGCGTCCGCGCTCGCGCGCTTCTGGTCGCAGGTCCTCGGGTACCGGGTCGCGCAGGCGGCCGGGGTGGACTTCGCGATGCTCGAGCCGCCGGTCGGCACCCCGTCGCACGGCTGGCTGTTCTTCCGCGTCCCGGAGCCCAAGACCGCGAAGAACCGGTTCCACGTCGACCTCGACGCGGACGACCTCGACGCCGAGGTGCGCCGGCTGGTCGGGCTCGGCGCCGCGGTCGTGCACGAGAAGGACCAGTGGCAGACGCGCTGGGTCACCCTCACCGACCCCGAGGGCAACGAGTTCTGCGTCGTGCAGCGCCGGGCGCCCGACCGGCCGGGCGGGGACGGATGATGGATGCTGGCCCGATGGACGGCCCGATGCAGGACGGCCCGATGCAGGACGGCACCGTGTCGGCGGACGCACTCGGCTCGCCGCAGGCGCTCGAGGACGCCCTGCGCACCACCGGCTACCTGGCCGAGCCGGGGCTGTCGACGGTGGCGTGGCTGGCGCTGCGGATGCGCCGTCCCGTGCTCCTGGAGGGGGAGCCGGGCACCGGCAAGACGGCGCTGGCCGAGTCGATGGCCCGACTGCTGGGCGCCGAGCTGGTCCGGCTGCAGTGCTACGAGGGCATCGACGCCTCGCAGGCGCTGTACGACTGGGACTTCCCCCGCCAGGTCCTGCACCTGCGGGCGGTCGAGGCCACCGCGGGCGGCGAGCGCGTCGACGTGGAGTCGGTGGAGCACGACCTGTTCGACGAGCGGTTCCTGCTGGCGCGGCCGGTGCTGCGGGCGCTGCGCACGTCCCCCTCGGTGCTGCTCGTCGACGAGGTGGACCGGGCGGACGACGAGTTCGAGGCCTTCCTGCTGGAGGTCCTGTCGACGTGGTCGGTGACGATCCCCGAGCTGGGCACGGTCCGGGCGAGCGAGCCGCCGCTGGTGGTCCTGACGTCGAACCGCACCCGTGAGGTGCACGACGCGCTCAAGCGCCGCTGCCTCTACCACTGGGTGGAGCACCCGGGCCTGGAGCGGGAGGTGCAGATCCTGCGGACCCGGCTCCCGGAGCTGTCGGAGGACCTCGCCGGGCAGGTCGCCCACGCGGTGCACGCCCTGCGCGGCGAGGGCCTGCTCAAGCCGCCGGGTGTGGCCGAGAGCCTGGACTGGGCGGCGGCCCTGCAGGCGCTCGGCGCGACGTCCCTGGACGTGCAGACCGCCTCGGCGACCCTCGGGGCGGTGCTGAAGTACCGCGAGGACTCCCAGCGCGTGGCGGGGGAGCTCGACCGGCTGCTGGCGGTCTGACGTGCCCGCACCACCGACCAGGGTCCCCGCCGCGGACGCCGTCGCGCCGGAGGAGCTGCTGGTCGGCTTCGGCCGGGCGCTGCGGGCCGCCGGGCTCGCGGTCACCGCCGACCGCACCGCCGCGTTCTGCGAGGCCGCGTCCGCCGTGGGCGCCGCCGACCCCCACGGCCTGTACTGGGCCGGGCGCGCCACCCTGTGCGCCGACCCGCAGGACGGCCCGGTGTACGACCGGGTCTTCGCCGCCTGGTTCGCCGGCCGGCTCGCGGGGACGGCGGCACCCGCGCGTCCCGTCGCGACCCGTAGCGTCGCCCCGCTGGCGGACGACGGCGCCCACCCCGGTGCGGACGCCGACCCCGACGTGCTGCGGGCCGCGGCCAGCGACGTGGAGGTCCTGCGGCACCGCGACGTCGCGGAGCTGTCGGCTGCCGAGCGCGAGGAGCTGGCCCGCCTGCTCGGCGGGCTCCGGGTGCGGCTGCCCCGCCGGCCGGCGTCCCGACGCCGATCCGCCGCGCGCGGCGAGGTGGACGCCCGCCGCACCGTCCGGGAGCAGCTGCGGCGGGCCGGTGAGGTCGGCCCGGTCCAGTGGCGCCGGCGCACGACCCGGCCGCGCCGCGTCGTCCTGCTCGTCGACGTCTCCGGGTCGATGGCCCCCTACAGCGAGGCGCTGCTGCGGCTGGGCCACCGGCTGGTGCGTGCCGCCGTCCGCACCGGGGGGCGGGTCGAGGTGTTCTCGGTGGGCACCCGGCTGACCCGGCTCACCCCCGCGCTGCGGCGCAGCCGGGACGCCGACGCGGCGCTCGCCGCGGCCGGTGAGGCGGTGCCGGACTGGTCCGGGGGTACCCGGCTCGGTGAGGGACTCAAGGCGTTCGTGGACCGCTGGGGCCAGCGCGGCCTGGCCCGCGGCGCGGTGGTCGTCGTGTGCTCGGACGGCTGGGAGCGCGGCGGGGCCGAGCTGCTCGGTGAGCAGGCGGCGCGGCTGTCGCGGCTGGCGCACCGGCTGGTGTGGGTGAACCCGCACCGCGGCAAACCGGGCTACCAGCCGGTGCAGTCGGGGATCACCGCGGTCCTGCCGCACCTGGACGCCCTGCTGGCTGGCCACTCGCTGGCGACGTTCGAGGAGGTCCTGGAGGTGGTGGCGCGTGCGTGACGTGGCCGAGGAGCTGCTGGCCTGGTGGCGGCAGGGCCACCCCGTGGGGATGGGCACCGTCGTGGCGACGTGGAGCAGCGCGCCACGCGGGCCGGGGGCGGCGATGCTCGTGGGCCCCGGCGGCGAGGCGGTCGGCAGCGTGTCCGGTGGCTGCGTCGAGGGCGCGGTCTACGAGCTCGCGGAGCAGGTGGTCGCCGACGGCACACCGGTGCTGCAGCGGTACGGCGTCAGCGACGACGACGCGTTCGCCGTCGGCCTGACCTGCGGGGGGATCCTCGACGTGTTCGTCGAGCGGGTGGACCGCGCGTCCTTCCCCGAGCTGGAGGACGTCGTCACCGACGTGCGCGAGGGCCGGCCGGTGGCCGTGTGCACGGTCGTGGAGCACCCCGACCCGTCCTGGCTGGGACGCCGGCTGGTGGTGCGGCCCGAGGACGCCGACGTGCCCGTGGTCGGCGAGCTGGGCTCGCGGCGCGCGCACGACGCGGTGACCGACGACGCACGGGGGCTGCTGGCGACCGGCCGCAGCGAGACCCTGTCCTACGGCCCGGACGGCGAGCGCCGCGGCGAGGGGATGCGGGTCTTCGTGTCCTCGTACGCGCCGCGCCCGCGGATGCTGGTGTTCGGGGCGATCGACTTCGCCTCGGCGCTGGCGCGGCTCGGGGCGTTCCTCGGGTACCGGGTGACGGTGTGCGACGCCCGGCCCGTGTTCGCCACGACGAGCCGGTTCCCCGAGGCGGACGAGGTGGTCGTCGAGTGGCCGCACCGGTACCTGGCCGAGCAGGTCGAGCGGGGCCTCGTCGACGGCCGCACCGTCGTCGCGGTCCTGACCCACGACCCGAAGTTCGACGTCCCGGTGCTGGAGGTGGCGCTGCGGCTGCCTCAGCTGGCGTACGTGGGGGCGATGGGGTCGCGACGCACGCACGAGGACCGGTTGGCGCGACTGCGGGAGGCCGGGCTGACGGGGGACGAGATCGCCCGGCTGTCCTCGCCGATCGGCCTGGACCTGGGGGCGCGGACGCCGGAGGAGACGGCGGTGTCGATGGCCGCGGAGATCATCCAGCTGCAGTGGGGCGGGACGGGGCACCGGCTGACGGACGTCGACGGGCCCGTGCACCACGACCGCCGGGCCGCCCGCCGGGCCGCCCGGCGGTCCGCACCGGCCGAACCGGGCACGTGATTCGCCGAACCCCTTGCGGATGTGACCTGCGCCACGTTGGATCGGCCCACCGGAGTTCCCGCGCACCCCGGGGGAGTCGTGCCCGTGGTGCGCCCCACGACGAGGTGGAGGCCGCATGTCCCGGATCACGGTGGAGGTCGACGGCGTCTCGTACGTCGACGACGTCGAGCCCCGCACGCTGCTCGTGCACTACCTGAGGGAGACGCTCGGCCGGACGGGCACGGTCGTCGGCTGCGACACCAGCAACTGCGGCGCCTGCACGGTGCTGCTCGACGGGCGCAGCGTGAAGTCCTGCTCGGTGCTGGCCGTCCAGGCCGACGGGCGCTCCGTGACCACGATCGAGGGACTGGCGCAGGACGGTGAGCTGCACCCGGTGCAGAAGGCCTTCACCACCCACCACGCCCTGCAGTGCGGCTACTGCACCCCCGGCATGATCATGTCGACCTGCTCGCTGCTCGCCGAGAACCCCGACCCGACCGAGGAGGAGGTCCGCGACGGGCTCGAGGGCAACCTCTGCCGCTGCACCGGCTACCAGAACATCGTCAAGGCCGTGCTCGCCGCGGCCGCCGACGGCGCGGGGACGGCGCAGCGAGCGGCCGACGCGCAGACCACCGTCGGGAGCGACCGGTGACCGCCGTCGACGAGCGGGCGAGCGCCGGCGGTGAGCTGGGTCGCTCCCGCACCCGCAAGGAGGACGCCCGGCTCATCACCGGCCGCACCCGGTGGACGGACAACATCGTCCTGCCCGGGATGCTGCACCTGGCCTTCGTCCGCAGTCCCTACGCGCACGCCCGGATCACGTCGGTCGAGACCACCGCCGCGAAGGGCTCGCCCGGGGTCGTCGCCGTCCTCACCGGCGCCGACCTGGACGACGAGCAGGGGTCGCTGCCCTGCGCGTGGCCGATCACCGAGGACATGAGGACACCCCGGCACCCCGCCGTGGCCGCCGACCGGGTGGCGTTCGCCGGTGAGGCTGTCGCCGTCGTCGTCGCCCGGACGGCAGCCGCTGCGCGTGACGCCGTCGAGCTCGTCGACGTCGAGTACGACGAGCTGCCCGCCGTCCTGGACATCGAGGCGGCGCTCGCCGAGGGCGCCGACCTGGCCCACCCCGACCTGGGCACCAACCGCTGCGCGCAGTGGGTGTTCGACTCGGCCGAGGCGGGCACCGGCGGGGACGTCGAGGACGCCATCCGCCGGGCCCGCGAGGACGGCGTCGTCGTCGAGCGACGCTTCCGCCAGCAGCGTCTCGTCCCGGCGTTCATGGAGCCCCGGTCGGTCGTCGTCGACCCCACCGGCGAGCAGACGACGATGTGGTCGGCCACGCAGGTGCCGCACATCCTGCGGGTGATGCTCGCGCTGACCACCGGCGTCCCGGAGTCGAAGGTGCGCGTCGTCGCCCCGGACGTCGGCGGCGGCTTCGGCGGCAAGCTCCAGGTCACCCCCGAGGAGGTCGCGACGTTCCTCGTCGCGCGCCGCCTCGGCAAGCCGTGCAAGTTCACCGAGACCCGCACCGAGGCGATGACCACCGGCCACCACGGCCGCGACCAGGTGCAGCGGCTGACCCTCGCCGCCACGAAGAACGGGAAGGTCACCGGCCTGAAGGTCGAGCTGCTCGCCGACATGGGCGCCTACCTCGGCCTCGTCACCCCGGGGGTGCCGATCCTCGGGGCCTTCATGTTCAACTCCATCTACACGTTCGGCGCGTACCGGTTCGACTGCACGAACGTGTTCACCAACAAGACGTGGACGGACGCCTACCGCGGCGCCGGCCGCCCCGAGGCGACGTTCGCGATCGAGCGGATGATGGACGAGCTGGCCGTCGAGCTCGGCCAGGACCCGCTCGAGGTCCGGCGCCGCAACTGGATCCGGCACGACCAGTTCCCCTTCACCACGGTCGCCGGGCTGGAGTACGACTCCGGCAACTACGAGGCCGCCACCGACAAGGCGCTCGGACTGCTCGGGTACGACGAGCTGCGCCGCGATCAGGCCGAGCGCCGCGAGCGCGGGGACGCCGTCCAGCTCGGCATCGGGATCTCCACGTTCACCGAGATGTGCGGGCTCGCGCCGTCGCGGGTGCTCGGCGCGCTCAGCTACGCCGCCGGCGGCTGGGAGAGCGCGTCCATCCGGATGCTGCCCACCGGCAAGGTCGAGGTCGTCACCGGCGCGAGCGCCCACGGCCAGGGGCACGAGACGGCGTGGAGCCAGATCGTCGCCGACCGGCTCGGGGTCCCGTTCGAGGACGTCGAGGTCCTGCACGGCGACACCCAGGTCGCGCCCAAGGGCATGGACACCTACGGCTCGCGGTCGCTGGTCGTCGGCGGCATCGCCGCGGTGATGGCCGCCGACAAGGTCGTCGAGAAGGCCCGGGTCGTCGCCGCCCACCTGATGGAGGCCGACCCCTCCGACGTGGAGTTCGAGCGGGGCCGGTTCACGGTCCGCGGCACCGACAAGGGCACGGGCATGGCCGACGTCGCGTTCGCCGTGTTCGCCGCCCACGACCTGCCCGAGGGGGTCGAGCCGTCCCTGGACTCCGACGCCACGTTCGACCCCGAGTCGTTCTCCTACCCGCACGGCACCCACCTGTGCGCGGCGGAGGTCGACACCGAGACCGGTGCCGTCAGGATCCGCAAGTACGTCTGCGTCGACGACGTCGGCGAGGTGGTCAACCCGCTCCTCGTCGAGGGGCAGGTGCACGGAGGGCTCGCCCAGGGCATCGCCCAGGCCCTCTACGAGGAGGCCGTCCACGACGACCAGGGGACGCTGACGACCGCGACGTTCGTCGACTACCTCGTCCCCGGCGCGCCGGACCTGCCGCACTTCACCACCGACCGCACCGTGACCCCGTCCACGACGAACCCGCTGGGCGTCAAGGGCGTCGGCGAGGCCGGGACCATCGCGTCCACGCCCGCCGTGGTCAACGCCGTCCTGGACGCCGTCCGGCACCGGGGCGTGCGCGACATCGAGATGCCGCTCGCCCCGCACCGGGTGTGGACGGCGCTGCAGCAGGCGTCCCGTGGGGACGGCGAGGCGGTGGTGGGCGCCGAGCAGGACGTCGCCACGGCCGCCCCCCACTGGGAGCAACCCGTCCAGTCCGGCGGCGTCGACGCCGCCACCACCCGCTCCGAGGAGGAGGGCCGATGATCCCCGCGGCGTTCGACCACCAGGCCCCCACCACCGTCGAGGACGCCCTGCGGGTCCTCGGCGAGGCCGCGTCCGCCGGCCGGGACGTCAAGGTCCTCGGCGGCGGCCAGTCCCTGCTGCCGGTCATGCGGCTGCGGCTGGCCGCCCCCGAGCTCGTCGTCGACCTCGACAGGGTCGACGGGTTGCGCGGCGTGCGCGAGGACGGCGACCACCTCGTCGTCGGTGCGATGACGACGCACGACGAGGTGTCCCGTGACCCGCTGCTGCGCCGGCACGCGCTGCTGCTGCCGCTGGCCGCGCAGACCGTCGCCGACCCCCAGGTCCGGCACCGGGGCACCTTCGGCGGCGCGCTGGTGCACGCCGACCCGGCCGGGGACCTGCCCGCCCCCGCGCTCGCCCTCGGCGCCGAGATGGTCGTCGCCGGTCAGGACGGCACCCGCCGCACGGTCCCCGCGGACGAGTTCTTCACCGACCTGTTCACCACCGCGGTCGGGGAGGACGAGCTGCTCGTCGAGGTGACAGTCCCGAAGCGGACCGGCTGGGGCGCGCACTACGAGAAGTTCACCCGCGTCGCGCAGGCCTGGTCGATCGTCGGCATCGGGGTCGCGGTGCGCGTCGACGGCGGCACGATCGCCGAGGCCCGCGTCGGCCTGACCAACATGGGCCCGACGCCGGTCCGCGCCCGCGCCACCGAGGCGGCTCTCGCGGGCTGCGCGGTCACCGAGGACGCCGTGCGCGACGCCGTCCGCGACGTCGCCGAGGGCACCGACCCGCCGTCCGACGCCAACGGGGACGCCGGCTACCGGCGCCACCTCGCGGCCGTCCTGACCCGCCGCGCCGTACTCGCCGCGGCCGCGGCCCACGGCTGAGGCGGCCGCGTGGACCTGCAGCACACGTTCAGCGTGCCCGTCCCCGTCGACCGGGCGTGGGAGACGTTCAACGACCTCGAGCGGATCGCCCCCTGCTTCCCGGGGGCGCAGATCACCTCCGTCGACGGCGACGACTTCACGGGGACGGCCAAGGTCAGGCTCGGGCCGATCTCCCTGCAGTACAGCGGCACCGGCCACTGGCGCGAGCGCGACCGGGACCGCTACCGGGCGGTGATCGAGGCCAACGGCAAGGACAAGCGGGGCAACGGCACCGCGGCCGCCGTCATCACCGCCCACCTCGAGGAGCAGGACGGCGGCACGAAGGTCGTCGTCGACACGGACCTGCGGATCACCGGCCGGCCCGCGCAGTTCGGTCGCGGCGTCGTCCAGGACGTCGGCGCCAAGCTGCTCGACCAGTTCGCCGCCTGCCTGGTGACCCGCCTGGCGGAGGAGAGCCACCCGGAGCACCCGCAGGCCGCGGCGCAGCCCCCGGGCGAGGCCGACCGTGCGTCCGCCGAGCAGGCTGCCCGGGACGCCCGCCGGGACGTCGGCCGTGACGTCGGGGAGGTCGAGCCCGCCCCCGCCGACGACGACCGGCAGGACGAGGCGTCGAACGTGGCGGAGCAGGCCGCCGTCGCCGCCCAGGCGCCGCGGGCCGCCCAGGACCAGCAGCCGCCGCGGCCGACCCCCGCCGCGGCGTCCCCGCGGCGGTCCGGGTCCGACGAGCTCGACCTGGGCGGCGTCGTCGGGCCGCTGCTGCTGCGCCGTTACGGCGGCACCCTCGCCGCGATGGCGGCGACCGCCCTCGTCACCTGGTGGCTCGCCCGGCGCCGGCGCTGAGCGGGTCACGCGACCCCGGCACCGGCGGCGCGCCCTGGGTACCGTGACGGGGTGAGCGACCCCACCACGCCCGTCCGGGTCGAGCTGCTGACCCGCGTGGGCTGCCACCTGTGCGACGACGCACGGGCCGTCGTCCGGGACGTGTGCGCCGAGGCGGGTGCCCGCTGGGTCGAGCGCGACGTCGACGCCGACCCGGACCTGCTGGCCCGCTACAGCGAGGAGGTGCCCGTCGTCCTCGTCGACGGCGCCCAGCACGCGTACTGGAAGGTCGACGCCCAGGCGCTGCGGGACGCGCTCGCCGACCCCGGCGCCCGCGGGCCGCTGCGCTGGCTGCGCCGCGGCCGCTGACCCCCTCCCTCCCCGCGTGATCTTGCAGAACTGAGCAGCCTCCCCGCCGACGGAGCCCCCCGCCGTGATCTTGCAGAACTGGTCGGTGACGCCGTCCTGGTGCAGGAACCGCGCGCACTCCTGCGAGGTCACAGGGGAGGGGAAAGTTCTGCAAGATCACGGGAGGGGTGGGGCTATAGCACGTCCTCGGCAAACGTGCAGGCACCCCGTGACATGACTCACCTGAGGGCTCCTGTACCCTCCCGCGACTTTGTGCCCGCGTTCACAAGTGACCTACGCTGAGGAGTCGCCCCGTCCGACGTCCGAGGAGTCGGGTCCACCGTGTCATCCGCCAGGTCCACCGGCGAGCCCCGCGCAGCAGCGCGGGCCGCGTCCCGGGGGATCCCCGAGGCCACCGTCGCCCGGTTGCCGGTGTACCTGCGTGCCCTGGTCGGGCTGTCCGAGCGCGGGGTCGCGACCGTCTCCAGCGAGACGCTGGCGGTCACCGCCGGGGTGACCTCGGCCAAGCTCCGCAAGGACCTGTCGCACCTCGGCTCGTACGGGACCCGTGGGGTCGGGTACGAGGTGGAGTACCTCGTCCACCAGATCTCCCGCGAGCTGGGCCTGACCCAGGACTGGCGCGTGGCCATCGTGGGAATCGGCAACCTCGGGCACGCGCTGGCCAACTACAGCGGCTTCGCCTCGCGCGGGTTCACCGTGGTGGCCCTGCTCGACGCGGGCGAGGTCGTCGGGGAGCAGGTCGCCGGGCTCACGGTCCGCCCGGCCACCCAGCTGGAGGAGGTCGTCCTGGAGGAGCGCGTGTCCATCGGTGTCATCGCCACCCCCGGCGCCGCGGCGCAGGAGGTCTGCGACCGCTTCGTCGCGTCCGGTGTCACGAGCATCCTCAGCTTCGCCCCCGTCGTCCTGCAGGTGCCCGACGGCGTGGACGTCCGCAAGGTCGACCTGTCCACCGAGCTGCAGATCCTCGCCTTCCACGAGCAGCGCAAGGCGGCCGCCGAGCTGGGCCTCGACGAGTCGCAGGTCCAGGCGCTGGCGGAGGCGACGTCGTGAGCGTCCTCGTCGTGGGCCTGTCCCACCACACCGCGCCGCTCGACCTGCTCGAGCGGGCCGCGCTGGACGCCGTCCGCGCCCGCGAGCTGACCTCGCGCCTGGTCGACGCCGGCCACGTCGACGAGGCCGTCGTGCTGGCCACCTGCAACCGGCTCGAGGTGTACACGCAGGTCACCGCCTTCCACGGCGGTGTCGCGGACGTCAGCGACGCCCTGGCGCGCACCACCGGGCTGTCGCGCGACGAGCTCACCGACCACCTCTACGTGCGGTACGCCGACCACGCCGTGGCCCACCTCTTCTCCGTCGCCAGCGGCCTGGACTCGATGGCGATCGGCGAGTCGCAGGTGCTGGGCCAGGTCCGCTCCGCCCTGCGGCGCGCGCAGGAGGACGGCACGGTCGGCCGGGTCCTGGACCACCTGCTCCAGCGCTCCCTGCGCGTCGGCAAGCGCGCCCACAGCGAGACGGGGCTGGACCGGGCCGGGCACAGCCTCGTCGAGGCGGGTCTGGAGCACGCCCCCCGCGCGGTGGGCCCGCTGGCTGACGCCCACGCCCTGGTCGTCGGGGCCGGCGCGATGAGCGCGCTGGCCGCCACCACGCTGCACCGGCTGGGTACCCGGTCCATCACCGTGGCCAACCGCACCGCGCAGCGCGCCCAGCGGCTGGCCGAGTCGGTCGACGGCACGTGGCTGACCCTCGACGACGGCGACGCCCTGCGCGACGCCGTCGCCGCCGCCGACGTCGTGCTGTCCTGCACCGGCGCCGTGGGGCACGTCCTGGACGTCGCGCTGGTCTCGGCCGCACGCACCCGCCGCGGAGGCGCCCCGCAGCTCGTCGTGGACCTCGCGCTGCCGCGGGACGTCGCCCCCGGCGTCAGCGAGCTGGACGGCGTCACCGTCGTCGGGCTGGCCGAGCTCGGCGAGCAGCTCGCACACGTCGAGGTCGGCGCCGACCTCGCCGACGCGCGCGCGATCGTCGCCGAGGAGGTCGCCGCCTACCTGGCCGACCAGCGGGCCGAGGAGGTCGCGCCGACCGTCGTGGCGCTGCGCGGCCGCGCCCGCGAGGTCGTCGACGCCGAGCTCGGCCGGCTGCGCCAGCGGCTCGGTGACCGGCTCGACGAGGCGGTCGAGGCCGAGGTCGTGCAGGCCGTCAACCGCGTCGTCGACAAGCTGCTGCACACGCCCACCGTCCGGGTGAAGAGCCTGGCCGCCCGGGGCGAGGACGGCACGTCCTACGCGGCGGTGCTGCGTGAGCTGTTCGACCTCGACACCGAGGCGGTGTCACGCGTGTCCGACGTCCTGCGCGCCGTCGGCGCCGAGCGGCTGCCCGCCGACACACGGGGCCCGGCGGACACCCTCGTGCCCGCCGACACCCTGCCCGAGGTCCCGCGAGGGGGTGCGCGATGAGCACGGCACCCGTCCGCGAGATCGGGACCCGGCCCGGCCCGGACGCCGCGGCCCTGCCACCGCTGCGCCTGGGCACCCGCCGCAGCCGGCTGGCCACGTCGCAGTCCCAGGCCGTCGCCGACGCGATCGCCGCCGCCACCGGCCGGGTCGTCGAGCTGGTCACGGTCACGACCACCGGCGACGTCGACCGTCGTTCGCTGAGCCAGATCGGGGGCACCGGGGTCTTCGTCTCCGCGCTGCGGGACGCCTTGCTGCGCGGCGACGTCGACCTCGCCGTGCACTCGCTGAAGGACATCCCGACGGCCCCCGAGCCCGGCCTGGTGCTGGCGGCCGTACCGGAGCGCGAGGACCCGCGGGACGCGCTCGTCGCCCGGGACGGCCTGACGCTCGGCGAGCTGCCCGAGGGCGCGGTCGTCGGCACCGGTTCACCGCGCCGCGCCGCCCAGCTGCGGGCCCTCGGGCTCGGGCTGCAGGTGCAGGACCTGCGGGGCAACGTCGAGACCCGGCTGGCGACCGTCACCGACGGGAAGGTCGACGCCGTCGTCCTGGCCAGGGCGGGGCTCAACCGGCTCGGGCTCGCGGACGTCGTCACCGAGGACCTCGACCCGCTGCAGGTGCTGCCCGCACCGGGGCAGGGCGCCCTGGCCGTGGAGTGCCGCGCCGACGACGAGACCACCCGGGCGGCCTGCGCCGTCCTGGACGACCCGGTCACGCGGGCCTGCGTGGACGCCGAGCGCGCCCTGCTGCGCGAGCTGGAGGCCGGCTGCACCGCGCCCGTGGGTGCCCTGGCCGTCGTCGCCGAGGGCGAGGACGGCGACGAGGTGTACCTGCGCGGCGTCGTCGCCTCACCCGACGGCGTCGACCTGCGGCGCTCGGCCACCGGCCCCGTCGCCGGCGCCGCCGACCTCGGCCGGCGACTCGCCCGGCTCATGCTCGAGGACGGTGCCGCCGACCTGATGTCGGCCGCTGCCGCCGCCCCACCCGGCCCGGCCGGGCCGCCGGGCGCCAACGGTGCCGAGCCCGCCGAGCCGGGTGAGCGACCACCGGCGGGCGCGCCCGCCCCCCACGACGCAGGACAGGACCTCCCGAACGCCCCGACAGGCGGCCACCCGGCCGCCCAGGAGAGTGAGCAGTGACCGCCCGCACGAAGAACAAGACCACCGGCAGCGTCGCGTTCGTCGGCGCCGGACCGGGGGACGCCGGCCTGCTGACGGTGCGCGCGACCGAGCTGCTCGCCGCCGCTGACGTCGTCGTCATCGACCGCGGTGCCCGCGCGGACCTGCTGAGCCGCTGGTGCCGCGAGGACGTCGAGGTGCTCGACGCCGGCTTCGGCGAGAGCGGCCAGCCGCTCACCCACGCCGGCCGGGCCAAGGTCGTCACCAAGGCCGCCAAGGCGGGCAGCACCGTCGTGCGCCTGCTCGACGGAGACGGGGCCACGTTCGTCGGCCTCGCCGAGGAGCTGCTCGCCTGCCGCAAGGCGGAGGTGCCCTTCGAGGTGGTCCCGGGGGTGTCCACGGCCACGGCGGTGCCGCTGTTCGCCGGGGTGCCGACCACCACCGCCGGGTGCGGCGCCGTGCACGTCGTCGAGGCCGCGTCGTCGAAGGTGGACTACGCCGCGCTGGCGGACGAGCGCGCCACCGTCGTCGTCGTCGGGACCCGTGAGGACGTCGCCGCGGCCGTCGGCGCCCTGGTCGACGGGGGCCGCTCGGGCGACGCCGGCGCCGTCCTGACCGCGCGGGGCAGCACGACCGACCAGCACAGCGTCCAGACGACCCTGGCGGACGCCGCGGACCTGCTGGCGGCGCAGGACGACACCACCTGGGCCGAGCCCGTGGTCGCCGTGACCGGCCCCGGCGTGGGGCTGCGCGAGCGCGCGTCGTGGTTCGAGACCAAGCCGCTGTTCGGGTGGCGCGTGCTGGTGCCCCGCACCCAGCAGCAGGCCGGCCCGATGTGCGCGCGGCTGGCCCACCACGGCGCCGTCAGCGACGTCGTCCCGACCATCTCGGTCGAGCCGCCCCGCACGCCGCACCAGATGGAGAAGGCCGTCAAGGGCCTGGTCACCGGTCGCTACGAGTGGATCGGCTTCACCTCGGTGAACGCGGTGCGCGCCATCCGCGAGAAGTTCGACGAGTACGGCCTGGACGCCCGGGCGTTCGCCGGGCTGAAGGTCGCCGCCGTCGGCGGGGTGACCGCCCAGGCGCTGCGCGAGTGGGGCATCGAGCCCGACCTCGTGCCCTCCGGCGAGCAGTCGGCGCAGGGCCTGCTGGCCGAGTGGCCGCCGTTCGACGAGGTCCTCGACCCCATCAACCGCGTCTTCCTCCCGCGGGCCGACATCGCCACCGACACCCTCGTGGCGGGGCTGCAGGACATCGGCTGGGAGGTCGACGACGTGACCGCCTACCGGACCGTGCGGGCCGCGCCCCCGGCCGCGCCGGTACGGGACGCGATCAAGAACGGCAGCTTCGACGCGGTGGTGTTCACGTCGTCCTCCACGGTGCGCAACCTCGTGGGGATCGCCGGCAAGCCGCACGCGGCGACCGTCGTCGCCTGCATCGGCCCGGCGACCGCCAAGACCGCCGAGGAGCACGGCCTGCGGGTCGACGTGCTGGCGCCGGAGCCGAGCGCCGACGCCGTCGTCGACGCGCTCGCCGAGTTCGGGCGCGGTCTGCGGTCCGCGGCCGTCGAGGCGGGCGAGCCGGTGCTGCGGCCCAGCCAGAAGCGGCCGGCGGCCCGCCGCCGGGCCCGCTGAGGCGGGTCGTGCCCTTCCCCGTCGAGCGGCCGCGGCGGCTGCGCGCGAGCGCGCCGCTGCGCTCGCTCGTCGCCGAGCACCGGCTGCACCCCGGTGAGCTGGTCCTGCCGCTGTTCGTCCGCGAGGGCCTCGGCGAGCCGGCCCCGGTCAGCAGCATGCCGGGCGTCGTCCAGCACACCCGCGACTCGCTGCTCGCCGCGTGCGAGGAGGCCGTGGAGGCGGGGGTCGGTGGGCTCATGCTGTTCGGCGTCCCGGCGCTGCGTGACGCCCGCGGCTGCGGGGCGGACGACCCGGACGGCGTCCTGAACGCGGCGCTGCGAGACGTCACCGCCGCCGTCGGGGACGCCACGGTCGTCATGGCCGACCTGTGCCTGGACGAGTTCACCGACCACGGCCACTGCGGGGTGCTGGACGGCGAGGGGCGGGTCGACAACGACGCCACCCTCGCCCGGTACGCCGCGACGGCGCTCGCCCAGGCCGAGGCCGGGGCGCACGTGCTCGGTCTCAGCGGGATGATGGACGGGCAGGTCGCGCACGTGCGGCAGGCGCTGGACTCCGTCGGCCGCCAGGACGTCGTCCTGCTGGCCTACGCGGCGAAGTACGCGTCGGCGTTCTACGGCCCGTTCCGCGAGGCCGTCGACTCCCAGCTGACGGGCGACCGGCGCACCTACCAGCAGGACACCGCCAACGCGGTGGAGTCGCTGCGCGAGGTGCGGCTGGACGTCGCCGAGGGCGCCGACGTCGTCATGGTCAAGCCGGCGCTGCCGTACCTGGACGTGCTCGCCCGTGTCGCCGCCGCCGTGGACGTCCCCGTGTGGGCCTACCAGGTGTCCGGTGAGTACGCGATGGTCGAGGCCGCCGCCGCGCAGGGGTGGGTCGATCGGGACCGGTTGGTCCTGGAGACGCTGCTGTCGATCAAGCGCGCCGGGGCGGGTGCGGTGCTGACGTACTGGGCCGTGGAGGCCGCTCGCCTGCTGCGGGGCTGACCCGGTCGGCGCGCCGCCGCCCCCCTCGCACGACGGAGCCGCCGCACCCCGTGGGGTGCGGCGGCTCCGTCGTCGCGTCAGGCGCGGGTCACGGGACCTGCCACGCGGCCGGCCCCTCGTCGAAGGCGAACATCGGGTCGACCTGCACGGTGCCGCCCGAGACGACCTCCGCCGGGGTGTCGAAGCAGACCTGGACCTGCGCGGTGCTGCCCGGGGTCATGGTGTCGACGTCGAGCAGCTCGGCCTGGGTCAGGGCCATGCACTCGTGCGAGGAGTACGCCGTCCCGTCCGTGCCGGCCAGGTCGACCGACAGCTCGATCCACGGGGTGCCCGAGTCGGTGCCGTCGTAGGTCAGCACGAGGTCGGCCACCGTGTAGGAGCCGGTCGCCTCGGGGTTGAAGTCGTTCACCGCGGCGAGCTCGGCGTCCGCGGCGGGCTGGATGCGGGTCACCTGGACCGTGTAGTCGCCGACGCTCACGGTCTCGCCCACCGCGACGACGTCCGAGGGGTCGACCTCCTGCGCGCTGCCGAGACCGTCCTCGAGCTCGCTGAGGTCGTCCTGCAGGCTCTCCAGGTCGCCGACCTGGCTCTCGACCTGGTTGCTGACGTCCTGGATGAACAGGACGGTGACCACCAGCACGGCGATGCTGGCCACGACGGCCAGGACGGAGGTGACGACCCCGGCGAGGGCCATCCCCTTGCCGCGGGCGGTGCCCTTGCGCACCTTGGCCAGGGCCACGATCCCGAGCACCAGGCCGACGAGGCCCAGCAGGATCGAGGCGATGTTGACGAAGGGGATCCAGCACATCAGCAGGGCGAGGACGCCCACCACCAGGGCGCCGATCGCCAGCCCCTGGCCGGGACCGCCGGGACCACCCGGACCGGCCTGGGCCGGCGGGTACCCGCCGGCGGGCTGGGTCGCGTAGGGGTTCTCGCCGGCGACCGCGGTCGCGGCGGGGGCGTACTGCGGGCCGGGCGCGGCGGGCTGGGCGCCGTACGGCGGCTCCTGCGGGGGCGCGCCGTACGGGGCGGGCTGACCGTACGAGGGCGCCGGCGGGGCCTGGCCGTACTGGGGCGCCTGCGGGGGCTGCCCACCGGCCTGGGGGGCCTGGCCGTGCTGGGGCGCCTGCGGCGGCTGCTCACCGGCCGGCGGCGCCTGCGGGTCGGTGGCGCCCTGGGGCGCCTGCGGCTGGTTCGGGTTCACGTCGGACACGACGGTCATTGTGGCGGGAGCGGGAGGGTCCGCGTGGCCGTCGCGACCGGACCGTGACCCACGGCATGCCCGTTGGTGCACCGGGGTCGCTCACGGTGGCCCCCGGGTCACCGGCTGTCCTCACCTGGACGGGCCACGGCGGCCGGGAGCCGCCCGTCCCGGCCCAGGGAGGGTCGGCGCGCCACCCCGCGGGGGCGCCTCAACGCAGCGGGACGAAGCGGTAGCTGCCGTGCCGGGTCACCTCGTCGGCGCCGCCGGAGCGGGAGCGCACCAGCCGGGTCATCCTCCCCGCGACCGGCGCGACGAGGACGCCGCCCGGTGCGAGCTGCTCGACCAGCGCCGCCGGCAGCTCCCGGGCCATCGCCGACACGAGCACCCGGTCGAACGGGGCCTGCTCCGGCCACCCGAGCGCGCCCGGACGCGCCGCGTGCACGGCAGCCCACGGCCCGCTGCCGTGGGCGGTGAGGTTGCGGGCGGCCCAGGCGGCGAGGTCCGGCTCGAGCTCGACGCCCACGACCCGGCCCACGGGGCCGACGAGCTCGGCCAGCAGGGCCGTGGTCCACCCCGACCCGGCGCCGACGTCCAGCACCCGGTGGCCCGGCCGCACGTCGAGGAGCCGGAGCATGGCCGCCACGGTCGACGGCTGCGAGCTGGTCTGGCCGTGGCCGATGTCCAGCGGGACGTCGCGGTCGGCCGCCCGCCGCTGCGCGGCCGGCAGGAAGTGCCGGCGGGGGACGGCCGAGAACGCCCGCGAGACGGGGTCCGGGCCGCCGGCCCCGTCCCCTGCGGTGTCACGGCTCGACGCGGCGGCCACGGGCGGTCCTCAGGCGGGCTCGGCCTCGGTGGGGCCCGCGGCGGTGCCGCCCGCCTCGCCGTCCATGCTGCCGACGTCCTGGCCCGACGGGCCGTCCTCGTCGCCGGGCTCGCCGAGCCCTGGCCCGGCCGTCCCGACCAGCTCCTCGGGCGGGGTGCTCCGCTGCTGGCGCGCGGCCCGCTCCGGGTGGCCGCCCCGTCGCGGGTCGGCGTCGGGGTGCGGGGTGTCCCACTCCCCACGGTCCACGCGGGCCGACCCGAGGTCGGAGTCGAACTCCTCGACCAGGCCGTGGCGCGGTCGGCTCTCGGCGCCGTCCGCGCCGTCACCGGCGCGCAGCTCCTCCTCGACCGGGGTCCCGGGGGCCGTGCCCTCGCCGGGGCGAGGCGCCCCGTCCGTGCGTCGTGCGTCGCTGGGGGTCGTCACCTCGTCAGGCTAGGCACGCGTCCCGGCGTGCGCGACCGGACGCGGGGTCGCACGGGCACGGCCCGGGACGCTCCGCGGGGAGCGCTCCCGGGCCGGTGCGGGCCGGTGGTCGTCCGGAAGGTCGTCCGGTCGTCGTCCGGTGGTCGTCCGGAGGTCTCAGCCCTGCTTGATGGCCGAGACGTCGAGCACGAGCTTGATCTTCTTGCTGACGAGGACGCCGCCGGTCTCGAGCGCGGCGTTCCAGGTCAGGCCCCAGTCCTCGCGGTCGACGTCGGCCTCGGCCGAGAAGCCCACCCGGCTGTTGCCGAACGGGTCGGTGGCCACGCCGCCGAACTCGACCTCGAGGGTGACCGGCTTGGTGACGCCCTTGATCGTCAGCTCGCCGTCGAGGAGGTAGTCGTCGCCGTCGGCGCGCACGCCGGTGGAGCGGAAGGTGATCGTGGGGTGGTTCTCGACGTCGAAGAAGTCGGCGCTGCGCAGGTGGCCGTCGCGGTCGGCGCTGCCGGTGTCGACCGACGCGACCTGGACGGTGGCCTCGGCGGTGGAGGCGGCCACGTCGTCGCCGAAGGTCAGGGTGCCCTGGACGTCGCCGAAGCGGCCGCGCACCTTCGTCACCATCGCGTGCCGGGCGACGAAGCCGACCTCGGAGTGGGACGCGTCGATGGTGTAGGTGCCGGCGACCAGGCCGGTGGGCAGGGCGGTGGTGGTGGTCATGGGGGTCTCCCTCTCGTCGGTCACGCTCTGGGGTCGCTCTCTGGGTACTGCCCGGGCACCGGCGGTGCCTCGGGGTCGTGCGGCCAGTCTGACAGAAAGAACTTCAACGCTCAACTAACTATTCCGCTGACTATGATCACGTCGTGCCTCGACACCGCTGGCTGACCCCGGACGAGCAGCAGGTCTGGCGTGCCTACCTGCACGTGACCCAGCGCCTGTGGGAGAGACTCGGCGGTGACCTGGAGCGCAGCGCCGGGATGCCGATGCCCGAGTACGAGATCCTCGTCCGGCTGTCCGAGGCGCCCGACCGCTGCCTGCGGATGAGCGAGCTGGCCGAGCAGGTCGCCCAGTCGCGCAGCCGGCTCACGCACACCGTCGCCCGGATGGAGCTGCGCGACCTGGTGACGCGACGCCGGTGCGAGGACGACGGCCGCGGCGTCCTCGCCGAGCTCACCGACACCGGTTACGACGTCCTCGTCGAGGCCGCTCCGGTGCACGTCGAGAGCGTCCGCACCCGACTGTTCGGACCACTGGACCCCGAGGAGGTGGCGACGCTCGGCCGGCTGCTCGACAAGCTGCGGCAGGGGATCGAGCGCCAGCCCGGGACGGCCGGGGACGACGGCCTCGTGGCCGGGGTCCTGACGCGCTCGCTCGACGCCGGCTCCGCACCGGCCTGACGACCGCGGCCCACCACCTCGCGGCGGACGCCCCGCCGGGTGCGGGTGCACCGTCGGACGGCAGGATGGCCCGGTGAGCTACCCCTACGAGGCCCCCGCGTCCGAGGTCCTGTTCGACCGCGCCCAGCGCGTCACCCCCGGGGGCGTCAACTCCCCGGTGCGCGCCTTCCGCGCAGTCGGCGGCACGCCCCGCTTCACGACCCGCGCGCGGGGGGCGTACCTCTGGGACGCCGACGGGCGCCAGTACGTCGACCTCATCTGCTCCTGGGGCCCGATGATCCTGGGCCACGCCCACCCCGACGTCCTCGCCGCCGTCCGCGAGGCGGCCGAGCAGGGGTTCTCGTTCGGCACCCCGTCGCAGAACGAGGTGCTGCTGGCGGAGGAGATCGTCGCGCGGGTCCCGGCGGTCGAGCAGGTCCGCCTGGTCAGCTCGGGCACCGAGGCGACGATGAGCGCGATCCGGCTGGCCCGCGGGTTCACCGGCCGCAGCGTCGTGGTGAAGTTCGCCGGGCACTACCACGGGCACGTCGACGCGCTGCTCGCCTCGGCCGGCTCGGGGGTGGCCACCTTCGCCCTGCCCGACACCCCAGGTGTCACCGGGGCCAGCGCCGCCGACACGCTCGTGCTGCCGTACAACGACCCCGACGCGGTGCGGGCCGTCTTCGCCGAGCACGGCGACCGGATCGCCTGCGTCGTCACCGAGGCGGCGGCCGGCAACATGGGCGTCGTGGCGCCCGCGCCCGGGTTCACCGCGCTCCTGCGCGAGGTCACCCGCGCCCACGGGGCGCTCCTGGTCAGCGACGAGGTGATGACCGGCTTCCGCGTCTCGCGCGCGGGCTGGCTCGGGCACGAGGGCGAGCAGGGTGGCGGGGCGCCCGACCTCATCACGTTCGGCAAGGTGATGGGCGGCGGGTTCCCGGCCGCGGCCTTCGGGGGCCGCGCCGAGGTGATGCGCCACCTCGCGCCCGTGGGCCCCGTCTACCAGGCGGGCACGCTCAGCGGTAACCCCGTCGCCACCGCGGCCGGGCTCGCCACCCTGCGCGGCTGCACCCCGGAGGTCTACGCGCACCTCGAGCGCGTGGCGGCGACCCTGTCGCGCGAGGCCTCCGCCGCGCTCGCCGAGGCGGGGGTGGCCCACACCGTCAACCACGCCGGCTCGATGTTCAGCGTCTTCTTCGGGCCGGACCCGGTCACCGACTACGCCGGGGCCCAGCGGCAGGACCTCACCGCCCACCGCGCCTTCTTCCACAGCATGCTGGCCCAGGGCGTGCACCTGCCCCCCAGCGCCTTCGAGGCGTGGTTCGTCTCCGCCGCGCACGACGACGAGGCGGTGGCGCGGGTCGTCTCGGCGCTGCCAGCGGCGGCGCGCGCAGCGGCGGCCGCCGGCACCTGACCGCTCGGCCGAGCGCATGACGACGTAGCGGACACCGTCCGTCCCTCGGGACGGTCGGTTTCCGCCTGCTGGGAAAGCCACCCGTTTCCACCCCGTCGTTACGCGACAGGGGCCGACAAATCAAGACTGGGCGTCACAGGTAACTTCGGTCACGCTCTCGGTGAACGGTTACCAGCCGGTAACCCGACACCGGAGGTCCCTGGATGCGCCACCGCCCCGCCTTCCGCCCGCTCCGTCACCGTCCCGCCCTCGCCCTCGTCGCCACCGGCGTCGCCGTCGCCGTCGCCGGCTCGGCCGCGCCGGCCTCGGCCGCCGACACCGCCGACGTCCCCCACGGCGTCACCACGGAGGTCGCGCAGACCGCCCCTGCCGTCGACGAGGACTTCTACGCCCCGCCCGCGGCCCTCACCGGCGCGCCCGGGGACGTGGTGCGCTCCGAGCCGATGCCGTTCTACGTCGACCCCCTGCGGCTCGTCCGCGCGGACGCCACCGCCCACCGGGTCATGTACGTCTCCACCGACCGCACCGGCGAGCGGATCGCCGTGACCGGCACCGTGCTGACCCCGAACCGGGCCTGGACCGGCCCGGGTGAGCGGCCCGTCATCGGGTACGGCGTCGGCACCCAGGGACTGGGCGACCACTGCGCGCCGTCCCGGCTGTTCGCCGCCGGCAGCGACTACGAGGGCGTCTTCGTCAAGGGCCTCCTCGACCGCGGCTGGGGTGTGGCCGTCACCGACTACCAGGGGCTGGGGACCCCCGGCCTGCACACCTACGTCAGCCGCGAGGTCACCGGCAACGCGCTGCTCGACGTGGTCCGCGCCGCCCAGCGCCTGCCCGAGGCGAGCCTGCCGGACGCCGGCCCCGTCGGCCTGACGGGGTACTCCCAGGGGGGTGCCGCGGCGGCGTCGGCGGTCGAGCTCGCGCCGACCTACGCCCCCGAGCTGGCGCTGAAGGGAGCCGTCGCGGGCGCCCCGCCGGCGGACCTCGGACCCGTCGGCCGCAACCTCGACGGCAGCCTCTACTTCGGCTTCCTCGGGTACGCGCTCGCCGGGCTGGCCGAGAGCTACGACGTCGACACCGACCCCTACCTCAACGACCGCGGCCGCCGGGTGCTCGACGAGCTGCGGGAGTCCTGCGTCGGGGACGCCGTCCTCGGCTACGGCTTCACCCGGTCCAGCACCCTGACGGCCGACGGGCGGCCGGTCACGCAGGTCATGGAGGAGGAGCCGTTCGCCTCCGTCATGGCCGACAACGTCATCGGCGAGCGCCGGCCCACCGCGCCGGTGCTGGTCACGCACAGCGTCCTGGACGACGTCATCCCCTACGAGGTCGGCCGCGGCCTGGCCCAGCGGTGGTGCCGGCAGGGCGCCACGGTGCGCCTCGGGACCAACGCGGCCCCCGGCCACGTCGGCGGCATGCTGCGCTCCTACCCCGAGGCGTTCGCCTTCCTCGAGGCCCGCTTCGCCGGCCACCGCGCCCTGTCCAGCTGCTGGCGGCTCTGACCCCGCCCGGCGCGGTCCCCAGCACGCCGACGCCCCCGTCCCCGGCCCGCCGGCCGGGGACGGGGGCGTCGGTCCACCCACCCGCCCCCGTTTGCGAGAATCGCCCCATGACGCGCACCACGGTCCACCTGCTGCGGCACGGTGAGGTCCACAACCCCGAGGGCGTCCTGTACGGGCGCCTGCCCGGGTACAACCTCTCCGAGCTCGGCCGGCAGATGGCCCAGCGCGTCGCCGACCACCTGCGCGAGCGCGGCCACGACGTCGTGCACGTCGTCGCCTCGCCGCTGGAGCGGGCCCAGCAGACCGCGGCGCCCGTGGCCGCCGCCTACGGCCTGGACGTCGCGACCGACGAACGGGTCATCGAGGCCGGCAACCACTTCCAGGGTCTGACCTTCGGGGTGGGGGACGGGTCGCTGCGCCACCCCCGGCACTGGTGGCACCTGCGCAACCCGCTGCGGCCGTCCTGGGGGGAGCCCTACCGGGTCATCGCCGCCCGGATGCACGCCGCGGCCGCGGACGCCCGGGACGCCGCCCGCGGTCACGAGGCCGTCGTGGTCAGCCACCAGCTCCCGGTGTGGATCGCCCGGCTGGCGGCCGAGCGGCGCCGCTTCGTCCACGACCCGCGCCGCCGCGAGTGCACCCTGGCGTCCCTGACCTCCCTGGACTACGAGGACGACCACCTCGTCGGCGTCCGGTACAGCGAGCCCGCCGGTGACCTGCTGCCCGGCGCCAACCCCGTGGCGGGCGCCTGATGCGCGGGCCCCGCTCCGCCCGTCAGCCGGGGGCTCGCCGCCGGCGCGCCGCGACCGGGCTGCTCCTCGGCGCCGCGCTCGCCCTGGCCGGGTGCGGCACCACCGACCTGCAGGACCAGGCGCGCTCGGGCGACGGCAGGGGCTACGTCGCCGGTGACGGGACGGTCACCGAGCTGGCGGTGTCCGAGCGGGGCGAGCCGGTCGAGCTGACCGGCACCAGCGCCGAGGGCGACCCCGTCTCCCTGGCCGAGTGGCGCGGCGACGTCGTCGTGCTCAACGTCTGGTACGCCGCGTGCGGGCCGTGCCGAGCCGAGGCACCCGACCTGCGCGAGGCGGCCGCCGAGTACGCCGACGACGGCGTGCGCTTCGTCGGCGTCAACACCCGTGACGACCCGCCGACCGCGCAGGCCTTCCAGCGGACCTTCGAGATCACCTACCCCTCGATCATCGACACCGACGGCGCGGCGATCTCCGCCCTGCGTGGGTCGGTCAGCCCCCAGGCGGTGCCCACGACGCTCGTCATCGACCGCGAGGGCCGTGTCGCCGCGCGGGTGCTCGGGGTGGTCGACCCGTCGGTGCTGCGCACGCTCGTGGACGACGCGCTGGCGGAGGCGTGAGCGCCCTGGACGTGGGGGAGGCCCTCGCCGACACGGTCCTGGACGGACCGCTGCTGCTCGCCGTCCCGGTCGCGGCGCTCGCGGGCCTGGTCTCGTTCGCCTCGCCGTGCGTGCTGCCGCTCGTCCCCGGCTACCTGGGGTACGTCACCGGCCTGAGCGGGGTCGACCTGGACCGCCAGTCCCGCGGCCGCGTGGTCGGGGGCGCGGCCCTGTTCGTTCTCGGGTTCACGGCCGTGTTCATGGCGATCGGCGTGCTGGCCGGCGGCCTGGGCGCGGCGCTGCAGCGGTGGGACGACACCATCTCGCGGGTGATGGGCGTCGTCGTGATCCTCATGGGCCTGGTGTTCCTCGGCGCCTTCCCGGCGCTGCAGCGCGAGCGCCGGCTGCCCGTGCGCCCGGCCGCCGGCCTGGCCGGGGCGCCGCTGCTGGGCGTGGTGTTCGGGCTCGGCTGGGCGCCGTGCATCGGCCCGGTGTTCAGCGCCGTCATCGCCCTGACGCTGGACGCCGCGTCCGGGCCGGGGCGCGGGGCGTTCCTCGCCTTCGTCTACTGCCTGGGGCTGGGGCTGCCGTTCGTGCTGGTCGCCCTCGGCTTCTCCCGCGGGATGCGTGCCCTGGACGTGCTGCGCCGCCACCGGGTCGGCATCGCCCGGTTCGGCGGGGCGATGCTCGTGCTCGTGGGGGTCCTGCTCGTCACCGGCGTGTGGACGCAGTGGGTCGACCTGCTGCGCGTGCCCGTCTCCTCGTTCGAGACGGTGATCTGACGTGGCCGACGACGCCCGCGGCACGACGACCGCACCGCCCGCGCCCTCTCGCGGGCCGGACGAGGACCCCGTCCTGCCCCAGCTCGGTGCCGTCGGGCTGGCGCGCTTCGCCTGGCGGCAGCTGACGAGCATGCGCACCGCGCTGTTCCTGCTGCTCATGCTGTCGATCGCGGCGCTGCCCGGGTCGGTGTTCCCCCAGCGCGGGATCGACGCGGCCGCCGTCGCGCAGTACCTGCAGGACAACCCCACCTCCGGCCCGTGGCTCGACCGGCTCGGGTTCTTCGACGTCTACGCCTCGCCGTGGTTCTCGGCCGTCTACCTCCTGCTGTTCGTCTCGCTGGTCGGGTGCGTCCTGCCCAGGGCCCGGGTGCACTGGGCGGCGGTGCGGGCCCGGCCGGTGCGCACGCCGCGCCGCCTGGAGCGGATGCCCGCGCACGAGACGCTCGAGGTGGACGGCGACCCCGCGGCGGTGCTGACCGCTGCCCGTGGCGTGCTGCGCCGCCGCCGGTACCGGGCCGACGTGCGCGAGGACGACGGGCAGCCGTCGGTGTCGGCCGAGCGCGGCTACCTGCGCGAGACGGGCAACGTCCTGTTCCACCTGTCGCTCGTCGGTCTGCTCGTCGCCGTCGCCGCCGGGTCGCTCTACGGCTACCGGGGGGAGGCCCTCGTGACGACCGGCGGGACGTTCACGAACACGCTCGTCGACTACGACTCGATCGACCCGGGCACCCTCTTCGAGCCGGAGGAGCTGCCGCCGTTCCAGGTGACCCTGGACGACCTGGAGGTGTCCTTCGAGGAGCAGGCGGGCGGCAACCAGTTCGCCGCGCCGCGGGACTTCACCGCCCGGGTCACCGTCGTCGACGAGCCCGGCGCCGAGCCGCGCCGGGAGACGATCCGCGTCAACGAGCCGCTGTCGGTCGGGTCGGCGAACGTGTACCTGTCCGGCAACGGCTACGCCCCGCTGGTCACGGTCCGCGACGGCAACGGGGACGTCGCCTTCAGCGGGGCGGTCCCGTTCCTGCCGGTGGACGCCTTCTACTCCTCGACCGGGGTGGTCAAGGCCCCGGACGCGCGGCCGGAGCAGGTCGGCGTGCAGGCGCTGCTGCTGCCGACCTTCGTGCTGGACGAGCAGGGGCCGCGGTCGGTGTTCCCGGACGCGCGGGACCCGCGGATGGTGCTCACGGCGTGGGTCGGGGACCTCGGTCTGGACGACGGGGTGCCGCAGTCCGTGTTCCGGCTCGACACCGAGGGCCTGACGCAGCTGACCGCGGACGACGGCGACCTGTTCCGGGTGGTCCTGGCGCCGGGGCAGACCGTGGAGCTGCCCGACGGGCACGGCAGCATCACGTTCGAGGACCTCACCCGGTTCGCAGCCGTGGACGTCCGCCACGACCCCGGCAAGGTGCCGGCCCTCGTCTTCGCGGTGCTCGCGATGGTGGGGCTGGTGGCGTCGCTGTTCGTCCGCCGTCGCCGCCTCTGGGTCCGGGTGCTCCCGGCCTCAGGGCCCGGGCGTACCGTGGTCCAGGTCGCCGGCCTCGCGCGGGGCGACGACCCGGGGCTCGCCGACGAGGTCCGCGACGTCGCCCGCGCGCTGGGTGAGGCCGCGGACCCGCGGCTCACCGTCTAGCCGCTCCACGAGGAGGACACGTTGTCGGTCGACCAGACCCTCGCCGAGACGTCGCGCTGGCGGCGCTGACGGCCTGCTCGGACGGGGGTGGTGGCACCGGCGGCCTGCCCGAGTACGACCCGGACGCGACGCCCTCGGCCGCCGC